>NZ_JBJHAD010000003.1:0-330473 GCF_054050875.1 Blastococcus sp. SYSU DS0541 | reverse complement strand
CCCTGCACGGGGGCCGTTCCAGCACGTCACGGGCTCGCGGCGGGACCCTGCACGGGGGCCGTTCCAGCACGTCACGGGCTCGCGGCGGGACCCCTGCACGGGGGCCGTTCCAGCACGTCACGGGCTCGCGGCGGGACCCCTGCACGGGGGCCGTTCCAGCAGCTCAGTACCAGCCGCCGGGGGGCAGTTGCTCCCCGGCGGCCACGGTCGTGGGGACCCGGTTCCCCTCGGGGGCCAGCGGGCACGACCAGCGCGGGTCGTAGGCGCAGGACGGGTGGTAGGCGAAGTTGAGGTCCACCACCAGCCGCTCGCCGTCGCCCCCCAGGTCGGCGCCCTTCACCGTGTCGAGCAGGTAGCGCCCGCCGCCGTAGGTGGTGCCGCCCGCGCTGCCGTCGCGCAGCGGCAGGAAGACCCCGCCGCCGTAGAGCGCAACCCACCAGACGTCGAGCCGGCCGACCCCGGGCAGGTCCACCGCCCCGATCCGGTCCAGCGGGACGACGCCGTCTGCGGCCGTGGGGACCTCCAGCCGCAGCGGCGCCGCCGGTTGGAGCACCGGCGTGAATCGGAGCTCCGGCCGGTAGGGCGCCACCGGCAGGCCGCGGAAGGCGGCTCGCCCGGAGGCGTCCAGCGGGGACTGGGGGTGGTCGGCGAAGAGCTCGTCCCGGCCCTCCCGCCACCGCCACCAGCCCTGCTCGGGGTCGGCGGTGTCCCGGACGGCGGCGTGCAGCGCGGCCACGCGGCGGCGCCAGTCGAGCAGCGAGAGGGTCACCCGGAGAACTGTGGCACCTGGGACCACTGTGGGCACGGGGTCGCTTCCTCCCCGTGAGCGCCACTCGTCGCTACGCTGTGTGCCATGCCCCGCCGCGAGGACGACGCCGCCCGCGGCCCCGCCCTCGCCGGCTCCCGCACGCTGCTCCAGACCGGCGGTTTCGTGCTCGCCGTCGGCGCCACGCTCGCGGTCTTCCTCACCGACAACGCCCAACTGCTTCGGGTCGCCGTCGTGGCCGTGGCCTGGGCCCTCGTGCTGGCCACCTTCGCCGCCGGACGGCGCGACACCGACCGGGTGCGGGCCGCCGCACGCGAGGCCGACCTGCGCCGCGCCTACGAGGCGGAGCTGGAGCGCGAGGTCGCCGCCCGCCGCGAGCACGAGCTGGAGCTGGAGAACGAGCTCCGCCGCGAGGCCGAGGAGTCGATGCGCGACGAGCTCGACGCGCTGCGCGGGGAGATCTCCTCGCTGACCGGTCTCCGCGACGAGGTCGCCCGGGTGGCCGGCATGCGCGGGGAGATCGCCGCGCTCGGCGAGCTCCGCGACGAGGTCGCCCGCGTGGCCGCCCTCCGCGACGACGTCGCCGCGCTCGCCGGCCTGCGAACCGAGCTCGGGCAGCTGGGCGCGCTCCGCGAGGACATGGGGCGGCTTCGGGCCGAGCTCGCCGAGCAGCTGTCCAGCGAGATGCTCGTCGAGCGGATCGTGATGCGAACCCAGGCCAGCCGGCTCGACGGGTCGGCGCGCACGCTGGAGGGCGCGACCTGGAGCGACGACGCCCCGCCGCGCGAGCTCACCGGCGGCTGGCCGGCGATCCGGCTGGACGAGCCGCGCCCCACCCAGCAGTTCGAGCAGGTGCGCACCAGCACCTGGTCGGCCGTCCCGCCGCCGGCTCCGACTGCCCCGCCCGTCCCGCCGGCTCCGACCGTCGGACCCGTCCCGCCGCCGGTCCGCGCGGCCGCGCCGCCCCCGCCGCCGCTGCGCCCGCCCGCGCCTCCCGTGCCGGCCCGCCCGGTCGCCCCCGCGCCGGCGCCGGCGCCCTCGGGGTTCGGCCGGCACGAGCGCGCCGCGGCCCACCACGGCGACCCTTCCCTCGGGTCCGGGGCGCCTGCTGTCGGCGAGCGCCCGGCCCCGCCGGCCACCGTCCACTCGCCGGTGGTGACGCCCTCGTCCACGCTGCCCCCGGCCCCACCGGCCACCCCGCCGCCGTCCCCCGTGGAGTGGCTGGCCGCGCGGTCGCTCCTCGACCCGCCGGCGCCGCCTCGCAGCGAGGACGCCCCGCGCCGCCGGCGCACCGACGACGGGGAGAAGCCGCCCGCCGAGTTCCCCCCCACCACCGCGCAGCCCGCGGTGCCGCCGACCTGGGCGGCCCCGCCGGAGCAGGACCGCCCGGACGCCCCGATCCGCATCGAGCAGATCCTCGCCGAGAACGGCGTCAGCCCCAACGCGGGCGGCCGCCGTCGGCGGCGGTACCGGGAGGACGGCGACAGCGACGACGTCCTGGCCCGGGTCCTCGGCCGCTGACCCCTAGCGGGGACCGCGCGACAGCCCGCCCCCGTCGAGCACCAGCGTCTGGCCGGTGACCCACCCCGCGCCGTCGCCCAGCAGGTAGGCGGCGGCCTCGCCGATGTCCTCGGGCGTGCCCAGGCGCGCCATCGGGTAGACGGCGGCGGCCTCGGCCTCCCGGCCCTCGAAGAGGGCGCCGGCGAAGCGGGTCTTCACCACGGCGGGGGCGACGGCGTTCACCCGCACCTTGGGCGCCAGCTCCACCGCCAGCTGCGTCGTCAGGTTGATGAGCGCGGCCTTGCTCACCCCGTAGGCGCCGATCTCCTGCGACGAGCGCAGCCCCGCCACCGAGGCCACGAAGAGCACCGAGCCGCCGTGCTCGGCCATCCAGGCCCGCCAGGCCTCCTGCACGAGGCCGAGGGAGGCCACGACGTTGGTGTCGAGGATCTTGCGGCACGCGTCGAGGTCGAGGTCCATGAGCGGCCCGTAGGCGGGGTTGATGCCGACGTTGCCCACCAGCACGTCGAGGCTGCCGAACGTCTCGACCGCCGTGCGCACCGCGGTCGCGCGGTGATCCGGGTCGCCGGCGTTGCCGGCCACCGACACCGCGACCTCCGGCCCGCCCAGCGCCTCCACCGCCTCGGCCAGCGCATCGGGCTTCCGGGCGGTGAGCACCACCCGGGCGCCGCGCTCGACCAGGCTCCGGGCGATGCCCAGGCCGATGCCGCGGCTGCCGCCGGTCACCAGTGCGGTCTTTCCCTCGAACGTGTGCACGCTGCCTCCCTCGCCGATGTGCCGGCCGTCACGGTAGGGCGGCGCCCTCGCCGGCTCGCCGCCGGGTGCGCCGCCCGGACGTGAGCCAGCACACAGCGACCAGGCGTTGCGAGGGCCGCGCGGGCGTCACACACTCGCCATCGGCAGGTCGCCCGCGTGACACGGAACGGTTGCAGCGGACGCCGGCCGGAGCTCCGACCCGCACCACCCGCTCGACCACCGCGATCCCCACCGGATCGCTCCCGACGTCCGGTACCCGCGAGGGACTGGAACGAGAGGTGCACCGATGCCTGCTGCCCGCAGGACCGTCCGCGCGCTGCTGGGCCCGGCCCGCACGCACGCCCGCCCGTCCGACGCGCCCGCCCGCCTCCGCGTGGGTGTCATCGGCGCCGGTCGCGTCGGTGCCGTCCTGGGTGCCGCCCTCGCCGCCGCCGGCCACGACGTCGTCGCCGCCTCGGGCCTCTCCGCCGCCTCCGCCGAGCGGGCCGCCCGGCTGCTGCCCGGCGTCCCCCTGCTGCCGGCCGACGCGGTGGTCGACGCCGCCGACCTCGTGGTCCTCGCCGTCCCCGACGACACCCTCGCCGGGCTCGTGTCGGGGCTCGCCGAGACCGGCGCCTGGCGCGCCGGCCAGCTCCTGCTGCACACCTCCGGGGCCCACGGGCTCGCCGTGCTCGCCCCCGCCGAGCAGGCCGGGGTGCTCGCGCTCGCCCTGCACCCCGCCATGACCTTCACCGGCGCCCCCGAGGACGCCGACCGGCTCGACGGCGCGCCCTTCGGCGTGACGAGTCGTCCCGAGCACCGCCCGGTCGCCGAGACCCTGGTGCTGGAGATGGGCGGCGAGCCGTTCTTCGTCGCCGAGGCCGACCGCCCGCTCTACCACGCGGCACTGGTCACCGGGGCCAACCACCTGGTCACCCTCGTCGCCGAGGCCGCCGAGCTGCTGCGCACCGCCGGGGTGGCCGAGCCGGGGCGCGTGCTCGGCCCGCTGCTCACCGCCGCGCTGGACAACGGCCTGCGCCGGGGTGACCGCGGGCTCACCGGCCCGGTCAGCCGCGGCGACGCCGGCACCGTCGCCCGCCACCTGCAGACCCTCGGCGAGCGGGCCCCCGGCGCGGTCGCGGCCTACGTCGCCATGGCGCAGCGGACCGCCGAGCGGGCCGTCGCCGCCGGCCGGCTGCGCGCCCACGACGCCGCGCCGGTGCTCGACGTGCTCGGCGCCGCGCGGCACGACGACGTCGCGGGGTCCCGGTGAGCGTCGGTACCCGCCCCGTCGTCGCCGAGTCCGCCGCCGAGCTGCGCCGGCTGGTCGCCGCCCTGCCCGGTCCGGTCGCCCTCGTGCCGACCATGGGAGCGCTGCACGAGGGGCACCGGACCCTGGTCCGCGCGGCCCGGGAGCGGGCCGGCAGCGTCGTCGTCTCGGTGTTCGTGAACCCGACGCAGTTCGGGCCCGGCGAGGACTTCGACCGCTACCCGCGCACCTGGGACGCCGACCTCGCCGCGCTGGCGGAGGAGGGCGCCGACGTCGTCCTCCACCCGCCGGTCGAGGAGGTCTACCCGCCGGGTGCGGCCGGGGTGACCGTGGACCCGGGCCCCCTGGGGTCGGTGCTCGAGGGCGCCGTGCGGCCGGGCCACTTCGCCGGCGTGCTCACCGTCGTCGCCAAGCTCTTCGGGCTGGTGCGGCCCGACCTGGCGCTCTTCGGCGAGAAGGACTACCAGCAGTTGACGCTCATCCGGGCCATGGCCCGGGAGTTGGCGCTGGGCGTCGAGGTGGTCGGCGTCCCGACCGTCCGGGAGGACGACGGCCTGGCGCTCTCCAGCCGCAACCGCTACCTCTCGCCGGAACAGCGGTCCCGGGCCGGGACGTTGCACCGGGCACTGCGTGCCGGGGCCGACGCGGGCCCGCACGGGGCCGAGGCCGTTCTCGCCGCCGCCCGCGCCGTCCTGGCCGAGGAGCCCGACCTGGTCCAGGACTACCTGGAGCTGACCGATACCGACCTGGGACCGGCGCCGGACACCGGCCCCGCCCGGTTGCTGGTCGCGGCCCGCGCCGGCAGCACCCGACTCCTCGACAACACGGCAGTCCGACTGGGAGGCCCCCGATGATGCGCACGATGCTCAAGTCCAAGATCCACCGCGCCACGGTCACCCAGGCCGACCTGCACTACGTGGGCTCGGTGACCGTCGACGAGGACCTCCTCGACGCCGCCGACCTGCTCCCCGGTGAGCAGGTCGCGATCGTCGACATCACCAACGGCGCCCGCCTGGAGACCTACGTCATCCCCGGCGAGCGGGGCAGCGGCGTCATCGGCATCAACGGCGCCGCCGCCCACCTCGTGCACCCCGGCGACATGGTGATCCTCATCAGCTACGGGCTGATGGACGAGACCGAGGCCAAGAGCTGCATCCCGACGGTCGTGCACGTCGACGGCGCCAACCGCGTCGTCGAGCTCGGCGGGGACCCGTCAGCCCCCGTGCCCGGGGCCACCGACCACCGGAGGAGCCCGTTCGCGGCCGCGCCCGACGGCGCCGAGTGATGGCCCCGCCCCGGGTTCCCCCGCGAGCCTGCGAGCCGGGCGGCCTCGTCACAGGGGCCCGCCGCGAGCGTGCGAGCGGCGGGGGGCGACGGGGTCCTTCTGCCGATCCGGTGACGCGGTGCTGCTGACCGTCGACGTCGGCAACAGCCAGACGGTCCTCGCCACCTTCGACGGCGACCGGCGGGTCGGTTCCTGGCGCGTGACGACCGCGCCCCGCGCCACCGCCGACGAGCTGCGCATGCTGTGGCGCGGCCTGCTGCGCGACACCGAGGTGACCGGCGTCGCCGCCTGCTCCACGGTGCCCGCGCAGCTGCCGGCGCTGCGCCAGCTGCTGGACTCCCTCGAGGTGCCGGTGGTGCTCATCGGGCCCGGCGTGCGCACCGGCGTCCCGCTGCACGTGGACAACCCCCGGGAGGTCGGCGCGGACCGCGTGGTCACCGCCCTGGCGGCCGCGGAGCTGTTCGGCCGCGCCCCGGACGGCGGCCGTCGCCCCGTGGTCGTCGTCGACTTCGGGACCTCCACCAACGTCGACGCCGTCGGCCCGGAGGGTCAGTTCCTCGGCGGCGCGCTCGCGCCCGGGGTGGAGGTCAGCCGGGACGCGCTGGCCAGCCGGGCGGCCCAGCTGCGGTCGGTCGAGCTCAGCTGCCCGCCGCACGCCATCGGGAAGAACACCGTCGCCGCCCTCCAGTCCGGGCTGGTGCTCGGGTTCGCCGGCCTCGTCGACGGGCTGGTGGGCCGGATCTCCGCGGAGCTCGTCGCGCAGTTCGGCACCGCGCCGGTCGTCGTCGCCACCGGGGGGCTGGCGCCGCTGCTGGTCGACAGCTGCCGCACGATCGGGGAGCGCGAGCCCGACCTGACCGTCCACGGCCTGCGGCTGGCCTTCCAGCGGCAGCAGGCCGCCGAGCGGCGGCCGGCCGCACCGTAGGCTGAGCCCCCGTGACGGACGTGGGACCGAACGGGACGGGCGGCGACGACGGCGGCGAGGAGCTGCCGGAGCAGATGCGGGTGCGCCGGGCCAAGCTCGACCGGCTCCGCGACTCGGGGGTCGACCCCTACCCCGTGCGCGTGCCCCGCACCACCACGCTCGCCGCGGTCCGCGCCGGCCACCCGGACATGGAGCCGGACACGATGACCGGCGAGCGGGTCGGCGTCACCGGCCGCGTGATCTTCTACCGCAACACCGGCAAGCTCTGCTTCGCCACGCTGCGCGAGGGCGATGCCGAGCTGCAGGTGATGCTCTCCCGCGATCGCGTGGGCGAGGAGGCGCTGGCCGCCTGGAAGTCCGACGTCGACCTGGGCGACCACGTCTTCGTCGAGGGCGAGGTCGGCACGTCGCGCCGCGGGGAGCTCTCCGTCTTCGCCGACTCCTGGCAGCTGACCGCCAAGTCCCTGCGCCCGCTCCCCGTGGCGCACAAGCCGATGAGCGAGGAGCTGCGGGTCCGCCGCCGCTACGTCGACCTGATCGTGCGCGACGAGGCCCGACGCACCGTCCGGCAGCGGGCCACCGTCATGTCCACGCTGCGCGCGGGGCTGGCCCGGCGGGAGTTCATCGAGGTCGAGACCCCGATGCTGCAGACGGTGCACGGGGGTGCCGCGGCCCGGCCGTTCCGCACCCACATGAACGCCTTCGACCTCGACCTCTACCTGCGCATCGCACCCGAGCTGTTCCTCAAGCGGTGCATCGTCGGCGGGCTGGACCGGGTCTTCGAGATCAACCGCAACTTCCGCAACGAGGGCGCCGACAGCTCGCACTCCCCGGAGTTCGCGATGTTGGAGTTCTACGCGGCCTACCTCGACTACCAGGACATCGCCGTCATCACCCGGGAGCTGGTGCAGGAGAGCTGCGAAGCGCTCTTCGGCGACCACGTCGCCCGCCACCACGACGGCACCGAGCTCGACCTGTCCGGGGAATGGCGTCAGGTGCGCCTGTTCGACCTCGTGAGCGAGGCGGTGGGGGAGCCGGTCTCCCCGGAGACCCCGATCGAGCAGCTGCGCGCGCTGGCCGAGCGGCACGAGGTGGGCATCGACCCGGCCTGGATCCACGGCAAGGTGGTCGAGGAGATCTTCGAGGCGCTGGTGCAGCCCTCGCTGCAGGACCCCACGTTCGTCATCGACTACCCGGTGGACACCTCGCCGCTCACCCGGGCGCACCGCACGGATCCGGGGGTCGCCGAGAAGTGGGACCTCTACATCGGCGGCATCGAGCGCGGCACCGGCTACTCCGAGCTCGTCGACCCCGTCGTCCAGCGGGAGCGCTTCACCCAGCAGGCGCTGCTGGCCGCGGCCGGTGACCCCGAGGCGATGGTGCTCGACGAGGACTTCCTCGAGGCGCTCGAATACGGCATGCCGCCCACCGGCGGGGTCGGAATGGGGATGGACCGCTTGATGATGACCCTCACGGGTCTCGGCATCCGGGAGACGATCCTGTTCCCATTGGTCCGCCCGCTCAGTTCCTGATCCGTTCGTATCCCGATTACTCCTCTCGAGGAGTAATCGGGTTGCCATTTCCTATTGCCGCCGCTCCGTGCTGTAATAGCCCTCGCACCCGCCGGGTGCAATTTCCATCCGGCCTCCGGGCCGTTGCGAAAAGCGAGGAACGAATGGCGCGCAAGGTCCAGGTCATCCTGAGCGACGACCTCGACGAGAATCTCCCGGCCGACGAGACCGTCAGCTTCGCTCTGGACGGCACGTCCTACGAGATCGACCTGGCGGAGAAGAACGCCCAGGAGATGCGCGACGCTTTCGCCCGCTACATCTCGGCGGCGCGCAAGGTCGGTCGCGGAACCCGTTCCTCCTCCGGTGGCGGCCGCACCCGCGCCACCGGTGGCGGTGGCCGCATGGACCGCGAGCAGGCCGGCGCCATCCGCGACTGGGCCCGCAAGAACGGTCACGCGGTCAGCGACCGCGGCCGCATCCCGGCCAGCGTCGTCGAGGCCTACGAAGCCGCCCACTAAGGCCTCGTCCGGAGGCTCGGCCCGAGCTGGCGAGGGCTGAGAGGGACGAGGCCCTTCTGCTCGCCCCCGGTCCCTGCGAGGGGGCCGTTCCAGCAGGGCACGACCGGCCCGGCTCCCCTCAGGGGAGCCGGGCCGGTGGCGTCCAGGGCCGCGGTGGCGGCCGGTAGGCCCGACAGGGGGCGGGGTGCCCGGCGTCCAGGGGCGGCGCGCCGCCGTCCGCTCACGGCGTAACGGGGGTGGAACAGCGCTCCGGGGGCCGTGGTTGGAACGGGCAGCCACCCACCGGACCCGTCGGACGACGACGGGACGGCGTGGTCCGCGACTACAGTGGAAAGACCGGTGCCCCCGCGCGCCGACGGACGTCGGGTGCTCCTTCCCACACGGGGAGGGCAGCGCCGGACCAGCCGGTCAGAGGAGAAGCAGCAGATGTTCGAACGGTTCACCGACCGAGCCCGCCGTGTCGTCGTCCTGGCCCAGGAAGAGGCCCGGATGCTCAACCACAACTACATCGGCACCGAGCACATCCTCCTGGGCTTGATCCACGAGGGTGAGGGCGTCGCTGCCAAGGCCCTGGAGTCCCTCGGCATCTCGCTCGAGGGTGTCCGCCAGCAGGTCGAGGAGATCATCGGGCAGGGCCAGCAGGCGCCGTCCGGCCACATCCCCTTCACCCCGCGGGCGAAGAAGGTCCTGGAGCTGTCGCTGCGCGAGGCGCTGCAGCTCGGCCACAACTACATCGGCACCGAGCACATCCTGCTCGGCCTGATCCGCGAGGGCGAGGGCGTCGCCGCCCAGGTGCTCGTGAAGCTCGGCGCTGACCTGAACCGCGTCCGCCAGCAGGTCATCCAGCTGCTGTCCGGGTACCAGGGCAAGGAGCCGGCCGCGGCCGGTGGCCCCGCCGAGGGCACGCCGTCGACCTCGCTGGTCCTCGACCAGTTCGGCCGCAACCTGACCCAGGCCGCGCGCGACTCCAAGCTCGACCCGGTCATCGGGCGGGCCAAGGAGATCGAGCGGGTCATGCAGGTGCTCTCGCGGCGCACCAAGAACAACCCGGTCCTCATCGGCGAGCCCGGCGTCGGCAAGACCGCCGTCGTCGAGGGCCTCGCACAGGCCATCGTCAAGGGCGAGGTGCCCGAGACGCTGAAGGACAAGCAGCTCTACACGCTGGACCTCGGCGCGCTCGTCGCCGGTTCCCGCTACCGCGGTGACTTCGAGGAGCGCCTCAAGAAGGTCCTCAAGGAGATCCGCACCCGCGGCGACATCATCCTGTTCATCGACGAGATCCACACGCTCGTCGGTGCGGGTGCCGCCGAGGGCGCGATCGACGCCGCCAGCATCCTCAAGCCCATGCTGGCCCGCGGTGAGCTGCAGACCATCGGCGCCACCACGCTGGACGAGTACCGCAAGCACCTGGAGAAGGACGCCGCCCTCGAGCGCCGCTTCCAGCCGATCCAGGTGGGCGAGCCGACGCTGGCCCACACGATCGAGATCCTCAAGGGCCTGCGCGACCGCTACGAGGCGCACCACCGGATCAGCATCACCGACGGCGCCCTGGTGGCCGCGGCGACGCTGGCCGACCGGTACATCTCCGACCGCTTCCTGCCGGACAAGGCGATCGACCTGATCGACGAGGCCGGCGCCCGGATGCGGATCAAGCGGATGACCGCACCGCCGGACCTGCGCGAGTTCGACGACAAGATCGCGGCCGTCCGCCGCGAGAAGGAGTCGGCGATCGACGCGCAGGACTTCGAGAAGGCCGCGTCGCTGCGCGACACCGAGAAGCAGCTGCTGGGCGAGAAGGCCGAGCGCGAGAAGCAGTGGAAGGCCGGCGACATGGACGTCGTCGCCGAGGTCGACGACGAGCAGATCGCCGAGGTGCTGGCCAACTGGACCGGCATCCCCGTCTTCAAGCTCACCGAGGAGGAGACCACGCGTCTGCTCCGCATGGAGGACGAGCTCCACAAGCGGATCATCGGCCAGGAAGAGGCCATCAAGAGCGTCAGCCAGGCCATCCGGCGTACGCGGGCGGGCCTCAAGGACCCGCGCCGTCCCGGTGGTTCCTTCATCTTCGCCGGCCCCTCGGGTGTCGGTAAGACGGAGCTGGCGAAGGCGCTGGCGCAGTTCCTGTTCGGTGAGGACGACGCGCTCATCCAGATCGACATGGGCGAGTTCCACGACCGCTTCACCGTGTCCCGTCTGGTCGGGGCGCCTCCCGGTTACGTCGGTTACGACGAGGGCGGTCAGCTCACCGAGAAGGTTCGGCGCAAGCCGTTCTCGGTGGTCCTCTTCGACGAGATCGAGAAGGCGCACGCGGACGTGTTCAACACGCTGCTGCAGGTTCTCGAGGACGGCCGTCTCACCGACGGTCAGGGCCGGATCGTGGACTTCAAGAACACGATCCTGATCCTCACCACGAACCTCGGTACGCGGGACATCTCCAAGGCCGTGGGCCTCGGATTCCAGGCCGGTAACGACGACCAGTCGAACTACGACCGGATGAAGCTGAAGGTCAACGAGGAGCTGAAGCAGCACTTCCGGCCGGAGTTCCTCAACCGCATCGACGACATCGTCGTGTTCCACCAGCTGACCGAGAAGGAGATCATCCAGATCGTCGACCTGATGGTCAGCCGGGTGGAGGGTCAGCTGGCCAACAAGGACATGGCGCTGGAGATCACGCCCGCGGCGAAGAAGCTGCTGGCGACCCGGGGCTTCGACCCCGTGCTGGGTGCGCGGCCGCTGCGCCGCACCATCCAGCGCGAGATCGAGGACGCGCTGTCGGAGAAGATCCTCTACGGCGAGCTGTCCAGCGGGCAGATCATCGTGGTGGACGTCGACGACGCCGAGGGCCCCGCGCAGAAGTTCACCTTCCGCGGCGAGCCCAAGCCGGTCGACCTGCCCGACACCCCGCC
Organism: Blastococcus sp. SYSU DS0541; assembly: GCF_054050875.1. Classification (NCBI taxonomy): domain Bacteria; kingdom Bacillati; phylum Actinomycetota; class Actinomycetes; order Geodermatophilales; family Geodermatophilaceae; genus Blastococcus; species Blastococcus sp. SYSU DS0541. Next base: position 319,036 of record NZ_JBJHAD010000003.1, on the reverse strand, counting down.
GGTGGCCCTCTCGGGCGCCGAGGGTGACGAGGACGGTCCGGCGGCCCAGGCCGACTGATCGATCAGCACGACCGGAGGGGTCGCTTCCCGCGAGGGAGGCGGCCCCTCCGGCGTTCACCGGCCCCTCCGCCCCGCATCCCCTCACCCCGGTCCCGCCCCGGCCACGATCAGGGACCCTGATCGTGGAGCGTCCTCCCTCACCGCACACCGTGATGGAGGACGCTCGATGATCAGGTCACCTGATCGGCGCCGCCCCCGGGGAGGGTGAAGAGGCCGTCGGCGGTCTGCTCGACCAGGCCGTCGGCGAGCAGCGAGTCCAGGCAGCGGGACCGCTGGACGGCGTCGTCCCACGCGGGCTCGAGCGCCGCCGCGTCCACGGGCTCGTGCGCCGCCCGGAGGACGTCGAGCAGCCGGCCGCGCACCTGGCGGTCGGTGCCGGCGAACTTCTGCACCCGCCGGGGCGGCCCGTCGTGCGGCGGGGCGCCGGCCGACCGCCAGGCGCACCGGTCGCGGACCGGGCAGGCGCCGCAGCGCGGGGTGCCGGCGACGCACACCAGCGCGCCGAGCTCCATCACCGCGACCGAGAAGCGCACCGCCCTCTCCTCGTCCTCCGGTGCGAGCGCGGCGACGTCGGTGAGGTCGGCGGACCGCGCGTTGCCCGCCTCGGCCCGACCGTGCACCAGCCGCGCCACCACGCGGCGGACGTTGGTGTCGACGACGGGCTGGCGCCGGCCGTACCCGAAACAGGCGACCGCGCGGGCGGTGTAGGTGCCCACCCCCGGCAACGCCTCCAGCGCGGCGACGTCGGAGGGGACGACGCCCCCGTGCCGCTCGCTGATCGCGATGGCGGCCTCCCGCAGCCGCAGCGCGCGCCGCGGGTAGCCGAGCTTCCCCCACGCCCGGATGACCTCGGCGGGCGGCTGGGCGGCCAGGTCCGCCGGGGTGGGCCACCGGGCCACCCAGGCCCGCCAGACGGGCTCCACGCGGGCCACGGGGGTCTGCTGGAGCATCACCTCGCTGACCAGCACCGCCCACGGGTCGACCTCCGGCGTCCGCCACGGCAGGTCGCGGGCGGCGGTGGCGTACCAGTCGACGATCAGCTCGCCGACGGGCGCGGCGGTGGAGGAGGGCGGCCTGGTCACGGGCACCCAGTCTGCCGTGCGGCCGGCGCGGCGTGCCGAGCGGAACAGTCGCGACCGGGCGCACTAGCGTTCTGCGCGTGTTGCACCCGGTCGGCCCGCTGCCTGCAGCCGTCTACTGGCGGCGTCGGCTGGCCGTGCTGGTGGTCCTGCTGGCCCTGCTCGGCGGTGTCGCCTGGGGCGTGCTGGCTCTCGTGCCGGACGGTGGCGGCAGCGGATCGGCCGCCGTGCCGGCGGCGGGGGTCGCGCCGACGGAGCCGCCCGCGCTGGAGCGCGTCGTGCCCTCGGTCGCGGAGGTCCGGACGCCGGGCACCACGGCGCCGCCGACCCAGCCCCCGGTCCCGGCGGGGCCGACCCCGGGCGGGCCGTGCACCGACGAGATGCTGGGCCTGGAGGTGCGCACCCCGGGCGCGGTGGCCGTGGGCGACAAGCCCACGTTCGAACTGGTCGTGGTGAACTCCTCGTCGGTCCCGTGCGTGCGGCCGCTGGACAAGCAGCTGCAGGAGTTCGTGATGGTGGATGCCACCGGCGCGCGGATCTGGGGGAGCAACGACTGCTTCCCCGAGAGCAGCAGCGAGCAGCGCACGCTGGCGCCGGGGGAGCCGGTCGTGCTCCCCGTGCAGTGGGGCGGGCTCACCAGCGACCCGGCCTGCGCGGCGCCCCGGGTCACGCCCTCGCCGGGGGGCTACGTGGTCCGCGGCCGCCTGGACACGAAGGTGTCCGGCGACGCCCCGCTCACCCTCACGCCTTCGGCGTGAGCAGGCAGGCCTCGGCTCCGCCGAGCGCGTACCTGGTGCAGCCCGAGCAGGGGTCGGGATGCTTCGCATGCCGACCCGCTCCGGCTGTCAGCTGTAGCGGTCCAGGATGGAGGTCTCGGCGAGCCGGGACAGCCCCTCGCGGATGCCGCGCGCCCGGGCCTCGCCGACGCCCTCCACGGCGAGCAGGTCCTCGATCGTCGCGGCCAGCAGCTTCTGCAGCCCGCCGAAGTGCTCGACGAGGCGGTCGATGATGCCGGCGGGCAGCCGGGGGACCCGGGCGAGCAGGCGGTAGCCCCGTGGGCTCACCGGCGAGTCCAGGGCGTCCGGTGACGTGGGCAATCCGTAGCACCGGGCGACGGCGGAGAGGTCGAGCAGCTCGGTGGCGGTCAGCGCCCGCAGGTCGGTGAGCACCTGGTCGATCGTCCGGGCACGGCGGCCGGCCGCGGGCAGGTAGTCGCGGACGAGCAGCCCGCGGTCCTCCTCGACGCCGGCGAGCATCTCGTCCAGCTGCAGCGCCAGCAGCCGCCCGTCGGTGCCGAGCTCGACGACGAAGCCCTCGATCTCGTCGGCGATCCGGCGCACCATCTCCAGCCGCTGGCTGACGCTCATCGCGTCGCGCACGGTCACGAGGTCCTCGATCTCCAGCGCGGAGAGGGTGCTCGCCACCTCGTCCAGGCGGAGCTTGTAGCGCTCCAGGGCCGCGAGGGCCTGGTTGGCGCGGGCGAGGATCGTCGTCGGGTGCTCGAGGGTGTACCGCCGGCCCGCGACGTACACGCTGATGATGTGCATCGACTGGCTCACCGAGATCACCGGGAAGCCGGTCTGCACGGCGACCCGCTCCGCGGTGCGGTGGCGGGTGCCGGACTCCTCGGTCGGGACCGTCGGGTCGGGCATGAGGTGCACGCCCGCCCGGACGATGCGGCTGCCGTCGTAGGAGACGATCACCGCCCCGTCCATCTTCGCCAGCTCGCGCAGCCGGGTGGCCGAGAGCGCGACGTCGAGGGCGAAGCCGCCGGTGCAGATGGACTCGACCACCCGGTCGTAGCCGAGCACGATCAGGGCGCCGGTGCGGCCGGCGAGGATGCGCTCGAGGCCGTCGCGGAGCGCCGTGCCGGGGGCGATGCGACCGAGGAGTTCGCGCAGGGCGACCTCGGGGTCCACGGCGGCGGGCACGAGCGCTCCTGACGGTCGAGTGGTACGGAAACCGAGTCTACGTGCCCGCGCCGGGGGCCGAGCACGCTCGGGGGTGCGCCGGCGTCGACCGGCACCTCATACGAGACCCTACGGGCTCAGAACATGCGGTGGAAGGCCGCACCCAGGTCGGGGACCTCGATCAGGCGCATGCCCGCCGGGGCGGCGCCGGCGTCCGGGGGCACCAGGGCCACGCGGTAGCCCTGGCGGGCGGCCTCGGCCAGCCGGCGACCGGTGCCCCCCACGCGGCGGATCTCGCCGGAGAGGCCGACCTCCCCGAGCGCGATCAGCCCCGCCGGCAGGGGGGTGTCCTTGGCGGCCGAGGCGATCGCCAGGGCCAGCGCCAGGTCGGCCGCCGGCTCGGCGATCCGCACCCCGCCGACGGACGCCGCGAACACGTCGGCGTCGGCGAGCTTCACCCGCCCGCGACGCTCGACCACCGCGTTCACCATGGCCACCCGCTGGGAGTCCAGCCCGCTGACCGCCCGGCGGGGGGAGCCACCCCCGCTCGTGCTCGCCACCAGGGCCTGCACCTCGGCCAGCAGCGGCCGGCTGCCCTCCAGGGTGACGGTGACGCAGCTGCCGGGGACCGGGTCGGCGCGGCGCGACACGAACAGGGCCGACGGGTCGGGCACGCCCACGACCCCGCTGTCGCCGATCTCGAAGCACCCGATCTCGTCGGCCGGGCCGAACCGGTTCTTGGTCGCCCGGACCATGCGCAGGGTCGAGTGGCGCTCGCCGTCGAAGGAGACGACCACGTCGACCAGGTGCTCCAGCGTCCGCGGGCCGGCGATGGCGCCGTCCTTGGTCACGTGGCCGACGAGGATCGTGGTCATGCCGCGGCTCTTCGCGACCCCGGTCAGGGCCGAGGCGACCGCGCGCACCTGCGTGGCACCGCCGTCGGTGCCCTCGACGGCGGGGGAGCGGACGGTCTGGACGCTGTCGAGGACCAGCAGCGAGGGGTTGACCGCCTCGACGTGGGCCAGCACGGCGGAGAGCTCGGTCTCGGCGGCGAGGTAGAGCCGGTCGTGCAGGGCGCCGATCCGCTCCGCGCGGAGCCGGACCTGCCCGGCCGACTCCTCCCCGGAGACCACGAGCGTCGTGCCGCCCGTGGCCGCTACCCGGTGGGCCACCTCGAGCAGCAGCGTGGACTTGCCGACCCCGGGCTCGCCGGCCACGAGGAGCACCGCGCCCGGCACCAGGCCGCCGCCCAGGACGCGGTCGAACTCGTCGATGCCGGTCGGCACGGCGCGGGCGCCGGCCAGCTCGACCTGGGCGATCGGCCGCGCCGGAGCGCTCACCTGGCCGGCCGCGACGGCCCGCAGCCCGGTGGTCGGGGCACCGAGCTCCTGGAGGGTGCCCCACGCCTGGCACTCGGGGCAGCGCCCGACCCACTTGGCCGATGCGTAGCCGCACTCGGTGCAGCGGTGGGCGGGGCGGGACTTCACTCCGGCAGGTGGCACGGCGGGCACGCTAGCCGCGGCCACCGACAGTTCCCCGCAGAACGCGCGACGGCGGCTCCCCGGGAGGAGCCGCCGTCGCGGGTGGAGCAGGGGGTGGAGGTCAGTTCTCGGGGTTCCCCCCGCCGGCGACCTCGGTCTGCTCGCGGTTGCCCTCGTCGACACCGCCGCCGGTCTCGCCCTCCTCCTCGTGGTGGAAGTCGAACGACTCACCGCGCTCGCGGACCTCCTCGAGGGCGGCGACCGGGACCATCGTGGTCACGTCGCCGGCGTTCTCGAAGCTGAAGGTCAGCTCGAGGATCCGGCCGGTCGTGAGCGGCTCGTCGAGGTCGGTGAGCGTGATGGCGGCGTCGGTGTCCTCGCCGAAGAAGACGGTGGCGCCGGCCGGGATCTCCAGCTCGCCCTCGCCGGCGGGGGCGCTCGTGCCGCCCGAGGTGCCGCCGCCGGTGCCGGGCGGCTGTGCGCTCGGCGACGCGGAGCCCTCGGGGGCGGTGATCTCGACGTCGCCGAACCCCTCGCCGGAGACGCCGGTCAGCGTGTCGCTCTCGGTGCCGGTGTTGACGACGGCGAGCCGCAGCGGGGCGTCCTCGCCGGCCGGGTACTCGCCGTCCTCGGGGGCGACGACGGCGATCTGGCGCAGCGCGATGTCACCCACCGCGGCCATGGCGCCGACCTTGTCGCGCTGCTGCTCGGCGGTCTGCGTGACCTGGCCGGCGCTGCAGGCCGAGAGGGCGAAGGGGGAGACGAGCAGAACGCCCATCGTGGCGGCGCGCAGAGCGCGGTTCACGGCTGTCGACCTCCAGCAGGACCGTGCCGGCCACCGGGGATCGGCGGCAGGGAGACCTCCCGAGCGTATCGGTCGCCTTCCCGGCCCGCCCGCAGGGAGCGGGTAGCGGCGCGGACCGGCGCCCACCGAGGGGTGCCTCAGGTGAGCGCCGACCCGCTGCCGACCAGCAGGGCGACGTCCAGCACCGTCAGCAGCATCACCGCGGGGAAGGCCAGCCGGCGGAAGCGCGCCGTGCCCGCGAGAGCGGCCACGGCCGTCGCGGGAGCGGCCAGGGCGAGCGCCGCCCACCCGCTCGCCCCGGGTGGGCCCGGCGGGCCCAGCACCAGCACCAGCGACGCCCCGGCCAGCAGGAACGCGCCGGTGACCGCGGAGACCCGCGCCCCCAGCCGGTGCGGGAGCCCGCGGACCCCGGTGGCCAGGTCGTCCTCGAGGTCGGGTGCGACGTTCGCCAGGTGGGCGGCGCCGCCGAGCGCCGCGCCGGCCACCACGAGCCACCAGGGGGCCACGGGGGTGCCCGGGGCGGCGGCGACCACCCCGGCCGGCAGCGCGCCGAAGCCGACGACGTAGCCGGCACCCGACCAGATCGTGCGCTTGAGCCCGGCGTTGTAGGCCCACCCGCTCGCGACGAGCAGCAGCAGCAGCGCGCCGGGGACGAGGCCCAGCAGCAGCGAGAGCACGACCGCGACTGCGGCGGCCGCGAGGGCGGCGCGACGCAGCAGGGCGGGGTCGACGGCGCCCTGGACGACGGGCTTGTCGGCCCGCGCGACGGCGCGGTCGCGGTCGGCGTCGAGCCAGTCGTTGCTCCAGCCGATGGACGCCTGACCTGCGAGGACGGCCGCGCAGAGCAGCGCCGTCCGCGCCGGGGGGACGTCCGCCGCCAGGGCGAGCAGGGTGGCCACGGTGGTGACCGCGAGGGCCGGCCCGGGGTGCGTGGCGCGGACCAGCGCGCGGACCGTCCCGCCCTGGGGAGCGGCTCCCGCAGGCACATCAATCACGCTGTGTCAACCCCTCCGACGGACTTGCCCAGGCCGCTGACCTGCAGATTTACTGCCCGGCGCCGATCCGCTGGTCAGTCTGCCGTGCTAACCTTGGGGGAGCGAAAGGGGTCACATCCACATGGGCTTCACTGTCGGCGAGACCGTCGTCTACCCGCACCACGGTGCCGCGCTCATCGAGGCGATCGAGAAGCGCACGATCAAGGGTGAAGAGAAGGCCTACCTCGTGCTGAAGGTCGCCCAGGGCGACCTCACCGTGCGTGTGCCGGCCGACAACGCAGAGATCGTCGGCGTCCGCGACGTCGTCGGTCAGGAGGGGCTCAACCGGGTGTTCGAGGTGCTGCGCGCCCCGCACACCGAGGAGCCGACGAACTGGTCGCGCCGCTACAAGGCCAACCTCGAGAAGCTGGCCTCCGGCGACGTCAACAAGGTGGCCGAGGTCGTCCGCGACCTGTGGCGCCGAGACAAGGACCGTGGCCTCTCGGCCGGCGAGAAGCGGATGCTCTCCAAGGCTCGTCAGATCCTGGTCAGCGAGCTCGCGCTCGCCGAGGGCACCAACGAGGACAAGGCCGAGATCCTGCTCGACGAGGTCCTCGCCAGCTGAGCGCTCCGCGCTTCCGCAGATCCCACCGAACCGCTCCCGTGCACGCTGTCGCCATCGTCGCAGCGGCCGGGAGCGGTTCGCGTCTGGGCGCCGAACGGGACGGGCAGGCGCTGCCGAAGGCGCTGGTGCCGCTGGCCGGGCGGCCCCTGGTCGCCTGGGCGGTCGACGGGCTGCTCGCCGGGGGTGTGGACGAGGTCGTCGTCACCGTGCCGCCCGCCGAGCGCGCCGCCTTCGCCGCCGCGCTGCCCCCGGCGGTCCGGCTCGTCGACGGGGGAGCCACCCGCACGGCGTCGGTCCGCGCCGGGCTCGCCGCCGCGGGGGCGGGCGCCGACGTCGTCCTCGTGCACGACGCCGCCCGGCCGCTCACCCCGCCGGACGCCGTCGCCCGGGTGCTCGACGCCCTCGCCGGGGGTGCGCTCGCCGTCGTCCCCGTGCTGCCCGTCGTCGACACCACCGTCCTGGTGGACGACGACGGCGTGGTCGCCCAGGCGGTGCCCCGCGCCCCGCTGCGCCGGGTGCAGACGCCGCAGGGGTTCGACCGCGTCACCCTGGTCGCCGCCTACGCCGCCCTCGACGACGCGGCCGAGCACACCGACGACGCCGCCGTCGTCCGGGCCGCGGGCGTGCCGGTGCACACCGTCCCCGGCGACGAGCGCGCCGCGAAGATCACCGTCCCGCACGACCTCGCGCTCGCCGAGCTGAGCGCGGGCCCGACCGCGAGCGGGGTGCGCCCGTGACCCTGCTGCCACGCGTCGGCATCGGCACCGACGTCCACCCGGTCGTCGCGGGCCGGCCGTGCCGGCTGGCCGGCCTGGACTGGCCCGGCACCTACGGCTGCGCCGGGCACTCGGACGGCGACGTGGTCGCCCACGCGCTCGCCGACGCCGTGCTGTCCGCCGCCGGGCTCGGTGACATCGGGGGCCTGCTGGGCACCGACGACCCGCGCTGGGCCGGGGCCGCGGGCATCGCCGTCCTCGAGTACGTGCGCGAGGTGGTCACCGGCCTCGGCTGGGAGATCGGCAACGCATCGGTGCAACTCGTCGCGAACACCCCGAAGCTGGGTCCCCGCCGGGCGGAGGCCGAGGCTGCGCTCTCGGCCGCGCTCGGCGCCCCGGTGAGCGTGGCGGCCACCACCACCGACGGTCTCGGGCTGACCGGCCGGGGAGAGGGCCGGGCCGCGGTCGCGACCGCGCTGGTGATCCGCACGGAGGAGGCGGCCTCGCCGCAGGCGGAGGGGCCCGCGGACAGTCCGTAGACTCCCGTCGGTGTCCACGCCGCGCTACGTAAACTTCGCGCGGTGAGCCTCCGCCTGTACGACACGGCCGCCCGCGCGGTCCGCGACTTCACGCCCCTGCGTGCCGGTCATGCGTCGGTCTACGTCTGCGGTCTCACCGTGCAGGGCCCGCCGCACGTCGGGCACGTCCGGGCGGCGGTCTCCTTCGACGTCCTCCGGCGCTGGCTGGTCGCGCGGGGCCTCGAGGTGACCTACGTCCGCAACGTCACCGACATCGACGACAAGATCCTCGCCAAGGCCGACGAGCACGGCGTCCCCTGGTGGGCGTGGGCGTTCGACAACGAGCGGGCCAGCACCCGCGCCTACGACGTCCTCGGTGTCCTCCCGCCCACCTACGAGCCGCGCGCCACCGGGCACGTCCCCGAGATGGTCGAGCTCATGCAGCGGCTGATCGAGCGCGGGCACGCCTACGCCGTCGACGGCGACGTCTACTTCGACGTCCGCTCCTTCCCGGGGTACGGGGCGCTCACCGGCCAGCGGCTCGACGCGCTCGAGCCCGCCGCCGACACCGACAGCGACGAGCGCAAGCGCGACCCCCGCGACTTCGCGCTGTGGAAGGCCGCCAAGCCCGCGGAGCCGGCGACGGCCTCGTGGCCGACCCCGTGGGGGCGCGGCCGGCCGGGCTGGCACCTGGAGTGCTCGGCGATGGCCGGGAAGTACCTCGGCGCCGAGTTCGACATCCACGGCGGCGGCCTGGACCTGCGCTTCCCGCACCACGAGAACGAGCAGGCGCAGTCCCGGGCCGCCGGCGACGGCTTCGCGCAGTACTGGCTGCACAACGGCTGGGTCACCCTCGGCGGCGAGAAGATGAGCAAGTCGCTGGGCAACACGGCGCTGGTCGACGAGGTCGTCCGCCGGGTGCGGCCGGTCGAGCTGCGCTACTACCTGGTCGCGCCGCACTACCGCTCGATGATCGAGTTCACCGACGCCGCGCTGGAGGAGGCCGGGCAGGCCTACCGCCGGATCGAGTCCTTCGTGAAGCGGGCGGCGGAGCGGGTCGGCGCGGACGCCGGGGCGCCGGTGCTCTGCGCCGACTTCGGCAACGCGCTCGACGACGACCTCGGCACCCCGGCGGCGGTCGCCGCGATCCACGACATGGTGCGCGAGGGGAACACCGCCCTGGCTGCCGGGAACGAGCAGGCGGTCGCCGGCACGCTGGGCTCGGTGCGCGCCATGCTGGGGGTGCTCGGGCTGGACCCGCTGGACCCGCAGTGGGCCGGCGGCTCCGACGACCGGCTGGCGCAGGCCACCGACGGCCTCGTGGCACTGGCGCTGGAGCAGCGGCAGGCTGCCCGCGCTCGCAAGGACTTCACCGCCGCGGACGCGATCCGCGACCAGCTCGCCGCCCTCGGCGTGCAGGTCGAGGACACCCCGCAGGGACCCCGATGGGAGCTGACCCACTGATGGCCGGCAACAGCCAGCGCCGCGGCCGCACGACCGGTGCGGGCAAGAAGACGGCGACCGCGGGGACGGGCGGCAAGAACCGTCGGTCGCTCGCCGGCCGCGGCGCCACCCCACCCGCCGAGATGCGCACCGGGCACCCTGCCCAGCGGCGTGCCCAGGCCGAGGCGCGGCAGCGCGCCGACCGCGCCCGCGCCCGCCAGCGCGCCGAGGAGACCCCGGAGCTGCTGCTCGGGCGGAACCCCGTCGTCGAGGCGCTCCGCGCGCAGATCCCGGCGACGGCGCTGTACGTGGTCACCGGGGACACCACGCGCGGCGGGACCGACGAACGGATCACCGAGGCGCTCGCGCTCGCGGCCGACCGCGGGCTGCCGCTCCTCGAGGTGGGCAGGGCCGAGTTCGACCGCATGTCGCAGGGCGCCCTGCACCAGGGCATCGGCCTGCAGGTGCCGCCGTACGACTACGCGCACCCCGACGACCTGCTCGACCTCGCCCGCGACTCCGGCCGCGCGCCGCTCGTCGTGGCGATGGACGGCGTCACCGACCCGCGCAACCTCGGCGCCGTCGTCCGGTCCGCGGCCGCGTTCGACGCCCACGGCGTCGTCGTGCCGCAGCGCCGCGCGGTCGGGATGACGGCCTCGGCCTGGCGCACGAGCGCCGGCGCGGCGGCCCGGCTGCGCGTCGCCCGCGCGGTCAACCTGCCGCGGGCGCTCGCCGCCTACCAGGACGCCGGGCTGCAGACCGTCGGGCTGGCCGGTGACGGCGACGTCGACCTGCACCAGTACGACGGCTTCGCCGACCCGGTCGCCCTGGTCGTGGGCGCGGAGGGCACCGGCCTCTCCCGGCTGGTGCGGGAGAAGTGCGACGTCGTCGTCCGCATCCCGATCTCGCGCGACACCGAGTCGCTCAACGTCAGCGTCGCGGCCGGCATCGCGCTGTACCAGGCCGCCATGGTCCGCAGCTCGGGCGCGGCCAGGTAGCTCCCCGGTTCGCGCCGGGCGGTCCCGACACCGTTGCACCCGCGAGGAGGCAGGAGCACACTCCCGGCACCGGCCCGAGGAGGACAGCGTGCGCATCAGCCAACTGCTCCGGCGCAAGGGCTCCGAGGTCGCCACCATCGACGGGTCCGCGAGCATCCGGTCCGCCCTCGCGCTGCTGGCGGAGCTGGGGATCGGGGCGCTCGTCGTCTCCTCCGACGGTCGCCGGATCGACGGCATCATCTCCGAGCGGGACGTCGCGCGGGGGCTCCACGACCGGGGCAGCGAGCTCCTGGCGCAGGCCGTGGAGAGCGTGATGACGACCCAGGTGCACGTCTGCTCGCCCGACGCCACAGTGGACGGTCTCGCGCGGACGATGACCGAGCACCGGGTCCGGCACGTCCCCGTCGTCGCCGACGGGGCGCTGGTCGGGATCGTCTCGATCGGGGACGTCGTCAAGGCGCGGCTGGACGAGCTGGAGGCGGAGCGCCAGCAGCTGGTGGACTACATCCAGCGGTGAGGACGGAGCGCCGGACGGGGGGCCTCCGCGCGGGTCAGCCGAGCAGCTGCGCCACCGTGTAGATCACCAGGCCGGCCAGGCCACCGACGACGGTGCCGTTCACCCGGATCCACTGCAGGTCCCGGCCCACCTGCAGCTCGATCCGCCGGCTGGTCTCGTCGGTGTCCCAGCGGGCGACGGTGGTGCTGACCAGGTCGGCGAGGTCGCCGGAGAAGCGCTCGGCGAGGTAGCCCGCCACCTGGCCGCTGTGCCGCTGCACGAGCTCGCGCACGGTCGGGTCGGTCCGCAGCAGCCGCGCGCCGTCGAGGATCAGCGCCGTCACGCGGGCGCGCAGCGGCGAGGTCGGGTCGGCCGCGGCGGTCAGCACCGCGTCCTTCGCCGTCGTCCAGAGGGAACCGGACCAGTCGCGCACCGCGGGGTGGGCCAGCACCTCGTGCTTGAACTCCTCCACGCGCTCGGCGGCGGCGGGGTCGGTGCGCAGCGCGTGCACGTACAGGCGCAACCGCGCGTCGTAGGCCCGGCGCAGCTCGTGCCGCTGATCGGCGGCCACCTCGGCGAGGAACTGGTGCACGCCGGCGAAGGCGCGGTCGAACACGCGGTCGTCCACCCAGTCCGGCACCCAGGCGGGGGAGGCGTCGCCCAGCTGCGCCCGGAACACCAGCCGGTTCTCGTCGAGGAAGCGGGCGGTGAGCCGCAGCGCCGCCGACAGCACCTCCTGGTGCCGGTCGCCGTCCACCACGAGCTCGAGCACCCGGGCCAGCGCGGGGGCCGCCGGGGTCTCGTGCAGCTTGCGGTCCACCAGCGCGGCGACGGCGGGCTGCACGTCGTCGTCCTTGAGCAGGTGGGTGAGGCCGGTGAGCGCGGTGGCGGCGTCGCCACCCAGGCGCTCGGCGCGGCCGGGGGCGGCGAGGAACGTGCCCAGCCGGCCGGGGACATCGATGGTGGCGAGCTTCTCCGCGACGACGGCGCGGGTCAGGAAGTTCTCCTGCACGAAGGCGCCCAGGCTCTCACCGATCTGGTCCTTCTTGCGCGGGATGATCGCGGTGTGCGGGATCGGCAGCCGCAGGGGGTGCCGGAAGAGCGCGGTGACGGCGAACCAGTCCGCGAGCGCGCCGACCATCGAGGCCTCCGCCGTCGCGCGCACGTAGCCGACCCACCCGCCGGTCTCCTCGCCCACCAGCACGCAGACCAGGAAGACCGCGGCGGCGAGCAGGAACAGCCCGGTCGCCAGCCGCTTCATGCGGGCCAGGTCGCGGGCCCGGGCCGGGTCGTCGAGCGTCCCGGCCAGGGGGGCGGTCAGCGGGGGAGCGGCCACCCGGCCCAGCCTAGGGAGCCGGGGCGGGCGGCCGCCGGGGGCGTCAGCTCGTCTCGCCCAGGGTGACCTCGACGGTGACGTCGGCCGAGCCGCGGCGGACCGTGAGCTCCACGGTCTCGCCGGGGGCCTTGCTGCGGATCGCGGCGGTCAGCTCCGTGGAGGTGGTCACCGGCCGCTGGCCGACGGCGGTGACGACGTCGCCGGTGCGCAGCCCGGCCTCCTCGGCGGCGCTGCCGGGCTCCACGGTGACGACCTCGGCGCCGGTGCCGACCTCGCGGTTCTGGTCGTCGGCGGCGACCGTCGCGGTCACCCCCAGGAACGCGCGGGTGGCGCTGCCGGTCTGGATGATCTCCTGCGCGATCCGCTGGGCAGTGTTGCCCGGGATGGCGAAGCCGACACCGATGTTGCCGCTCTGCGCCTGCCCGCCAGGTACGCCCGACGCGACGGTGGCGATCGCGGTGTTGATGCCGATCACCTCGCCGGCGCCGTCGACGAGCGCGCCACCGGAGTTGCCCGGGTTGATCGCCGCGTCGGTCTGGATCGCGTCCAGGACCGTGGCGTCGCCCTCGGTGGAGCCGGTGGCCACCGCGCGGCCGGTCGCGCTGATGATGCCGTCCGTGACGGTGTTCGACAGGCCCAGCGGGGCGCCGATGGCGACGGCGACGTCGCCGATCTGCACCTCGTCCGAGTCGGCGAACGTGGCCGCGACCAGGTCCTCCGCGCCGTCCAGGCGCAGCACGGCCAGGTCGGACTCGGGATCGGTGCCCACGACCGCGGCGTCGTAGAGGGTGCCGTCGGCGGTGCGCACCTGGACCGCGCCGCTGCCCCCCGCGCCCTCGGCGACGACGTGGTTGTTGGTGAGGACGTAGCCGTCGGAGGTCAGGACGACGCCCGAGCCGCTGCCCGCGCCGGACCCGCTGCTCACGTAGACGGTGACGACGCTAGGCGCCGCCTTGGCCGCGGCGGCCGTGGCGGTGGTCGCCCGCTCCGGGTTCTCGATGGTGACGCTCTGGGCGGAGGCGGGCGTGCCGCTGCCACCGGCCGGCTCGTCGAGCAGGGTCACCACGCCCGCACCGGCGCCACCGCCGATGAGCGCGCCCGCGACGAGACCGACCAGGCCGATGCGCAGCCGGCTCGCGCGCCGGGAGGGGGGCTGCTCGACCGTCGGCGCGGGCAGCCCGCCGTACCCGGGGTAGCCGGGGACCGTCACCGGCTGGGGCGTCGTCGCCTGGTGCGGCGTCGGCAGCGGGGGCTGCCAGCCGTACTGCTGGCCGGCGCCGGGGTACTGGTGCTGGTGCTCGCTCACGTGTTCGTTCCTCTCCTCGCAGCCGTGCGGCCGCTGCGTCGCAACCCACTGTCGGCTCCGCCTCTGGCTCAACGCTGGAGGGTGCCTGTGAGCTTCCTGGGCGCCGCGATCAGCGGGGGACCTTCAGCAGCCGCCCCCGGGCGACCAGCTCCGTGACGGCCCAGACCGCCAGCACCTCGGTGGCGAGCAGGCCGACGAGCACCAGCAGCTGCGCCGCGCCGGCCTCCAGCGGGCTGCCGCCGCCGAGCAGCACGCCGACGAAGGCGCCGGGCAGGGTGACCAGCCCGACGGTGCGGGTCTGGTCCAGCGGGGGGACCAGCGCGGTGCCGGCCACCGGGCGGCCGACGAGCAGCGCCGCGTCCCGGGGGAGCAGGCCGATGGCGAGCGCCGCCTCCACCTCGCCGCGCCGCTGCCCGAGCTCCTCGCGCAGGCGCCGGCCCGCGAGCGAGGTGGCCGTCATGGCACCACCGATGAGGATGCCGGCGATGGGGATCAGCGCCTCCCCGCGCAGCGGCACCGTGCCGCTGGCGAGCACGAGGGCGACCACGGGGGCGGCGCCCCCGACCACGGGGACGGCGACTGCGGCCAGGCGGGGGACGGCGCCCGGCGAGCGCAGCGGACGGCCGGTGGCCCGCCCGGCCGCGGTGGCGGTCGCCACCGACACCATGAGCAGGACGAAGGCGGTGGAGAGCCACAGCGAGCCGACGACGACCAGCAGGACGGCGGAGACGACGGCCAGCTGCACGGTGGCGCGGACCGCCGCCACGAGCACGGACCGGCCCTCACCCAGGCCCGACAGCCGCCCGCTCGCGGCGGCCAGCGCGGTCAGCGTGACGAGGACGATCCCGAGACGGAGGTCGACGTCGACCACCGAGGACCCCACGGCGCCGATCCTGCCCGGTCGCCTCCGCGCCCCGGGGCGGTGGGTGACAGTTCCGAGACACCGTGTGCAGCGGCGGCAGCAGGCGGGTAGTGGCGGTTCCTGAGCCGGGGTCCCCGCCCGCGGCCCGCCTCGCCCGTCCCGTCGGCCTCGTGGAGCTCTCCGTGCCCGTCCGTGGTCCTCTCTTCCGGTTCCTGATCGGCCTGGGTCTGGCCTGCGCCGCCGTCGTGGCGGTCGTGGGCGGCATCGCGCTCCGGGGGCCCGGGCTGGTCGCCGTCTGCGTGTCCGGCGCCCTCGCGGGGTGCGTCGCCGCCGGGGTGGCGCGCGAGGCGCCCGGGCCCGCGCACCGGTCGGTGCTGGAGGCGGCCGCGCAGGCGGCGGCCGTCACCATCGCGGTGCTGCTGGTGGTCAGCGGGACGGCGGTCCTCGCCGGTGGGGCGCTGGCGCTGCTGCTGGTCGGCGTGGGAGCCGCCGGCTGGGCCGCCCTCCGCTGGGCGCGCGACCGCCGCGAGGCCGCGGCCCGCCCGGCGCCGTCGCCGGGCCCGGTCGCGGGCGGCTGGCAGCCCGCGGCCGTGGTGGCGGGCGCGTCGACGGCGGCGCTGGGGGAGGAGTGGCGGCGCACCGGCGCGGAGCTTAAGCGGCCGCTGGCCCCGGCGGCGCGACAGCGGCTGGTGGCCCGCCGGGAGCAGGTGCTCGACGAGCTGGAGCGCCGCGACCCGGCCGGGTTCGCCCGCTGGCTCGCGGCCGAGCCCCTGGGCAGCGTCGACCCCACGGGCTTCGTGCGCGGCACCCCGCCGCGGGCGGACCCCAGCGCGGAGACCGAGGCTGCCTGACCGCGTCCGTCCGAGTCGGGTAGGACGACGCGGGATCCGTCCCGGCGTTGTCCCTAGACTCGGGCCCGGGACCTGTCCCCGCGTCTCGCCGGCGTGGCGCAACTGGTAGCGCACCCGACTTGTAATCGGGCGGTTAGGGGTTCGAGTCCCCTCGTCGGCTCAGTCGAAGCTCCCCGCGCCGTCGCGCCGGTAGGGGGAGAGCCGCTCCACCCGCGCCCGCTCGGCGCGCTCGGCCCGCAGCTGCGCCGCCGTCCCCGGCGGGTAACCGGCCTTGGCCACGCGGTGCTCGATCGTCTCGACCATGTAGGCCAGCGAGAAGAGCAGGCCGAGCAGCAGGCCGCCGGCGGCGGCGGAGACGCGGTAGGCCAGCGGGACGGGGACGAGGAGCAGGCACGCGACGACGAGTGGCAGCAGCTGCACGACCGCCCGGGCCAGGTGGCGCCAGACCCAGGTGCGGCGCGTGGTGTCGGCCAGCACCCACGGCGCCAGCTCGCGGGGCAACCCCCCGCCGTACGCGTACCAGACCCACTGCAGGGGGCCCGGGCGCCGAGTGCTCACACCCTGACGGTAGGCCGATCCGGTCGCCTGCGGCCGGTCTCCGGCCCGGGCGTACGGTGCCGCCGTGGACGAGCGTCGCCTGGGGGTGGTCTCCGGGCTGGGCGCCTACGCGCTCTGGGGCGTCTTCCCGCTCTACTTCCCGCTGCTCGAGCCCGCCGGCGGCCTGGAGATCGTCGCCCACCGGGTGCTCTGGTCGCTGCTGTTCGTCGGGCTGCTGCTCACCGTCGTCCGCCGCTGGGGCCACGTGCGGGCCGCGGTCACCAGCCCCCGCACGGTGCTCGTCCTCGCCGGTGCCGCGGTGCTGATCGCCACGAACTGGCTGATCTACGTCTACGGGGTCAACTCCGGGCAGGTCGTGGAGACCTCGCTCGGCTACTTCATCAACCCGCTGGTCAGCGTGGTCCTGGGCGTGGTGGTGTTCACCGAGCGGCTGCGCCCCCTGCAGTGGGTCGCCGTCGGCATCGCCGCGGTCGCCGTCGCGGTGCTCACCGTCGACTACGGGCGCCCGCCGTGGATCGCCCTCGGCCTGGCGCTCTCGTTCGGCCTGTACGGCCTGATGAAGAAGCTCGTCCGGGTCGAGGCGGCGCCGGGCCTGTTCCTGGAGACGGCGCTGGTCGCCGTCCCGGCCGGCGTCGTCCTCGCCGTCCTCCACGGCGGGGGCTCGGGCACGTTCGCGAACGCGGGTGCCGGGCACGCCCTGCTGCTGGCCAGCGCCGGGGTGGCGACGGCGGTGCCGCTGCTGCTGTTCGCCGCGGCCGCCCGGCGGATCCCCCTGTCGACCGTGGGCCTGCTGCAGTACCTGACGCCGCTGATGCAGCTGGCGATCGGCGTCTTCGTCTACGACGAGCCCATGCCGCCGGCCCGGCTGGCCGGTTTCGTGATCGTCTGGGTGGCGCTGGCCGTCTTCACCGCCGACACGCTCCGACACGCCCGGGCCGGGGCCCGCAGGGCGGCCCGTGACGCGGTCGTCGCGACCCCCTGAACCGACCGCCGGAGTCGCTACGGCGCGGTCGCCGGAATCGTCGGTGGGCGGCGCTACCGTCGTGCCCGAGCCGCCGGGAGCACCCGGTCGGCGGAGCAGCTCAGGAGATGGTCCGACCATGAACAGCGACCCAGCCCCCGTGGTCTCCCCGCCCCGGGTCGACGGGTCAGGGGAGGGGTCCGTGCAGGCCGGAGCCGCAGGCCTCTCACGGCGCGAGCACGACATGCTCGGTTTCGAGCGCCAGTGGTGGCGGCGCGCGGGCGCCAAGGAGACGGCGATCCGCGACCTGTTCGGCACGACCCCCACCCGGTACTACCAGGCCCTCAACGCCCTGGTCGACCGTCCCGAGGCGCTCGCGGCCGACCCGCTGGTGGTCCGCCGGCTGCGCCGGTTGCGGACGGCGCGTCAGCGGACCCGTGCCGTGCAGGTCCTGGGCAAGGGGAATGACATGGATTAGATTCGGTCACCGTGGGCAGGCACGCCGCGTCAGGCAGTGACGGACTGGTTCAGGGGAACGCGTCTGCGCCCGCTGGGCGGCGCAGGACCGACGCCCCGGACGGCGCCTTCCCGGGCGCCGGCCTGAGCGACCACCCCACCGCGCCCGGGCGCGACCGCGCCGCTCTCCGGCGCGACGTCCCGGTGGATGCGCCCGTCGACGGCCCCGGCCAGGTCTCCCGCTCCCGGCTGCCCCTGCCACCCGTGCCGGTCGGCCCGCGCGCGGCCGCCGTCCCTGCCCCCGCTCCCGTCATCGCGCCGCAGACGAGCGCCGCACCGTTCCGCGCGGTGCCCTCACCGGCACTCGCCGCCGAGGTCCCCGCCCCGTCGCGCCCCGCCGACGCCCTCGCGCGGCCGGTCGCCGAGGCGGCTGTCCAGGCAGTCCCGCTGCCGGCGAAGCCCATCCTCCCGGCCCGCGCGGGGGTGCTCGTGGACGAGGAGCCCCTTGCCTCCACCGGCCCCGCCCGCGGCGTGGGACGCAGCACCCCGGCGCCGCTCGTCCCACGCGTGCCGCGGCAGACCACCCCCTCGGGTGCGCCGGCGTCCTCCTACGGCGACTGGACCAAGCCCTCGCGCACCGACGAGACGGGCCGTTCCCGGGTCGCGCCCGAGGTGCTGCAGGCGCCGGCCACCACGGCGATCCCGGAGCGGGGCGCCGGTGCCCGCCGCGCCGAGCCGGCCGACCTCGACGACGACCTCGACGGCGGCCTCGCCCACGACGAGCCGGGCTACGACGACCAGGACCTCGAGGCGGCCGGCATCGCGCCGGGCGCCGCGGTCAAGGGCGGGCGCGCCGCCTACCGCGCCGAGCGGCAGGCCGCCGACGCCGCCCGCCGCAAGGCGGCGAAGCGCAACGGCACCCCCGAGGTCATCTTCGACGACGAGCCCGAGCGGAAGCCGCGCCGCGTGCTCATGGGCCTGGTCGCGATGGCCGTGGTGGCCGGCGCGGTCCTCGGCGTCTACACGGTCACCGCCCCGGAGAAGCAGGAGGCCTCGGCCGCCGTCCCGGCTCCGGCCGCCGTCCCCACCGTCGCCGTCCCCACCGCGGCCCTGCCGCCGCTGCCGGAGGAGCCCGTGGTCGTGGAGCCGGCGATCACCACCCCCGTGCGCGTCCCCGTGACCGTCCTCAACGCCACCAACGTCACCGGCCTGGCCGCGAAGATCTCCGGCGCCGTGGCGGCCGGCGGCTGGGAGTCGCCGGGGGTGGGCGCCTACGAGGGCACCGACGTCTCGGCCACGACCGTCTTCTTCACCGAGGGCGACGAGCAGCAGCGCCAGGCGGCGCTGCAGCTGATCGACCAGTTCCCCGAGCTCGCCGGCCCCGCGCCGCGCTTCTTCGAGGTGACCGACGCCCCGGCGCCCGGCCTGGTCATCGTGGCCACCGGCAACTGGCAGCCCTGAACCGGCTCGGCCGGAACACCCGCCGCCCCTCGGCCGTTGGGGGCAGCGTGCGTCCCCTCCGAGGGCCCGTGCGTCGCCGCCCGCGCCCCGGTGCGGGCGCCGTGGCCGCCGCCCTGCTCGCCCTCGCGCTGCCCACCGGTCTGCTCGTGCTCGCGCCCCCGGCGGGCGCCGCCGAGCTGCGGACCGTGGAGGCCCGGGTGCCGTCGGGCTCCGGCGAGGACGCCGTCGAGCTCGACACGACGCTGTATCTCCCCGACACCGACGAGCCCGCCCCCGCGGTGGTGCTGGCACACGGCTTCGGCGGCAGCAAGCGGTCGGTCGCCGACGACGCCGCCGACCTCGCCGAGCGCGGCTACGTCGTCCTCACCTACTCCGCGCGCGGCTTCGGGGAGAGCACCGGGCGGATCGGGCTCAACGACCCCCGCTACGAGATCGCCGACCTCTCCACGCTGCTCGACCTGCTCGCCGAGCGCGACGACGTCCAGCTCGACGCCGACGGCGACCCGCGGGTGGGCGTCGCCGGTGGCTCGTACGGCGGCGCGCTGGCCCTGCTCGGCGCCGCCTACGACGAGCGGGTCGACGCCATCGCGCCGCAGATCACCTGGCACTCGCTGACCACCTCGCTCTTCCCCTCGCAGACCGGCGAGCTGGAGGCCGACACGGTCGCCGCGGTCCCGCAGACCGAGGGGTCGGGGGTCTACAAGCGGCTGTGGTCCGGCCTGTTCTTCGGCATCGGTTCGTCCTCCGGCGGCCTCCTCGACGCACTCGGCGGTGGCGGCGGGGCGGGCGGCGCCGCGCTGCCCACCCGGCTGCCCGACGAACTCCTCGCGCAGGCGGCGCAGGACCCAGCGGCCGCCGAGCTGCTGCTCACCTGCGGCCGCTTCCGCGTCGAGGTCTGCGAGGCCTACCAGACGGCCGCCGCCACGGGCACGCTCACGCCGGAGGTCGCCGCGGTCCTCGACCGCAGCAGCCCGGCCGGGGTGCTCGACCGCATCGACGTGCCGACGCTGCTCGTCCAGGGCACCCAGGACTCGCTCTTCGGGGTCGGCCAGGCCGACGCCAACGCACGCGGGATCGCCGCGGACGGGACGCCGGTCAAGGTGGTCTGGTTCGCCGGCGGCCACGACGCCTCCTCGTCCGACCGGCAGGCGCAGGAGCTCCGCGACCAGGTCGCCGGCTGGTTCGACTGGCACCTGCGGGGGGAGGGCGAGGACCCCGGCACGGGCTTCCAGTACCCGGCACCGACCGGGCTCGGCGCCACCGTCGGCCGGGTGCAGGGCGGCGGCCAGACCGTCGCGGCGGCGGCCTACCCCGGCCTCGACGGCGCGGAGCCGGCCACCCGCCGCGCGGTGACCGTCTCCGGCCCCGTGCAGCCGGTCGTCACCCCGGCCGGCGGCACGCCCGCCGCGCTCACCACCGTGCCGGGGCTCGGGGCGCTGACCTCCGCGCTGGGCGGCACGACCGCGGAGATCCCCGGCCAGTACGCCGCCTTCGACAGCGCCCCGCTGGAGGCCCCGGTGGAGGTCGTCGGCGCCTCGACGGTCGACCTCGCGGTCGCCTCGCCCAGCGGCAGCGCCACCCTGTTCGCCAAGCTCTACGACGTCGGCCCGGACGGCGGGACGACCCTGCCGGGCGGGCTGGTGGCCCCCCTCTCGCTCACCGGGATCTCCACCGACCCCACCGCGCCGACGCGGGTGAGCGTCACGCTCCCGGGCATCGTGCACCGGTTCGAGACCGGCCACACCATGCGCGTGCTGGTCTCCTCCACCGACCAGGCGTTCGCGCTGCCCGACGAGGCGGCGGTCTACACCGTCGGGCTCGCCTCCGACGTCGCCCCCAACGGCGTCGCCGCGGGCGAGGCGACGCTGGCCGCTCCCGAGGTCGACGGCCGCAGCGAGGCCACGACCGGCACCTCCCGCTGGTGGGTGCTGCTCGCCGTCCTCGCGGGCCTGGGCCTGCTCGGCTGGCTGGCCGCCCGTTGGTGGGGCGCCCGCCGGCGCCGGCAGATCTCCCAGGTCGAGCCGGACGGCGAGGACGTCCCGCTGCGGTTCACCGGCGTGACCAAGGCCTACAAGGACGGCTTCGTCGCCGTCCGTGACCTCTCGTTCGAGGTGCGGCGCGGCCAGGTGCTCGGCCTGCTCGGGCCCAACGGCGCCGGCAAGACCACGTCGTTGCGCATGCTGATGGGCCTCATCAAGCCCACCGAGGGGCGGATCAGCATCTTCGGGCACGCCGCCGGTCCCGGCGCCCCCGTGCTCTCCCGGCTCGGTTCGTTCGTGGAGGGCACCGGCCTGCAGCCGCACCTCTCCGGCCGGGACAACCTCACCCTCTACTGGGCCGCCACCGGACGTCCGGCCGAGGACGCGCACATGGCGGAGGCCATCGAGATCGCGGGGCTGGGCGCCGCCATCGACCGGCCGGTGCGCCGGTACAGCCAGGGCATGCGCCAGCGGGTCGCGATCGCCCAGGCGATGCTCGGGCTGCCCGACCTGCTGGTCCTCGACGAGCCGACCAACGGGCTGGACCCGCCGCAGATCCACGCCATGCGCGAGGTGCTGCGCTCCTACGCCGCCACCGGCCGCACGGTGATCGTCTCCAGCCACCTGCTCAGCGAGATCGAGCAGACCTGCAGCCACGTCGTCGTGATGGCGAAGGGGCAGAAGATCACGCAGGGCACCGTGGAGGAGATCGTCGGTACCGGCGGCTCGGTGCTGGTCGGCCTGGCCGACGAGGCCGACACCGACCGGGCGGTCGCCGTCCTCTCGTCGCTGCCGGGGGTGACCGCCGGGCGCACCGACGAGGGCCTCGTGGCCGAGCTCGACGGCGCCCGGCGCGCCGACGTGCTGCAGGCGCTGGTGGCCGCGGGGGTCGCCGTCGAGCAGTTCACGCCGCGACGCCGGCTCGAGGACGCCTTCCTGGCGCTGGTGGGGGAGTCGTGACGACGGGCGCCCGCGAGGACGACGGTCGAGGGGGCCTCGCAGGGAGCGCCAGCGACCGGGGAGCGGATCGAGGCCGGAGTCCAGCCATGACGGAGCACGTGCAGCCGACCGGCGCGGTCGCCGGCTACCGGCCCGAGCGCACGCTGCGGTTGTCGGTCGAGCTGCGCCGCCAGTTCAAGCGGCGGCGCACCCTCGGCGTCTTCGCGCTGATGGTCGCGCTGCCCCTGGTGCTCATCGCCGCGCTGCAGCTGGGCGCCAGCGAGGAGGCGGCGGAGAACACCCGGATCAACCTGGTGGACGTCGCGACGGCGAGCGGGCTGAACTTCACCCTGTTCGTGCTGTTCGCGACCACGGGCTTCTTCCTCGTCGTGGTCTACGCGCTGTTCTTCGGTGACACCGTGGCCGTGGAGGCGCAGTGGGGGTCGCTGCGGTACGCGCTGGCCACCCCGGTCCCGCGGATGCGCCTGCTCCGGCAGAAGTGGCTGGCCGCGCTGGTGCAGTCCGTCGCCGCGCTGCTCACGCTCGCGGCGGTGGCGGTGGTCGCCGGGGGCATCGCCTTCGGCTTCGGCGACATCACGACGCCGGTCGGCGTGGGGATCGACCAGGGCGAGGGCATGCTCCGGCTGGCCGGGATGCTCGGCTACCTCGCCGTCCACCTGCTCGTCGTCGGAGCGCTGGCGTTCTGGTTCTCCACCATCACCGACGCGCCGCTGGCCGCGGTCGGCGGCGCGGTGTTCACCATGGTCGTCTTCGCGATCCTCGACCAGGTCGAGCAGCTGGGCTCGATCCGCGACTGGTTCCCGACGGCGGAGGAGTTCGCCTGGACCGACCTGCTGCAGACGCCGGTCGACGACGGCGACCTGTTCCGCGGCGTCATCCAGTCGCTGGTCTACATCGCCGTCTTCACCGCACTGGGCTTCCGGCACTTCGCCCGCCGCGACGTCACGTCGTAGCTGTCGCCCTGCCGGCGACACCGCGGGCAGGTGCCGTCCCGGCCGGCGTGGAGCCGCTGCGTCGCGCCTGCGCGGACCCCTCCGGGGCCCACTCGGCACGACGCGGCGTCACAGGCTCTGCCGCACGGCCTGGGCCCAGCCCTCGCCCATCGCGTCAGCGGTGACCGAGGCGTTCGGGACGGCGGCCAGCGCGTCGGCCATGCCGTCGGCGGCGGCGCCGTTCGCGGTGATCCACAACCGGCCCACCGCGGGCGCCATCTCCAGGTCGCTGACGCTGTCCCCGATGGCCACGGCGTCGGCGGGGGAGAGGCCGCGCCGCTCCAGGTCCCAGGCGATCGCCGCGCCCTTGGAGATGCCGCGCGGCATCAGGTGGTAGACCCGCGGGGGCCCGGCGTCGGCATCCAGCCCCATCCAGGAGGCCCGCTGGATCGAGCCGTTGTCCTTCAGCGTCAGCCAGCCCGCCCCCCGCTCGGCCAGCCAGGCGTCGACGGCGAGGGGGTCCAGCCGGCCGCGCAGGAGCGCGTCCGCGGCGTGGGTGGCGTGCCACGGCGCGTGCCACTCGATCCGGCCGGGGTGCTCGGCGAACAGGTCCTCGACGATCCCGAGCTCGGCCATGACCTCCATCGGCGTCCGGTCGCCGTACTGCGGGGGCAGCGCGCCGCGGAGCCGGTGCGTGTTCCGGCCCGAGCCCCAGCCGATGGTGGCGCCCAGTTCGGCGATCGCGCCGTCGGCCGCGAAGATGCGCGCGGCCTCCACCACCTGCTCGTAGGTGCGGCCGCTGACCAGCACCAACGCCACCCCGGCGCGGTGCAGGTCGAGCAGCGCGCCGGCCGGCCCGTCGGTCAGCTCCCGCCCCTCCGTGTGCCAGAAGGAGCCCCGCGGCCCCACCATCGTGCCGTCGAGGTCGGTGTAGACGACGCGCGCGCTCACCGGGCCATCCTGTCCGGCCGTCGGGCGCCGCGCGCCACTGGGTAGAGTCCACGCCGTTCACTCATCCAGAGGGGCAGAGGGACACGGCCCGATGAAGCCCCGGCAACCGCCGCCTGCAGCGCTCCGCGCGACGGGCGGGAGGTGCCAATTCCGTCCCGCGCGGCTCGACGGCCCGCAGCGGGGAAGATGAGGAGGTAGTCGTCGCATGACCCTCACCGCTCCCGGTTCCGCCCAGGCCGACTCCAGCGCAGGCGGCCCGGTGCCACCCTGTCCGGCCCGCGGGCTCGTCTGCCGCAACTGCGGCGCCACGTTCGGCCTCATCGCCCAGCACGCCTGCGCCGAGTGCTTCGGCCCGCTGGAGGTCGACTACGACCCCGAGCTGATGAAGGCCGTCACCCGCGAGCAGATCGAGGCCGGGCCGCAGAACATCTGGCGGTACGTGGCCCTGCTCCCGGTGGGCCAGCACCCGGCCGACCGGGTCACGCTCGACCCCGGCATGACCCCGCTGGTCCGCGCCGACCGGCTCGCCGCCGAGCTCGGGCTCACCGGCGGCCTCTGGGTCAAGGACGACTCCGCCAACCCCACCCACTCCTTCAAGGACCGCGTGGTCAGCCTGGCCGCGACCGCCGCCAAGGGGCTGGGCTACACCAAGATCGCCGCCGCCTCCACCGGCAACCTGGCCAACTCGGTGGCCGCGCACGCCGCCCGCGTCGGCCTGCCGTCGTTCGTCTTCATCCCGAGCGACCTCGAGCCCGGCAAGGTGGTCCAGTCCGCGGTCTACGGCCAGACGCTGGTCGCCGTCGACGGCTCCTACGACGACGTCAACCGGCTGACCAGCGAGCTCGGCGAGACCGACGAGTTCGAGGACACCGCGTTCGTCAACCAGAACGTCCGGCCCTACTACGCCGAGGGCTCCAAGACGATGGGCTACGAGATCGCCGAGCAGCTCGGCTGGCGCATCCCCGCCCAGGTCGTCATCCCCATGGCGTCCGGCTCGCTGCTGACCAAGGTCGACAAGGCCTTCCGCGAGCTGACCGCGGCCGGCATCGTCGAGGCGTCCGAGTGGAGGATCTTCGGCGCCCAGTCGGCCGGGTGCGACCCGATCGCCACCGCGTTCGACAACGGGTGGGACGTCGTCAAGCCGGTGAAGCCGACCGGGATCGCCAAGTCGCTGAACATCGGCAACCCCGCCGACGGCCCCTACGCCCTGGACGCCATCCGGCGCACCGGGGGTGCGGTGGCCCGCGTCGGTGACGACGAGATCGTGCAGGGCATCCGAGACCTCGCCCGCACCACCGGCGTCTTCGCCGAGACCGCCGGCGGCGTGACCGTCGCGGTCCTGCGCAAGCTCGTCGAGGGCGGGCAGCTCGACCCGGCCAAGGAGACCGTCGTCCTCAACACCGGCGAGGGGCTCAAGACCCTCGACCCGCTCGAGCCGGTCGTCGGCCCCACCCACCGGGTGGAGCCGTCGTTGAAGTCGGTGCGGGCCGCCGGCCTCATCGGCTGATCCGCGTCGCCCGATCCGGCAACACAGCGGCGGAGAACCACGTGCACCCGGTGGGTGCTGATGTACCTTCTCGCGCGGTTCCAGTTCCATGTTCGTGATATGCGGGCGGAAGAGCTAGGCCCGGTCCCCCGATCCAGAGGGGCCGTCCGCACGCACGAAACGTGGGAGCACACGTGGCACAGGGCACCGTGAAGTGGTTCAACGCCGAGAAGGGCTTCGGCTTCATCGCCGTCGACGGCGGCCAGGACGTCTTCGTCCACTACTCGGCCATCCAGATGGACGGGTACAAGAGCCTCGACGAGGGTCAGCGCGTCGAGTTCGAGGTCGTCCAGGGCTCGAAGGGCCCGCAGGCCGACGCCGTCCGCAGCGCCTGAGACACCCGCGGCACCGGAGGCCCGGTCCCCCTCGAGGGGGCCGGGCCTCCGTCCGTCCTTGCACCCGCCGGGGTGGAGTGCCAGACTCGGTTCTGGCACTCGTACCCTTTGAGTGCCAATCAGGTCGGAACGGTGAGGCACCGGTCGGTGGACCGAAGGAGCGTCCACGCCGCTGGTGTCGTCCGTCGCGGGCACCAACCGGCCGTGCAGCGATCCACGCTCGGAGGACATCACCACATGGCCAAGATGATCGCGTTCAACGAAGAGGCACGCCGCGGCCTCGAGCGAGGGATGAACACCCTCGCCGACGCCGTCAAGGTGACGCTCGGCCCCCGTGGCCGGAACGTCGTTCTGGAGAAGAAGTGGGGCGCGCCCACCATCACCAACGATGGTGTGAGCATCGCCAAGGAGATCGAGCTCGAGGACCCCTGGGAGAAGATCGGGGCCGAGCTCGTCAAGGAGGTCGCCAAGAAGACCGACGACGTCGCGGGTGACGGCACCACCACCGCCACCGTGCTGGCCCAGGCGCTCGTCCGCGAGGGTCTGCGCAACGTCGCCGCCGGCGCCAACCCGATGGCCCTGAAGAAGGGCATCGAGGCCGCCGTCGCCTCGGTCAGCGAGTACCTCCTCGCCACCGCCAAGGACGTCGAGACCAAGGAGCAGATCGCCGCGACCGCGTCGATCTCCGCTGCCGACCCCGCCATCGGTGAGCTCATCGCCGAGGCGATGGACAAGGTCGGCAAGGAAGGTGTCATCACCGTCGAGGAGAGCAACACCTTCGGGCTCGAGCTCGAGCTCACCGAGGGCATGCGCTTCGACAAGGGCTACATCTCGCCCTACTTCGTCACCGACGCCGAGCGCATGGAGGCCGTCCTCGACGACCCGTACGTGCTCGTCGTCAACTCGAAGATCAGCTCGGTCAAGGACCTGCTCCCGCTGCTGGAGAAGGTCATGCAGTCGGGCAAGCCGCTGGCCATCATCTCCGAGGACGTCGAGGGCGAGGCCCTCGCGACCCTGGTCGTGAACAAGATCCGTGGCACCTTCAAGTCCGTCGCCGTCAAGGCGCCGGGCTTCGGCGACCGCCGCAAGGCCATGCTCGGCGACATCGCCATCCTCACCGGTGGCCAGGTCATCAGCGAGGAGGTCGGCCTCAAGCTCGACACCGCCGGCCTCGAGCTGCTGGGCCGTGCCCGCAAGGTCGTCGTCACCAAGGACGAGACGACGATCGTCGAGGGTGCCGGGGACACCGACCAGATCGCCGGCCGGGTCAACCAGATCCGCAGCGAGATCGAGCGGTCGGACTCCGACTACGACCGGGAGAAGCTGCAGGAGCGCCTGGCCAAGCTGGCCGGTGGCGTCGCCGTCATCAAGGCCGGTGCCGCGACCGAGGTCGAGCTCAAGGAGCGCAAGCACCGCATCGAGGACGCGGTGCGCAACGCCAAGGCGGCCGTCGAGGAGGGCATCGTCGCCGGTGGTGGCGTCGCCCTCGCGCAGGCCACGGCCGTCGCGTTCGACAAGCTCGAGCTCGAGGGTGACGAGGCGACCGGTGCCAACATCGTGCGCGTCGCGCTCGAGGCGCCGCTGAAGCAGATCGCGATCAACGCCGGCCTCGAGGGTGGCGTCGTCGCGGAGAAGGTCCGCAACTCGGAGACCGGCTGGGGCCTCAACGCCGCCACCGGCGAGTACGTGGACCTGGTCGCCGCCGGGATCATCGACCCCGCCAAGGTGACCCGCTCGGCGCTGCAGAACGCCGCCTCCATCGCGGCGCTCTTCCTCACCACCGAGGCCGTCATCGCCGACAAGCCGGAGAAGAACGCTCCGGCCATGCCGAACAGCGATGGCATGGGCGGCATGGACTTCTAAGAGGACCTCGTCCTCCTCACCCCTCGCACGCTCGGGGTGAGCCTCTGGACGAGGCCGTTCCACGGCCTCACCAGCAGGGGCGGTCCCGCTTCGGCGGGGCCGCCCCTGTCGGCGTCTCCGGGGTTGTCGCCGCCGGCGTGCGGCGCGACTTCCGCGAAGCGGGGCTCCGGAGCGCCGCCCGGACCCCGACATCCGAGAAGCAGGCGTCCGGTGTGCGGCCGGCCCGTACAGGCCGAGGGCCCGCCACCGGCTGGTGACGGGCCCTCGGTTGGTGGAGCGGTCAGCGCACCTCGACCGGGAAGGGTCCGGAGACGCCGCCCTCGCTCGACTTCACCCAGATCTCCGTGGGTGCGGTCGCCGGGGCCGGGTCGACGGTGATGGCCCAGGCTCCGGAGGCCTCCGGAGCCTCGATCGGACCGACGACACCGGTCGGGTACCCGGCGATCGGGTTGAGGGCCGGCCCGGTGCCCGCGGTGTTGGTGCGGTGCACCGTGATCGTCGCCCCGGGCACGGTGCCCGAGCCGTCGATCCGGAACTCGTCGCCGGTCCGGAACTGCGCCAGCCCGATGGCGACGTCGTCACCCGGGAGGACGACGTTGACGCCCGGGGACAGCGACGAGTACGTCGTCGCGGCCGGGGTCTTCGACTGCACGCGGAAGACCCACCTCGTCCCCGGCTCGGACTTCGGCAGACCGGTCACCTCGGCCGTGGTGCCGGTGACGACCACGTCCCGTTCGGGCTGGAGCACGACCGTGGCCGAAGTCGTGGCCGTCGCGTCCGTCCGCAGTGACACGCGGACCCGGTACTCCGTGGCGTCGGTCACCGGGTTCCACGCCAGGCGGACCCGGCCGGCGTCGTTGTTGACCCCCGACCCGTTGAAGCCGGTGATCGCCAGCCCCGTCGGCGCGACCGCCGCGGCGGCGGGCGCCGGAGACACCACACCCGAGCCGTGGGTGGCGTTGCCGGCCGCGTCGATGGCGACGTAGTTCACGGTCGTGTTGGCCGTGGTGACGGGGATCGGCGCCGTGTACAGCGTCGCGGTGGCCGACGGGACGTTGCCGCCCTCCACCGTCGTCACCAGGCTGCCGTCGGTCGTGTAGTAGAGCGTCCCCTCGTCGGTGGCCAGCGTCAGGGAGGCGGTCTCGACGGCCGTGGTGCCGGTCAGCGCGGGGGTCGTGGTCACCACGGGCGCCGTGGTGTCCGCCGAGCCGTCCTCGTTGGGCGGCGCGATCGTCCCGGCCAGGGCGAAGGGAGCGCCCATCTCGTTGCCGACCATCGAGCGGACCTCGATGTCGTACAGCGCGCCGCTGGTGAGCCCGTCCAGGACGACCTGGGTGGCGTTCGCGCCCACGCGGTAGCCCTCCTGCCGCTGGGTGGTCTGGTCGACGGCGGTGACGCTGTAGCCGGTGACCGCGTCACCACCGAGCACCGGCGTCGCGGATGCCCAGGTGACCGTGGCCGAGGTCCCGTCGGCGTTCCACACCGTCGAGTACTCGCTGACGGGCGGCCGCGCGCCGTCCGGGCCGGCGGGGCAGCCGGGAGCACCGCCGCTGGCCAGCCCGTACTCGGCCAGCGTGAGGCCGAGCTGCTGCTCGACCGTGGTGGCGTCGGCCATCCAGCTCAGGGCCACGGCCTGGCCCTCGTACACCAACTGCTGGTCCGAGGCGGACATGTCGGCGAAGGTCACGGAGAACACGCCGTTCTCCGCGGTACCCGAGACCGTGTAGCCGGTGGGCGCCTCGTCCGGCACCTCGTTCGGGCTCCAGCCGATGGCCCGCTCGCCGATGGCGCCCTCGTCGCGCATGGTCGGGTTGACGACCTCGACGGCGAAGCGGTCGAGGCTGACGTCGCTGCCGTAGGTGCCGTTGTAGGTGACGGAGTTGACGTTGCCCTCGGCCGGCTCGCTGGCGATCACCTCGGTGATCTGTGCCGAGCTGACCTGCATGCCGTCCACCAGGGGCGATGCGCTGAACGACAGCGACACCTCGTCACCGGCCTGCAAGTCGGGCGTGACGTCGGTGAAGCAGCTGGCCGAGTCGTGGTTCCACTCCCGGAAGCCCGTGGCGTCGACCTCGCCGGAGGCGGTCCCGACGACCTGGCCGCCGCGCCGGACGGTGATGTTCGCGGTCTGGCCGGCCTGGGCCGTGTAGCCCTCGATGGCGATCATGTCGCGGTCGGGGAACACCTCGATGTTGCCCGGTCCGGCCGGCGGGGTGCCGGCGCTCGCTACGCCCGAGAGCGTCGCGAGGACGCCCGCGGCCGTGACGACGGCGAGGCCGCCCGCCATCGTGGCGCGGCGGGTCCTGGTCGTGGGATGGAGGGCTCCGGTCGTGGGGGCGGTCACCGGTCCGTGCCGTCCCCTGCGACCACGCCCGGTGGTCGGTCCTGTCCTGGTCATGGCTGTCTCCGCAGTGAGCCGTGGTCGCCTCGGTCGAGGGAACGTGCTCACCGTGGTTCAGCCGGAGGGCCTGGGGCAGCCGAGGGGTGGGGGGCCGTGCACCCCCCAAAAGGAGGCATCCCGGCCGATCACCCGGAGGAGCGCGGACGCCGACGTGCCGAGGGCCCGCCACCGGAACGGTGACGGGCCCTCGGCGTCCGGTCGTGGCGGCGGGATGCGGTCGCTGCCGCCGCCACGACCGTGGTGGTCAGCGGCGCTCCATCGGCACCCCCGTCAGGCTCCCCCCGGACGACGAGGTGACCGTGAGCGTCGCCCCCGGCGTGGCCTGCGGGCCGTTGCGGGTGCTGACCGACCACGCCCCGTCGTCGGTGACCGCGACGTTCTGGGCCACGAGCTCGCCGGTGCTGAGCCGGATGGTCACGGTGTTGGCGGTCGTGTCCTGAGCCGTGCCGGTGATCCGGTACTCGTTGCGGTCGTCCCGGAACTGGGCCCTGCCGACGGTCAGCACGTCGTTCGGCACCACCGTCCCGGGGTGGCCGTCGGCGAAGGTCGCCGCCGGGCCCCTCGACTCGCCGGCCACGGCGACGACGTCGAGCCGGTAGGTGGTCCCGTTGGTCAGGCCCGAGATGGTCCCCGTGGTGACGGCGCCGACCGAGGCCGTCACCGACTCACCCGTGGCAGTTCCGGTGCTGTCGACCGGGGTGGCCGAGAGCTCGTAGCCGGTCACCGGGCTGGCGGAGTTCCCCGGGGTGGCTGCCAACCACTCCATCGTCACCCGCTCGTGGCCCGAGATGACCCGGCTCACCGTGGTCGAGCTCGGCGCTGCCGTGCTGAGCGTGGTGGCCTGGACGGGACCGGCCGCTGCACCGGTGCCGATGCTGTTGGTGGCCGTGAGGGTGATGTCGTACACGGTCCCCGACCCCAACCCGGTGAGCGTCGCACTGGTCGCGGGCGCCGTCACCGGCAGGGTCACCGGCTCGCCGGAAGCCGCGGTGGCGGTGACGGTGTAGCTGGTCACCGCGTCCTCCGCCGGGGATGCGGCCCAGGTGACGGTCACGCTGTCGAGGCCGGTGCCTTCGGCTGCGAGCCCGGTCGGCGCCGCCGGGGCGGTGGACGGCTCCGTCGGGGTCGTCGGGTCGGTCGGCGTGGTCGTGCCGCCACCGGAGCCGACCACGATCGAGCCCACCGACTGTGCCGCCGACCAGCGGCCGTTGTACGCCTCGATCATGATCTCGTACGAGGCGCCGGCCTCCAGGCCGTCGAGGGACACGGCGGTCGCGCCGGTCCGTTCCGCGACCTCCTGCTCGAGGTGCGCACCGCCGATCGCGGCCACCCGGTAGCCGGTGACCTCAGGAGCGTCGGCGGGCTGCGCCGCCGGCTCCCAGGTGACGTCCACCGAGGTGGAACCCGTGGCCGAGGAGAGCTGAGCCGTGGTCGGGGCCGTCGGCACCTGACCGTCGGGGCTCGGCGGGCAGCCGCCCATCCCCGGCCCGGGGATCTCCTCGAACTCGTTCTGGGTGAGGCCGAGGGCGAGCTCACCCGACTCCGCCATCCACGAGGCGGCGACGTGGTCGCCCGCGAGCGTCCGGTCGTAGTCGGCCTCCGTGTAGAGCGTGTAGGTGCCCGACCAGGTGCCGGTCGCCGGGTCGATCGTGGCAGTGGCGTCCCACAGGCCGGGCTCGCCGTTGGGGTGCTCGGCGTCCGGGACGAGCGTGATGCCCATCGCTCGGGCGTCCACCAGCCCCGGGTCCTCCCCGGGCGGCGTCTTGTCGTC
The DNA here is from genome assembly GCF_054050875.1 of Blastococcus sp. SYSU DS0541. Taxonomy (NCBI): domain Bacteria; kingdom Bacillati; phylum Actinomycetota; class Actinomycetes; order Geodermatophilales; family Geodermatophilaceae; genus Blastococcus; species Blastococcus sp. SYSU DS0541. The sequence continues at coordinate 287,402 of NZ_JBJHAD010000003.1, read as the reverse complement.
CTTGTTGTCCGGGTTGACGGTCTCGATCACGAACCGAGCCGGGTCGAACCACGGGTCGGCGGGGTCGTACGTCCCGTTGATCGTGACCGTCCCCGTGCCGCGCACGCGGGTCTCCGGGTCACCCTCGACCACCTCGCCGGACGCGACGAAGTTGCTGCCGACGACGGAGGTCACCGTGGGCGACATCGTGACGGCGGAGTCCGTGAACAGCGCCCCGCTGAACGAGACCTTGACCTCGTCGCCGGGCTTGATGTTGGGGGTGACCCCGATCCAGCACTCCCCGCCGGGGTGGTTGAACTCCAAGAAGCCGGTGTCGTCGATCGTCCCCCGGCCGATGCCGACGATCTCGCTCCCGCGGATCACCTCGACGGTGGCCTCCTGGCCGGCCTGGGCGGTGTAGCCCTCGAGGGCCACCATGCTGCGCTTGTTGAAGATCTCGATGTTGCCGGGGCCGGCCGGGGGTGTGCCCGCCTCGGCCACGGCGGCGAACGTGATGATGGCGCTCGTGGCCAGGGCCGCGCTGAGCCCTCCGGCCATGAGGCGCTTGCGGCTCGATCGTGGGGCACGGGGGACCACGGCGCGGTGCGCACCCCCGCGACCACCTCTCGGGGTCGTTGCTGTACTGGTCATGTCCAACTCCGCGGTTCCCGCCGTGCCCACCCCGTCGTGGGCCAGGTCTGGTACGTCACACGGTTGTCCGTGACCGGACACCCCGGCAGCCGAGCAGAGGGGTGCCGCCGTCCCCCAATACGGGGGGCGCGGGCGGTCGTCGCGTCAGCCACCGCGGTACGGGGTAGCGGCCGGGGATGGCGGTGATCATCGGGACGTCGGGGTGGCAGTACCGCGACTGGCGCGGGGCCTTCTACCCGCAGAAGCTGCCGCAGCGGCTGTGGCTGGAGCACTACGTCCAGCACTTCGCCACCGTCGAGAGCAACAACGCCTTCTACCGCTTGCCGGAGCGGGCGACGTTCGAGAAGTGGCGCGCGCGCACCCCGTCGGACTTCCGGTGGGCGGTCAAGGCCAGCCGGTTCCTCACCCACATCAAGCGGCTGCGCGAGCCCGAGGAGCCGGTCGCCCGCCTGATGGGCCGCGCCGAGGGGCTCGCGGACAAGCTGGACACGGTCCTGCTGCAGCTCCCACCCACGCTCAAGGCCGACCCCGAGCTGCTGCGGGAGTGCCTGGCGCAGTTCCCGGCCGGCACCCGCGTGGCGGTGGAGCCGCGGCACGAGACGTGGTGGACCGACGAGATCCGGGCGCTGCTGGAGCGCTACGGGGCGGCGCTGTGCTGGGCCGATCGCGACGAGCAGCCCGTGGCCCCGCTCTGGCGGACCGCCGACTGGGGTTACCTGCGGCTGCACCACGGGTTCGAGGGCTGGGGGTACCGCCCGGAGACGCTGCAGCTGTGGGCCGACCGGCTGGCCGCGGCGTACGGCGAGAGCGACGTCCTCGTCTACTTCAACAACGACCCGGGCTGCAACGCGGTGATCGACGCGGTGCGTTTCGCCGACGCCGTGCGCCGGGCCGGGTCGGCACCCACCCGGGTGCCGACCGCAGCCCAGGCGACCGGGCTGGCGTGGGAGCCCGAGCAGCAGGCTCCCGTCTGACCGGAGGTCAGTTCCCGCCGCGGCCCTGGTTCCCCCGGCCCTGGCCGGCGGGCTGGCCGGTGCTCTTCCCGACGGTCTCCGCGGCCGGGGTGGCGGCGTCCCGGGCCGCCTTCGCCGCATCGCGGGCGGCCGTGTCCGCGGCCCGGGCCGCCTCGCGGCCGGCCTTCTCGGCGTCGTTGGCCGCCTGGCGGGCCTGGGCCGCAGCCAGCGCCTCCTGGGCGTGCTCGTCGGCGTGCGCCATGGCGTTGTCGAGGCCGCGGAGCCCGGCCTCCTCGTCGGCGCTCTCGTCCTCGACGACGTCGCCCTCGGTGGGCTGCTCTTCGACGGTCTCCTCCCCGAGGACGGGCTCCGCCTCGACAGGCTCCACGGGGGCGGTCTCCTCCTCGGCGTCCACCTCGTCGCGGTCGGTCCCCTCGTCGGTCGCCGTCACCTCGTCCTCCGAGCCGGCGAACTCGAACGGCGTCACGGTCTCGACCGTGCTGGCGACGGCGTCCTGCACCGGCGTGGGCAGGGCGCCGACGGCACCGGCGCCGGTGACCCCGGCGGTCGCGATGCCGACGCCGGTCGCAACCTGGGCGACCGTGCTGGCGCCGGCGAACTTCGCCGCCAGTGCGGCCAGACCTTCGAGCAGAGCCATGGATGTCGATCCCCTCGGGCGGGCGGCCGTCGGTACGGCCGTTCCTGTTCCCATCGGCACGCGCCCGCGGCCCCTGCAGCCGTGCCACCCGGTCGGGGGACGGTCAGCGGCCCGCCGGCACCCGGTCGGCGAGGTGCTCGGCGAACGTGCGCGGTGGCCGACCGAGCAGCGCGGTCAGCACGCGCGGGCTGCCGGTGAAGCCGTGCGCCCGGTACCAGTCGAACATCGTGGTGCGGCACCGGCCGGCGTAGGTCCCGTCGTCCTCGGTGCGGACGTCGACGGCGGTGACCGGCCGCCCGGAGCGGGCGGTGAGCAGCGTGGCGACGTCGGGGGCGGCGAGCGCCTCGGGGCCCACCGCCTCGAAGGTGCCGCTGTCCAGCCCGTCCTCGGTGAGCAGCACGGCGGCCGCGTCGGCCACGTCGCGCAGGTCGACGAACGACTGCGCCCGCTCCAGGCCCCACGGGCTGCGCAGCTCGCCGGTCGCGACGGCGCTGGTGAGCGCGCCGTCGAGGTTGTCGGCGTAGGCGCAGGGCTGCAGCACCCGCCACCGCGCGGGCGTGCCGGCGACGGCGCCGTCGAGCGACTCCTCGACGCGGTCCTTGGCCGCGTGGTGCGGCATGGCGCGGGCCTGGGGGCGGAGCACCGAGTGGTAGACGAGCCGGGGGATCCCCGCACGCGCGGCCGCGGTCAGCACGGCGGGCGCGCCGGTCGCCTCCGCCGGGTCGAAGTTCGGCCAGATCAGGTAGAGGGCGTCGGCGCCGGCGAGGGCGGGGGACGGGTCGCCGGTGAGGTCGCCGAGGACCACCTCGGCGCCCAGGCCGTCCAGCTGCGGCCGCGGCTTGCGCGAGGGCACCACCGCCCGGACCCGCTCGCCGTGGGCGAGGAGCGCCCGGACGACGGCCGTGCCGGTGGCCCCGCCGGCGGCGGTCACGACGATCACAGGACGTCGACCGCTTCCGCGTGCCGCACCCCGAGCTGGTCGGCGGCCTGCCCGAGCACGTCCTGCACCACGAGCGTGTCCGCCAGCGGCATCACGGCGCTCTCCGTCCGGCCGGCGCGCAGGCACTCGGTGACCTCGATCAGCTCGTGCGCGTACCCGGCGCCGGTCTGCGGGCGGGTGATCTCCTCGGGATCGGCCCCGGCGCGGTGCAGCACGATCGTCTGCGGGTGGTGGAAGCGGGGGACGACGTCGATCCACCCCGTCGTCCCGACCACGCGGGCGGCGCCCGGCAGGGCGTACTTCAGCGACGTGGTGAGCGCGGCGTTGCGGCCGTCGTCCCAGCCGAGCAGGATCGCGGCCTCAGCGTCGGCGCCGGAGGGGAAGAGCGAGCCGGTGGCGACGACGCGGTCGGGGGTGCCCAGCAGCATCTGGGCGAAGTTCACGACGTAGACCCCGAGGTCGAGCAGGGCGCCGCCGCCGAGCTCGAGCGCGAACAGCCGGTCCACGGGGTCGTACTCGCGGGCGACGCCGAGGTCGGCCTGCACCGAGCGCACCTCGCCGATGGCGCCGTCGGCCACCAGCTCGTTCAGCGCGACGACGGCCGGCTGGAACCGGGTCCACATCGCCTCCATGACGAAGGTGCCGGTCCCGCGGGCCAGGTCCACGACCTCGGTGGCGCCGGCAGTGGTGGCGGTGAACGCCTTCTCCACGAGCAGCGCCTTGCCGGCGCGCAGCGCGGCCAGCGCGAACTGGTGGTGCTGCGGGTGGGGGGTGGCCACGTACACGACGTCGACGTCCGGGTCGGTGAGGATGTCGGCGTAGGAGCCGTACGCGCGCTCCAGGCCGTGCCGGGCGGCGAACCCGTCGGCGCGCTCCTGGGACCGGGAGGCGACGGCCACGGCGCGGGCGCCGTCGACGACCGCGAAGTCCTCGACCACCTTCTCGGCGATGCGGCCCGGCCCGACGATTCCCCAGCGGATCTCTGCGCTCACTTGGTCTCCTCGCTGGCGCTCGTCGCTCGCTTCGCGCCACTGCTGTGCATCTGGGTGGGCTCGCAAGCTCGCCTCACCAGGCAGACGCTAGTCGCGGCCCGGCACACTGCTCCCCGTGGCCGTGCTGATCGACAGCCCCGTGTGGCCCTGGCGCGGGCGGATGTGGTCCCACCTGGTCAGCGACGTCTCCTACGAGGAGCTGCACGCCTTCGTCGCCGCCGAGCTCGGCATCCCGCGGCGGGCGTTCCAGGGCGACCACTACGACGTGCCGGCCGACCTCTACGACATCGCCGTCGCCGCGGGGGCCCTGCCGGTGGGCTCCCGGGAGCTGCTGGCGCGCCTGCTCGCCGCGGGCCTCAGGCTCCGGAAGCGCGCGCCCGCAGCAGGGTGAGCTCGGCGGTCAGGTTGGCCCGGGCGACCGGCTCCCACTCCTCGGCGGCGGGCAGCCGGTAGAGGCGGGGCAGCTCCAGCAGCCGTTCGAGGACGGCGATCCGCCCGGCGGTGAACTCCTCGTCGGAGAGGTGCCCGTACTCGGCCCGGACCGCCGAGGCGTACCCCGCGTAGGCGGCCGGAGGTGCCGCGAGCACCGCCAGGTCGGCGTCGCAGAGCGCGGCCCCGTTGGCGTCACCGGGCTCGGGGTCGTGCCCGGCGGTGAGCAGGACCAGCCGGGCCACCTCCTCCGCGCGCTCCTCGGGCACCAGCCCGCGCAGCCCGGCCCGTGCGCGCTCGGCGCTGACCTGCTCGTTGTCCGGGCGCAGCGGGTCGTAGACGACGTCGTGGTACCAGGCGGCCAGGGCGACGGCGTCCGGGTCGGGGACGCCGGCGGCGAGCCGCTCCAGGAGTCCGAGGACGGCCGCCAGGTGCGCGAGGTCGTGGTAGTGGCGGTGCGGCTCGCTCCAGGCGGCGACGACCGCGGCCCACTCGGTGCGCGAGATGGGGGAGTCCCCGGCCAGCGCGGCCCAGGCCTCGAACCCGACCGGGCCGCTCACCGGGCCCCGCAGGTGCGCAGCGCCAGCAGCGCGAAGGCGCGGGCGGCGGTGACGAGCTCGGCGACCGGCACCTGCTCCTGCGGGCCGTGGGCCAGGTGCAGGTCGCCCGGGCCGTAGTGCAGCGTCGGGATGCCTGCGGCGGCGTAGAGGCGCAGGTCGGTGCCCGCGGGGAGGGCGCGCTCGACCGGTGGTGGCCCGCCGGCGTCGACGACCGCGGCCCGCACCGCGGGCAGCAGCGGGTGCCCGGCCGGCAGCTCCCCGCTGGCGAACGCCCCGCCGACCCAGGTGAGCCGCACCGGGTGCTCGGCCAGCCACGGGTGCGTCGCCGAGACCTCCGCCAGCCGGGTCTCCAGCGCCGCGCGCGCCGCCTCGACCGGCTCGCCGATGCGCACCCCGTACCGCCCCTCGGCCACCAGCCGGTCGGGCACCGAGCTCGCCCAGTCGCCGGCCCGCACCCGCCCGACGGAGATGCCGTAGGGGAAGCGGGCGTCGCCGAAGCGGGGGTCGGCATCCTGTTGCCGCTCGGTCTCGAAGGCGAGCAGCGCGGCGTGCACGTGCGCGAACAGCTCGACGGCGCTCACCCCGCGGTCGCGCATGGCGGCGTGCGCGGCGTGGCCGCTGATCTCCAGCCGGAACGTGAGCGCGCCGGCATGCGCGGTGACCACGGCCTGCGCGGTGGGCTCGGGGATCACGCACAGCTCGCCGGTGTGGCCGCGCCGCAGTGCGGCCCAGGCGCCCAGGCCGCCGTCCTCCTCGCCGACGACGCCGTGCAGGGCGAGCGGGCGGGCCAGGCGGACCCCCGCCGTCCGCAGGGCGTGCACCGCGGCGAGGGTGGCGACGACGCCGGCCTTCATGTCGCAGGCGCCGCGGCCGTGCACCGCGCCATCGGCGAAGCGGGGGACGAAGGGGTCGCCGGACCACAGGTCGAGGTCGCCGGGCGGGACGACGTCGGTGTGCCCGGAGAGCACCAGCGCCGGGGTGCCCTCGCCGCCGACGGTGCCGACGACGCCCCACGCCTCGGTGCGCACCACCTCCTGGCCGGGGGCGTCGGCGGCGGCCGCCGCCTCGGCCAGGTCGACGGGCCAGCAGTCGACGTCGCAGCCGAGCTCGTCCAGCCACCTGGCGAGCAGGTGCTGCACCTCGCTCTCCGCAGCGCTGCCCCCGACGGAGGGGACGGCGATCATCGCGGCCAGCCGGTCCACGGCCCACCGCTCGTCGACGGCGGAGAGGACACGGGCCTCCACGTCGGTCAGGTCGGCCACGGTCGGAGTCTGGCACGGGGCAGCAGGGGACCGGCGCTAGCGTGACGGCCGTGACGCAGCCCCCGCCGCCGCCCGGCTGGTATCCCGATCCCGCCGGCGGCGGAGGCACCCGGTGGTGGGGCGGGCAGGGGTGGACCGAGCACGCCCGGCAGGCGGCGCCCCCGGCCGCGGGCCCGTCGCTCTACGACCAGCCGGTGCTGCTGGTGAACCAGAGGACGAAGCTGATCGAGCTCACCAACGAGTACGCCGTGCTCGACGGGAGCGGGCAGCAGATCGGCGCCGTCGTCCAGGTGGGGCAGAGCTCGCTCAAGAAGGCGGTGCGGCTGGTCTCCAACCTCGACCAGTTCCTCACCCACCGGCTCGAGGTCCGGGACGCCCGCGGGCCGGTGCTGGTGCTCACCCGGCCGGCGAAGTTCGTGAGGTCGCGGGTGGTCGTGGAGCGGCCCGACGGCGCCCCGGTCGGCGAGATCGTGCAGGCGAACGTCTTCGGGAAGATCCGCTTCGACCTGGTCGCCGGTGGGCGGCCGGTCGGCGCCATCCAGGCGGAGAACTGGCGGGCCTGGGACTTCGCGATCACCGATGCGGCCGGCGTCGAGGTCGCCCGGATCACCAAGAAGTGGGAGGGCCTGGCACGGACGATGTTCACCACGGCCGACCGCTACGTCGTCCTCGTGCACTACCGGCTGCCCGAGCCGCTGGCCAGCATGGTGATCGCCTCCGCGCTGACCGTGGACACCGCGCTCAAGCAGGACGAACGCGGCCTCAACTGACCTGCGACGGTCCGCGTCGCATCGCGGCCAGGTGCCGTCCCGACCTGCGCGGACCCCTCCGGGGCCCACGCGGAACGACCCGACCAACCGTGTCCACGGCCACGTCCCGCGACATGACGCCGGTCCGTCCGGCGCGTACGGTGGATCCCGTCCGGACCGGGTGCATCGTGCCCCCGGGTGCCATTTGGTTACGCCTTCACGGACTACCGCCCCGACCTCGGTCGGGGGCCTGGAGCCGTGTTGTGCTTTTCGCCGCGAGGCGGCCGTCATCCGGTCCGGACCTCGACGCACGAGAGCCCCCGCCCTCCGGGCGGGGGCTCTCGCGTCTTCGCCGAGCGGGTCGGCTCAGTAGGACTCCTCCGTGGTGCTCCGGCGCACCGGGGCGCCGCCCGGGTCGCCGTAGGCGTCGGTGCGGGCGACCCGGCGCTGGCGCGGGCCCCAGACGGCCAGCTCCAGGACGATGCCCAGCGCACCGACGATCATCAGGATCCAGCCGACGACCTGCAGGTCGACGCCGCTGACGTCCACGCGCAGGGCGAAGGTGAGGATCGCGCCGAGCGCGAGCAGCACGATGGCGGTTCCGAGTCGCATGACGAACTCCTCCGGTGGCGGCCGGCGGAGCGCCGGCCTGCGGCGCTCGCCGCGGGGGCGACGGTTCCCGCGCGCCGGGCGGTGAACCGCTCCTGCGCCCGATGTCACCCCGACGGGTGGGTCTGAGGCCCCCTTAGGCGGGGACCGCTACCGGGGACGGCGTGGTCGCCCGATGTCGCGGGTCCCCCCTCAGCACGACCGTTCTCCTCGTCCGAACCGATGAGAGGAACGACCATGACGTACCCCAACCCCGGACTCGAGGCCGAGCTCGCCTACCGCCGCGAGGTCCTCCAGGAGCTCGGTCGCGGCACGCGGACCCGGCGCGGTCCGTGGCTCCGCAGGCCCCGGCGTTCGCGCTGAGCACACCCCGGCCGGGTGGCGCCGGGCCCGATCGGTCACCCCCGCGTGCCACGATCCCTGCCGTGTCTCGCTGGGACGACGCCCCGCTCGTGGGCCGGGCAGAGGAGCTCGCCCACCTGCTCGCGCAGGTGGAGCGGGCCGTCGCCGGACGGGCGTGCGCCACCCTGCTCGCCGGCGACGCCGGCGTCGGCAAGACCCGGCTGCTCGACGAGCTGAGCCGGCGGGCAGCTGAGCGCGGGCTACGGGTGCTCACCGGGCACTGCGTCGACCTCGGCGACGTCGGGCTGCCCTACCTGCCCTTCGTCGACCTGCTGCGCCCGGTGGCGGCCGACCCGGACCTGGCGCCGGCCTCCCGCGAGAACCCGGTGCTCGCCGGTCTGATCGCAGGCCGCCCCGGTGCGGTCGTGCCGGTGCGTCCCCCGGCGGACGGCCAGGACCTCGGCAGCCCGCTCCCGCACCGGGCGGCTCCGCAGCCGGTCGAGGACGGCCGCCTGCAGCTGTTCGAGTCGGTGGCGGGCCTTCTGTGCGAGCTGGCGGCGGCCGGCCCGCTGCTGGTGCTGCTCGAGGACGTGCACTGGGCCGACCGGTCCAGCCGCGACCTCCTGCGCTACCTGCTGGCCCGGCTGTCCGACGAGCCGATCGCCGTCGTCGCCTCCTACCGCGCCGACGACCTGCACCGCCGGCACCCGCTCCGCCCGTTGCTGGCCGAGCTCGTCCGGCTGCCGGGCGTCGAGCGCCTCGACCTCGCCCCGCTGCCCGACCAGGCGCTCGGGCAGCTGGTGCGTGACCTGGCGCTCCGCACCGGTGGGCTCCCGGACGACGCGATCGACGACGTCGTCGCCCGCGCGGAGGGCAACGCCTTCTACGCCGAGGAGCTGCTGGCCGCGGGGCTGCACGGCGAGGGGCTCCCGCTCGCGCTGGCCGACGTCCTGCTGGCCCGGGTGGAGCAGCGCTCCCCTGCCGTCCAGCAGGTGCTGCGGGTGGCCGCTGTGGCGGGGCGCCGGGTGCGCCACGAGCTGGTCGCGGCGATCGGTGAGCTGCCGCCGGACGAGCTGGAGCGGGCGTTCGCCGAGGCGGTGCACCACCACCTGCTCGTCGTCTCCGACGACGGTCGCTACCGCTTCCGGCACGCACTGCTCCGCGAGGCCGTGCTGGCGGACCTCCTCCCGGGCGAACGGGTGCGGCTGCATGCGGCGATCGCCGGCTACCTGGACGCGCACCCCGACGCCGGCACCGCCGCGGAGCGGGCCCACCACGCCCGGGAGAGCAACGACCTCCCCGGTGCGTTCGCCGCCTCGCTGGAGGCTGCCGTGCACGCGTGCCGCGTGGGCGCCCCCGCCGAGCAGCTGCAGCACCTCGAGGCTGCGCTCGCGCTCTGGTCGGCCGTGCCGGATGCGGGCGAGCGGGCCGGCCGGGACCAGGCGGCGCTGCTGGCCGAGACGGCGGCCGCCGCGCGCACCGTGGGGGAGCTCCACCGCGCCGTGGCCCTGCTCCGCTCAGCGCTGGAGGCGCTCGGCCCTGACGGCGACCCGGCCAGGCGCGCCCGGGTGCACTACACGCTCGCCCAGGCCATGGTGCGCGTCGAGGACGTCACCGGTGCGCACCGGGAGAGCGCCGCGGCCATGGCGCTCGTGCCCGCGCAGCCGCCGTCGGAGGAGCGCACGTGGGCGGCGGCCACGTTCGCACGGTTGAGCTACAGCAAGGGCGACCTGGCGGAGGCGGAGGCGGCGGCCGAGGAGGCGCTGGCCGCGGCCGACGTGCTGGGCCTGGAGGGCGCCTGGTCCGACATCGCGGTGACCCAGGTGCGCGCGCTGCCCGGAGCCGACCCCGTGGCGGTCCGGGCCCGGCTGGACGAGGCGCTGGCACGGGCCCGGCGGTCCGGAGACGTGGACGTCGAGATGCGGGTGCTGTTCAACCTCGCCACGGTGTCGTTCGAGGCCGGCCGCATCGGCGAGGCGCTGGAGTGGACCCGGTGCGGCACGCGGCGGGCGGGCGACCTCGGCATCGAGTGGTCGTACTACCCGGCCGAGCTCCGGCACCTGCAGGTGACGGCCCTCTACATGACCGGGGAGTGGGACGCGAGCCTGGCGGAGGCCGACCTGCTGGCCCGGGTGCCGGAGATGGCCGCGCACGTGCGCGCCGCCGGGCTCCTCGTCCTCGTCGGGCGGGGGGAGCCGGCCGCGCGCGAGCGCGTCGACTGGGCCCGCGGGCTCATCCCGCGCCTCGGCGCGCACGTGCTCCTCGACCTCGTCACGGCCGGTTCCGAGATCGATCTGGCGGCGTGGCAGGGCGACGCCCGGACCGCCGTCGACGTCGCCCTGGCCGCTAGTGGGCGGCTGCAGCGTGCGTGGACCGACCACCTGGGCGTCCTGCGGCTGGCCGGCACGGCGCTCGCTGCCGTCGCCGACGCCGCAGCCGCGGCCCGGGGGGCCGGGGACGTGGCGGAGGAGTCCCGGTGGACCGAGGTCGGTGGGGAGCTGGTCGACGTCGCCGGTTCGGCGGTCGAGATCTACCGGCGGTGGTGGGGCGACACGATGGGCGTCGAGGCGAGGGCCTGGCAGGCCCGGGTGGCGGCCGAGGCGGCCCGGCTGCGCGGGGACGCCGCACCCGAGCTGTGGCGCGCGGCGGTCGAGGCGTTCGGGTTCGGGCACGTCTACGAGGAGGCGCGGTCCCGCCGGCGGCTCGCCGAGGCGCTCCTGGCGACCGGCGACCGGGCCGGAGCGGGGGAGCAGGCGCTGGCCGCGCACGAGGTCGCCGTCCGGGTGGGGGCACGGCCGCTGCGGGAGGCGGTCGAGGCGCTGGCACGCCGCGGCAGGCTCGACGTCGCCGGCGTCCGGACGGTCGACGTCTCCGCCGTCCTCACCCCGCGGGAGGCGGAGGTGCTGCGGCTGCTGGCCCTCGGGCGCACGAACCGGCAGATCGGCGCGGAGCTCTACATCAGCGAGAAGACCGCCAGCGTCCACGTGAGCAACATCCTGGCCAAGTTCGGCGCGGGCGGCCGCACCGAGGCCGTCGCCATCGCCGCGAGCCGGGGCCTGCTACCGACACCGTGATCGATCGCGCCGAGTGGGGCCCGGAGGGCTCCGCGCAGGTGGGATGCAACGGCTCCACTCTCCAGGGGAGCCCCCTGGCCGCGGTGTCGTCCGGAGGACGACGGTGTCACCGCGGTGTCGTCCGGAGGACGACGGTGTCAGAGCATCGTGCGGAGGCGCTCGCGGCGGGCGCGGAGGACGTCGACCGACGCCGACGCCGACGGCGGGCCGGGCACCGACTGGCGCAGCTGCGTGTGCACCACCGCCTGCGGCTGCGAGGTGCGCGCCGCCACCCGGTTGACCAGCCGGTTGATCTCCCGCCGCAGCTCCGCGGCATCGCGCCACGAGCGGCCGGCGTCGTCCTCGTCCGGGTGGTCCTCGACGACCATGAAGTCGTCGGCGTCGTCCCGGTGGCTCTGGGCGATGCGCAGCCGCAGCTCCTCGTCGCGCTTGGCCAGCAGCGACGCCGTCTGCTCAGGGGTGAGCAGGCCGGGGATGCCGAGGAAGTCCTCCTCCTCCGGGGCCACGACCGTCGCCGGGCGGCCCTCACCGGTGTGCGCCGTCCCCCCGTGCAGCACGTGCGCGAAGCGGGCGTCGGCCTCCAGGGCCTCCCACTGCTTCATGCCGTCGGGGTCCTTCTCCTTGGGTGGCAGCGGCTCGAGGTCGAGCTCGTCGCCCTGCACCGTCTTCGGCGGCGGCATGACGTGGTTGCGCTGCTCCTCCATCGAGGCGGCCAGCGTCAGCAGCGGGCGGACGGCGGGGAGGAACACCGTGGCCGACTCGTGCGCGGCCCGCGAGCGGACGACGCGGCCGACGGCCTGGGCGAAGAACAACGGCGTCCGGTAGGAGGTCATCCACGCGAGGACGGCGGCGCGCGGCACGTCCACGCCTTCGGAGATCATCCGGACGCAGACGGCGATCCGGGCTGACCCGGTCGCGAACCGCTCGATCTTCTTCGACGCCTTCGGGTCGTCCGAGAGGATCAGCTCCGGCGCCTTGCCCGTCACCCGGCGCACGATCTTGGCGTAGTCGCGGGCGTCGTCCTGGTCGCTGGCGAGGATCAGCCCGGCGGCGTCGGGCATGCCGCCCTCCTCGCGCAGGTGCGTGATCCGGTCGTCCATCGCGGCGATGACGTGCGGCACCCACTGGCCCTTCGGGTCCAGGGCGGTGCGCCATGCCTGCATCTCCACCGACTTGGTGCCGGCCTCGCTGAGTGACGCGGCGACGACCTCGCCGGCGGAGTTCCGCCAGCGCGAGGTCCCGGTGTAGGCGGCGAAGACCACCGGGCGGACCACGTTGTCGGCGAGCGCCTCCTTGTACCCGTAGGTGTAGTCGGCGCGGCTGACCAGACCGCCCGCCTCGCCCTCGAAGGTGTCCTCCTCGTAGCGGACGAAAGGGATGCGCTCGTCGGGCTTGGTGCGGAACGGCGTCCCGGTGAGGCAGAGCCGGCGCGCGGCCATGCCGTAGGCCTCCTCGACCGCCTCGCCCCAGGAGAGCCCGTCGCCGGCGTGGTGCACCTCGTCGAGGATGACCAGCGACTTGACGGCGGTGGCGCGGGCGGCGTGCAGCATCGGTTTGCCGGCGACCTGCGCGTAGGTGGTGACGTAGCCCTGGGTGCCGGCGCGCACCGGGCCGACGGCGTTGGTCAGGTTCGGGTCGAGGACGATGCCCATCGCGTCGGCCGCTTCGGCCCACTGCAACCGCAGGTGGTCGGTGGGGGCGACGACGACCACGCGTGCCACCTCCCGCCGCGACAGCAGCCGAGCGGCCAGCGTGAGGGCGAAGGTCGTCTTCCCGGCGCCGGGCGTAGCGGTGACCAGGAAGTCCTTGGGGGAGGCCTCCTCGTACTGGCCGAGGGCGGCCTGCTGCCATGCCCGGAGCGGTCGGCTGGTCGTCTGCGGGGCCCGGGCCGCCGCTGCTGCTGCAGTCGCCATGTCGGGACCCATCTTCGCTGCCGCGCGGACGACACGCCCAACCGGTCTCCTGCCGCGCGCCCCGCCGGGCGGCACGTATGGCCGCGTGCCAACAGGCCTGTGACCTGGCCCTATGTCCATCGTTGCGCGGTCGGTGTGGCGATCGTCATGGCATGGACGGACCGGCTCGTCACTCCCGTCGGCCCCGGGGATCCCAGGCGTCCCCGGCGGCATCGCGGTCACTTGACAGACTCCGGCGGTGCGCTGGCTGACCGGTCCCGACCAGGTGACCTCGCGGCTGCGGGCGGGGCTCGTCGCCTGCTGGCGGGACGTCGCCAACGCCGGGGGAGCGGTCGGCTTCGCCCGGCAGGTACCGGTGGACGACGGTGTCGTGGCGCCGGTGGTCGACCGGCTGGTCGCGGGGCTCGACCCGCGGCTGTGCCGGGTCCTCGTCGCCGAGCACGAGGGAGAGGTCGCCGGCTGGCTGGTGCTGACCGGCAACGCCGACCCTGTCGCGGCGCACTGGGGGCGCGTGACGCACGTCCAGACGGCGCTGCCCTCCCGGGGTCGCGGCGTGGGTGGCGCGCTGATGACCGAGGTGGCCCGCGCGGCGCGCGACGACCTCGACCTGGAGTCGTTGCGGCTCGAGGTGCGTGGCGGGATGGGGCTGGAGACGTTCTACGCGCGGTACGGCTGGGTGGTCACCGGCTGCTGGCCGGGAGCTCTGCAGGTCGCCCCGGGCGACCGCCGCAACGAGGTGCTGATGGGCCTGGACCTGCGGCCGGCCGGCGGCTGATCGGCGAGAACTGTCAGAGGTCGAACGTATGTTCGATGCATGACGGACGGGTGTGCTGCCGACGACGCGCCACCGGCCGGGTGGGCGTCCGGTCCGCTCGGCGCGGTGCAGGCCGCTGACCGGGAGATCGCCCGGCAGACCGCGCTGCGGGCCCGGGCGATCGCCGAGTTCGCCGCGACCCGCCCGGCATCGGTCGACCGGCAGCCCGGCGAGCCGGGCACCATGAGTGCCGATCGCCGGGCGTCGCGCGCTGAGGTGCTGTCCGGGGTCAGCGAGTGGGCGACGCAGGAGCTCGCCCTCGCCCTGTCCCGCACCTCGCAGTCGGCCGAGGCGCTGCTCACCCGGTCCCTCACCCTCGTGCACCGCTTGCCAGGGACGCTGGACGCCCTCGAGTCGGGGGCGCTGCACGACGGGCATCTGTGGCCGATGCTCGGCACCGTCGCACCGATCGCCGACGCGGGGATCCGGGCGGAGGTGGAGGCCGAGCTGCTCGCCTGGGCCGCCGGCCGGGTCACCACCCCGGCGCAGCTGGGTGACAAGGCGCGCCGGGTGGTGCTCCGGCGGGACGCCCGGGACGCCGCCGGCCGGCTGACCCGGGCGCTCCACGAGCGCGGCGTCTCCGTCCGGCCCGGTGCCACCGACGGGACGGCGGTGCTCAGCGCGCTGATCTCCGTGCCGGAGGCGCAAGCCCTCCTCGACGCGCTGGGTCGGTACGCCGACGCCCTGGATTCCACGCCCGACGACCGGCGCACCCGCGGGCAGAAGATGGCCGACCGCCTGCTCGATCTGGTGCTGCGGCCGGGGGAGAACGATCTCGCGCCCGTGCAGGCGCAGCTCACCCTGGTGGCCGGGGTGCGCACGATGCTGGGGGGCGACCAGCCGGGGGAGATCAACGGCCATGTCGTACCGGCCGAGATGGTGCGGGCTCTCGCTCGCGCGCTGGGCCTCCTGCCCGACTCTGTGGCACCGGCTGGAGCCGCACGGCCGGTCGACGCGGCGGCACCGGTACCCGCGGAGCCACCCGCACCCGCGGAGCCGGACGAGCCCGCGCCGCCGGAGGAGACTGCGCCGTCGGAAAAGACCGCGGAGCCGGACGAGACGTGGTCGCCCGGCACCCGCCCACCGGACGCGTGGGAGGAGGAGACCCTGGCCGACTGGTGGGCCGCCACCGAGGCGCGGGTGCTGGAGGAGTGGGGCGGCGCGGAGGCCCCGCCACCCGAGGAGCAGGCCCGGTTCTGGGAGGAAGCGGCCCGCTGGGAGGCGATGCCGGCCGCGGTGGACCTCCTCCCGTGGCTGGACTCTGCTTGGAGCGTGGACGACGGCCCGTGGTCCGAGCCCGGCCCCGAGCGGCGCTCCGGCCCTGCCCCCGCCGGCGCACCGCCGCAAGACCCCCGGCTCACTTCTGCGCTGGCCGACGCCCCTGTGCCCCGGCCAGGTCACGCCCTCGCCGACGCCCCTGCGCCTGGGGCCGGTCCTTGGGCTGCCGCCGACCGTGCCGTCGAGGCGGCGGGGGCGGTCCTGCTGGACCTGGAGCGGGCGGTGGGTCGGGCGAGAGGTGCGGTGGCGGCCGCGGGGGTGGCTGACGCGGAGGACGAAGCCGATTGGCGGAGGAGCGAGGGAGGGCGGACCTCCTCGGCCTCTGATGCCCTCACCGCACTCGGAGCCGCGACCCAGGCCCAACGCACCGCACTCGCGCAGCTGCTCGACCGGACCGGTGGCGGTGGGCTGGTCGACCGCCCGCGGATCGCGGTCGTCGACGAGCTGACGGGCGCGCTGGTGGCGCTCACCGACAGCGATGAACTCCGCCGGCGGTCCCGGTGCGAGGGCAGCGCCTGCCGGCAGAACCCGGCCTGCTGCACCCACGACCTGAGCGCCTTCCCGGGCCTCGGCGCTCCGCCGCCGACCGACGGATACCGGCCGGGCGCCCGGCTCGACCGCTTCCTGCGGGCTCGCGACCGCCGGTGCCGGTTCCCCGGCTGCCGCCGGCCGGTACCCAGGAGCGGCGAGCTGGATCACGACCGGCGCTGGCCCGACGGCGAGACGAGCGCAGAGAACCTCGTCGGCTACTGCACCCCGCACCACCGCGGCAAGCACCAGGCCCCGGGTTGGCAGCACGAGCTGGCCGCAGACGGCACGCTCACCGTGACCACCCCCGGCGGCCTGGTCGCCTCGACGTCCCCACCGCCGTACTGATGCGCCCCGCGGCGCCGCTACGGTGCGGGCGCATGACGCGGTTCGTGATCGACGCACCGACGCTGCTGCACCTGGTCGCCGAGGGCATCGAGATCGCGCCAGGTCAGTCGGCGGGCTCGTCCACCCAGTCGGGGCCGTTGACCTCACCGGAACCGGCCAGGTCAGCGGCGTCGACGATCGAGTACGCGTAGCCCTGCTCGGCGAGGAACCGCTGCCGGTGGGCGGCGTACTCGCTGTCGAGGGTGTCCCGGCTGACGACGGTGTAGAAGTGCGCCTGCCGGCCGTCGGCCTTGGGCCGCAGCACCCGGCCGAGGCGCTGCGCCTCCTCCTGGCGTGACCCGAACGTCCCCGACACCTGCACCGCGACCGCGGCCTCGGGCAGGTCGATGGAGAAGTTGGCGACCTTCGAGACCACCAGCGTCTTGATCTCGCCGGTGCGGAAGGCGTCGAACAGCCGCTCCCGCTCCCTGTTCGTCGTCGACCCCTGGATCACCGGGGCGTCGAGCGCCTCACCCAGCGCCTCCAGCTGGTCGAGATAGGCGCCGATGACCAGCTTCTGCTCGTCGGGGTGACGGTCGAGCACCCGGCGGATCACCGGCAACTTCGACTGCGCGGTCGCCGCGATCCGGTACCGCTCCTCGGGCTCCGCGACGGCGTAGGTCATCCGCTCCTCGTCGTCGAGCGCGACCCGCACCTCCACGCACTCGGCCGGCGCGATGTAGCCCTGCTGCTCGATGTCCTTCCACGGCGCGTCGTAGCGCTTCGGCCCGATCAGGGAGAAGACGTCGTCCTCGCGGCCGTCCTCGCGCACCAGCGTCGCGGTCAGCCCCAGCCGGCGGCGGGACTGCAGGTCGGCGGTCAGCCGGAAGATCGGCGCCGGCAGCAGGTGCACCTCGTCGTAGACGATCAGGCCCCAGTCCTGCGCGTCGAAGAGGTCAAGGTGCCGGTACTCGCCCTTCCGGCGGGTGGTGATCACCTGGTAGGTCGCGATGGTGACCGGCCGGATCTCCTTGCGCTCGCCGGAGTACTCGCCGATCTCCTCCTCGGTCAGCGTGGTCCGCGCGATCAGCTCGCGCTTCCACTGCCGCCCGGAGACGGTGTTGGTGACCAGGATGAGCGTGGTCGCCTTGGCCTCGGCCATCGCCGCCGCGCCGACCAGCGTCTTCCCCGCACCGCAGGGCAGCACGACGACACCCGAGCCGCCCGCCCAGAAGCCGTCCACGGCCTCCTGCTGGTAGTCGCGCAGCTGCCAGTTGTCCTGCTCCAGGAAGATCGGGTGCGCCGTGCCGTCGACGTAACCGGCGAGGTCCTCGGCCGGCCAGCCGACCTTGAGCAGCGCCTGCTTGAGCCGGCCGCGCTCGGCCGCGTGCACCACGATCGAGTCGTCGTCGATGCGGGCGCCCAACATCGGCGCGACCTTCTTCGACCGGATGACCTCCTCGAGCACCGCGCGGTCCGAGGACGTCAGCACCAGCCCGTGGATCGGGTTCTGCGCCAGGGTCAGCCGGCCGAAGCGGTCCATCGTGTCGGCGACGTCGACCAGCAGCGCGTGCGGCACGGGGTAGCGCGAGTAGCGCACCAGCGCGTCGACGACCTGCTCGGCGTCGTGGCCGGCCGCGCGGGCGTTCCACAGCGCGAGCGGGGTCACCCGGTAGGTGTGCACGTGCTCGGGGGAGCGCTCCAGCTCCGCGAACGGGGCGATGGCCGCGCGGCACTCACGGGCCAGCGGGTGGTCGACCTCGAGCAGCAAGGTCTTGTCCGACTGGACGATCAAGGGGCCGTCAGACACGCGTCAACTCTCTCCATGGGGCGGGGGTTGCCCACGGTAACGCCGGGGGGCGACACGACCTTCCCTCTCGCCGGGGTCGGGGACGGCGCGGGGGATCGATAGGTTGCCGGTGTGGGTTCGGCGCGCTGGTGGTTCCTCGCGGCGACGGCTTCCTGCGCGGCGGCCTGGGCGTGGTCGCTGGCGCGGCTGCCCGACCGGGTGCCGGTGCACTTCGGCGGCGGTGGCGAACCGGACCGGTGGGCCGGTCGCGCGGAGGCGCTGTGGACCGCCGGTCTGCTCGGGCTCGGCATGGCGCTGCTGTTCGCCGGCCTGGTGGTGATGGTCCAGCGGGCGCCCGCCCACCTGTTCGACGTGCCGCACCCCGGGTACTGGAAGCGCCCTGAGCACCTGCCCCGCCTGCGGGCACTGGTGGCCGATGACCTGTGGTGGATCGGCGCGTGGACGCTGCTGTTGATCGCCGCGGTGCAGGTGCTGGTGGTCCGCGCCGCGCAAGCGGCCGATCCCCGGCTCGACGGCTGGGCCTTCCTCGTCCTCGGGCTCTACCTGCTCGCGGTCCTCGGCCGGGTCGGCTGGATGCTCACCCGCCGCTACCGGGTGCCGGAGCCCGGCTGACGTCGAGCGCCACCCGTACTCGGTCGCCGGCGCGCAGCCCCTCGGCGGCCCGCACCGGCTTCTTCACGGGCAGCAGGTAGGAGCCGCTCCGCGCGTCCGGGAACACCGAGGTCTCCCACGAGGTGCCGCCCACCGTGACCGCCACCCGCACGGAGCCGAAACCGACGCGGGCACCGGCGCCGAGCTCCCGGACCTCGTCGGCGACCGCCGGCGGCAGGGTGAGGAAGTGCCACCCGGCCGGGCCGTCGTGGACCCACAGGACGGCGGTGAACGTCTCGGTCACGGCGGCACGGTAGGCCGCCCCACCGACGGAACGCCGCCGGTCAGACCGCGTCGTCGTCCTCCACCAGGGCCACGGAGGTGATCCGGTGGACGGCGAAGGTGCGGCTCTCCCCGCGTCGCTCGTCGTACCCCTGCAGGAAGCCCCCGGCCAGTGACACCGGCTGCAGCACGCGCTGGCTGCCGCTGCCCTGGGCGTCCACGTAGCCCAGCCACACCGGCACCCCGTCCCGGACCGCCCGCGACAGCAGCTCCAGGGTCGACGCCGTCGTCACCCCGGGCACCTGGCGCACCGCCTCGCCGCGGCGCGCGGCGAGCGCCGCGTCGCCGGCCCGGATCTCCCGCACCGTCGTGTCCAGGTCGGCGGCGCCCAGCGGGCGTGGCGCGGTCGGCGGCTCGGTGCCGCGGCGGCCGGCGGCGCGCGGCCGGGCCGGCGGACGGGTGAGCACCGCCCCACCCGGGTGCTCACCGGCCGGGGCGTAGCCGGCCTCCCGCAGCACGGTCAGCACCTCGTCGGCGCCGAGCCCGCTCACCAGCACCCCGGGCGCCAGCCGGCGCAGCTCGGCGGCGGCGGTGCGCCGGTCGCTCAGCACCTGGGACAGCAGCCCGTGGTCGTCCGAGCGCACGTAGGACTCGATCGCGCCCACCCGCAGCCGCCCGTGCTGGCGGGCGACGTCGTCGACCAGGTAGTCCAGCGCCTGCGGCACGGGCGTCCGGGACGCCTTGGCGAAGAAGTCGTGCAGATCCGAGGCCGACCAGCCGGCGTCCAGCGCCCGGCGGACCGAGGACTCCGAGACCCGGAACACCGTCGCCCCGCCGGAGGACTCGACGTCGGCGACGACGGAGAGCGTGTCGGCGAGCTCCGCGACCAGCGGACCCGGCGCGATCAGCGACAGGTCGGGCTGGGCCAGGACGTGGTCGACGGGCTCGGGCAGCAGCCCGCGCATGCCGTCGGCCGCGCCGTCCTCACCGCCGGCCAGCAGGCCGCGACCGCCGGTGGAGAGCACCCCATTCACGAGGACACCGAGCCGCGCGGCCTCGGCCAGCATGTCGGGCACCGGCGCCAGCCGGTCGGCCCGCCGCGGGGTGCGCCAGCGCAGCAGCCCGGTCAACTCGTCCGCCGCCAACCCGGACCCCGGGGGCTGCTCGGCGAGCACGGCCAGCGCCGACCGGCGGATCGCCGGCGCGGTGTGCCGCACCAGGTCCGGGGAGAGCGGGTTGGCGGCCTTGCCGGCGAGGTCCCGCACGCCCACGAGCGAGGGCAGCCGGACGCCGCCCAGCCACCCGGCCGCCAGCACCGCCCAGCGGTCGGCGAGGTCCTGCTCCCGCCAGACGTCGTAGGCGCGGGTGGGCAGCCACTCGTCGCGGTGCGGCCCGCCCACGTCGAGCAGCCCGCCGGCGTGGGCCAGCTCCAGCAGCCAGGCGGCGTCGGGCTCGCTCGCCTTGAGCGTCCGGGCCAGCCGCTTCTGGTCGCGGACCCCCACCCCGCCGCTGCGCAGCAGCCCGGCCGGCTCGTCCTCCAGCAGCGCCAGCAGCTCGCCGACCCGGCCCACCTGCTCCAGCGCCGCACCGGCGGCCTGCCGGTCCACCACCTGCGGGTCGCGGGTGACGACGGCGGGCTCCGGTCGCCGGCGCGGCGGTCCGTAGGGGCGGTCACCCCGCAGCAGCAGGCCCAGCTCGCGGGGCAGCTCGACGTTCAGCGCGTCGATGCGCGCCAGCAGGCCCCGCTGCAGCAGCCGCCGCGCCGGGGAGGCGCTCCCGTTGGGGCTGTCGGGCAGGTGGCCGACCGGGCGGTCGCCCGCCAGCCGCTCGAGCACCTGCCGCTCCTCAGGGGTCAGCTCGCCGACGGCGGCGGCGAGGTCCGCGGGCAGCTGCAGGCGCAGGTCCACCGCCCGGCGGCCCAGCCCGGCGGGGTGCCGGACGGCGCGGCGCACCGGGTCCGGCGCGTGCAGGACGTCGTCGCCCCACAGGAGGGCCCGCGCGGTGAGCGCCTCGACCGCGCCGGCGACGACGTCCTCGGGCACCTCGGGCAGCTCGCCGGACAGCGCGTCCGGGGCCAGGCCGTCGGTGGGGGCCAGCAGCACGACGTCGAGCACCTGCAGGGTGGCGGCGTCGAGCTCGTCGAGGGCCCGGTCCACCGACACCGGGACGGCGAGCCGGCTGGCCAGCGCGACGACGTCGGACGGTGCGGGGCGGGCCACGTCGGGCCGGGCCGCCAGCAGCGCGCGCAACTGCTCGTCGCTGCGGGTGCGCAACCAGGCGGCGAGCGTCGCGGGGGCTTCCGTGGACATCCGGTCCACGCTACGTCGCCGTCCCCGCGGACGCTGCTGCCAGCATGGGCGCATGCACCCGGCGAGTGACGACCCCGGCACCCGGACCTCCCTGGCCGCCCTCCAGGTCGGCGCGCTGCGCTGGCTGGGCGGCGGCGCCATCGCCGTCGTCCTGGGGGTCCTCCTGGGCGTCGCCACGGTCACGCTGGCCGGCGAGGACGGCCGGCGGGTACCCGGCGCCGGGCTCGCGGTCATGGCCCTCGTGCTCGGCGGGGTGGCCGCCGTCGTCGTCGGCGTGGGGGCCCTGATGCGCACCAGCCGCTGGCGGCGGGCGCTGGCCGGCACCACCTGGCGCTCCGGGCGGCTCTTCGTCGCCGGGCCCGCCGTCCTGGCCTTCGAGCCCGACAGCGGGGAGGACGCCGTCCACCTGCGCCTGCTCAGCACCGCCATCTGGCGGACCCGCGCGGTCCAGGAGCTCGACGGCGCCGGCGTGCTCGCCGCGCCGGTCGGTCCGGGTCAGTGGGTGTTCACCGCCGAGGGAGCGGGCACCCTCTGGGGGGCCCGGGTGGTCTCCCGGGGCCGCTGACCGCGACACCACCGCCGCCACGGGGGGCGGTGGCGCGCGGTCGGCAGGTCGGTCAGGGGAAGATGTCGGCAACAGTGCACCGCGCGGTGCACCCGGTACCGCACACGGAGGCGTCATGGCCAAGCGCAACGAGAAGCACGCGCACCTGGTGGAACCCACCTGGGGCGAGTCCGACGGCGGCGGACCGCCGGTCACCGAGCTCTCCGCCTCGGTCGCCGGGGGGCTGTCGCCGTTCGGCGAGGACCACGGGTTCCCGATCCCCGCGGAGCGCCTGCGCTACGCCCACCCGACGGACAAGCCGAACCGGGCCGGCGTCCAGACCGCAGAGGGCCGGCGGCGGTGAGCGCGCCCGCGCTGCCGTCCTACAGCAGCGGGACCTCCACGGTCCCCCTGCTCGGTGACACGATCGGGGCGAACCTGGATCGGACGGCGGCGCGGGTGGGTGACCACGAGGCGCTCGTCGAGTGCGCCTCGGGTCGCCGCTGGAGCTACCCGCAGCTGGTGGCCGACGTCGACGCCTGCGCGCTCGGGCTCGACGCCCTCGGCGTCGGCAAGGGCGACCGGGTCGGCATCTGGGCGCCCAACTGCGCCGAGTGGGTCTTCGTCCAGTACGCGACGGCGAAGCTCGGCGCGATCCTGGTCAACATCAACCCGGCCTACCGGACCCACGAGCTGGCCTACGTGCTGAAGCAGGCCGGCATCTCGGTGCTGGTGAGCGCGCCGGAGTTCAAGACCAGCGACTACCGCGCCATGGTGGCGGAGGTCCGGGGGGAGTGCCCGGCGCTGCGCGAGGTCGTCTTCCTGGGGTCCGGCGAGTGGGACCGGCTCATGGCGACCGGCCGGGCCGGCGACCGGGGCCGGCTGGCCGAGCGAGCCCTCGAGCTCTCGGCCGACGACCCGATCAACATCCAGTACACCTCCGGCACGACGGGCTTCCCGAAGGGCGCCACGCTCACCCACCACAACCTGCTCAACAACGGGTTCTTCGTGGGGGAGGGCTGCGGCTACACCGAGGCCGACCGCATCTGCATCCCGGTTCCCTACTACCACTGCTTCGGCATGGGCATGGGCAACCTGGCGGCCACCAGCCACGGCGCGACCATGGTCATCCCCGCGCCCGGCTTCGACCCGGCGCTGACGCTGCGCGCCGTCCAGGACGAGCGCTGCACCTCGCTCTACGGCGTCCCGACGATGTTCATCGCCGAGCTGGGTCTGCCCGACTTCGCCGACTACGACCTCTCCACCCTGCGCACCGGCATCATGGCCGGCTCACCGTGCCCGGTGGAGGTGATGAAGCGGGTCGTCGCCGAGATGGGGATGACCGAGGTGACCATCTGCTACGGCATGACCGAGACCTCGCCGGTCTCCACCCAGACCGGCGCGGACGACGACCTGGACCGCCGGACCTCCACCGTCGGCCGCGTGCACCCGCACCTCGAGGTGAAGGTCGTCGACCCGACCACCGGGCTGACCGTGCCCCGCGGGACGCCGGGGGAGTTCTGCACCCGCGGCTACTCGGTGATGCTCGGCTACTGGGAGGAGCCGGAGAAGACCGCCGAGGCGATCGACGCCGCCCGCTGGATGCACACCGGCGACCTCGCCGTCATGGACGAGGCCGGCTACCTGAACATCGTGGGCCGGATCAAGGACATGGTGATCCGCGGCGGGGAGAACGTGTACCCGCGGGAGATCGAGGAGTTCCTCTACACCCACCCCGACGTCGTGGACGCGCAGGTGATCGGCGTCCCCGACGAGCGGTACGGGGAGGAGCTCATGGCCTGGGTGCGGCTGCGCGAGGGGGCCGAGCCGCTCACCGCCGAGTCCCTGCGGGAGTTCTGCGCCGGCAGGCTGGCCCACTACAAGGTGCCGCGGTACGTGAAGGTCGTCGACGAGTTCCCGATGACCGTCACCGGCAAGGTGCGCAAGGTCGAGATGCGCCAGGTCGCGGTCTCCGAGCTCGGGCTGGAGTCCGCCGCCGCGGTGCGGAACGCCTAGACGCGGGCACTGCTCTCGGGGGCCAGCTTGACGATCAGCTTCGACAGCAGCGAGCCCGCGATCACCCAGATCAGCGCCGCCAGCGCGGTGTTGACCGCCTCGGCGACCTCCGGGTCCGACGGCGTGAACAGGTCGCGGGTGAACCAGCCGAAGGAGTCGCGCCAGCCGGCCGCGAACTGCACCAGCACGTTCGCCGGGTTGGCCTCGAACAGGACGAACACGGCGTGGACGACGAGGACCGCGGCGATCACCGAGAAGACGGCGCGCACGATCGTGGCGACCAGTGACAGCATGCGGGCGGCTCCGGACATGCGGTCATGATCCACGGAACCATGTGCCACCGCGACCGGCCTCCCCCCGGTCAGGTGGCCGCGACCGGCACCACGAGCGCCCGGTGGTCCGACAGCGGCAGCCGCACCGCCTCGGCCGGACCGCTCGCGCGCAGGCCGCCGCGCACCAGGACGTGGTCGAGCTGCCGCGACGGCCGCGGCGCCGGGAAGGTGGCCGCCGTCGCGATCGGCGTCAGCCCGCTGTACCGGGCGGCGGCGCGCTGCTGCATGTTCAGGTCGCCCAGGAGCACCAGCGGCTCGCGGGTGCCCTCCAGCGAGCGCACCAGCGTGCGCAGCTGGTGGCCGTTCCACCGGGGGATGAAGGACAGGTGGGTGTTGCAGACCGTGAACTGGCCGAACGGTCCCTCCAGGACGGCCGCCACCGCCACCCGCGGCTCGTCGCGGGCCAGGAAGGGACGCCGGGACTGCGGGGACCACAGCGGCACGCTGACCCGCAGCGGGGCCATCCGCACCACCCGCCAGGAGACGACGGGGTAGCGCGACAGGAGCGAGATGCCGTAGCTCGCCGACCCGGGCTGCTCCTCGCCGGTCGCGGCCATCCAGGTGCCGCCGGGCGTCCCGTCGAGGGCCGCGACGAACTGCGAGTCGACCGCGCCCATCGCCTCGGCGGCGACGGCGGTGAGGTCCGCGCCGAACGACCGCGGCTGGTCGCGGTCGACCTCCTGCAGGCCGAGCACGTCGGCATCCAGGGTTTTCACCGCGGCGGCCAGCCGGTCGACGTCGACCCGGCCGTCGTCGAGGGAGCGTCCGTGCAGGATGTTGAAGCTCGCGATGCGCACCTGCTCCCTGTGCCCCGCTGCCCGCCGGGTCCAACCCCGCCGTGTGCCCCGGTGACATGCGGGTAGCAGGCGGCAGGTGCAGACGTCTCCCCGCGACCAGGTGCGCGACCTGCTGAAGCGGACCGCCGTCGCGCTCAAGCAGGGCGACGTGCCGTTCGCGCTCTGCGGTGGCTACGCCGCCTGGGTGCGCGGTGCCCCCGAGCCCGACCACGACGCCGACTTCCTCGTGCCGGCCGGTGAGGCCGAGCGGGCGGCGAAGGCGCTGGTCGCCGCCGGTCTGGACGTCGTCGACCCGGCGGAGGACTGGCTGCTCAAGGTGGAGCGGGACGAGGTCTTCGTCGACGTCATCTGGCGGACCTGCGGTCGGCCGGTGGAGAACGACCTGGTCGAGCGCGCAGAGGTGCTGCCGGTGCTCTCGGTGCAGATGCCGGTGATGCTGCCGACCGACATCGTCGTCTCGAAGCTGATGGCGCTGGACGAGCACTACTGCGACTTCTCCCGGCTCCTGCCGGTCGCCCGGGCGCTGCGGGAGCAGGTCGACTGGGCCCGGGTGGCCGCCGAGGTGGCGGAGAACGACTTCGCCGTCGTCTTCCTGCACCTGGTGGAGCGGCTGGGGGTCGTGCCGGACGTCACCCGGGGATGACGACCGCGACGGCGGCGGCGAGGGCGGTGAGGACGACCGCCGCCGTCGCGCCCCGCGCCGCCGACCGGCCGACCACCGCCCCCTCCGCGGCGACCCGCCGCTGCACCTGGCGGTAGCGGACCGGCGCGAGCCCGCCCAGCACCGCCAGCCCGAGCAGCGCGGCGACCCCCGCGAGGACCAGCAGCGCCGGCCTGCCCAGGTGCACCGCCCGGTGCCCGACCAGCCCGGCCACGGCCAGCAGCCCCAGGCCCGTGCGCTGCCAGGCCAGCGCCGTGCGCTCGGGCTGGGTCTCCACCGGCGCGCTCACCCGCGCATCACCTCCAGGCCCACCAGGACCCCGACCACGACCACCACCGCCGCCACGGCGGCGACCGCCGCCGGGACGAGCACGCTCGACGGCAGCGCGCGCCCGGCCGCGATCGCCTCCTCGTTCGCCTGCCAGCGGCGGTACCCGGCCAGCGCGATGCCCAGCCCGATGACGACCAGCGCGAGCGCGACCGCGGCGCTGCCCCAGCGCACCCCGAGGTCCGGCGCGTAGGTGGCGACGGCCACCCCGCCGGCGACCAGGGCCAGCCCGGTCCGCAGCCAGGCCAGCAGCGTGCGCTCGTTGGCGAGGGTGAAGCGGTAGTCGGGGTGGTCGGGCACCGGCCCAGCGTAGGGACACCCTCGGAATCGGCAGGTGGGCGCGACGCAGCGGCGGCTAACCTGTCAGCCAGCGGTGTCCTGCCGCCGTCGTCCCACCGCGCCAGACCGAGAGCTGAGGGAATCCACCGTGCCCACCGGCAGAGTGAAGTGGTTCAACGCGGAGAAGGGTTTCGGGTTCCTGTCCCGCGAGGACGGTCCCGACGTCTTCGTGCACAAGGACGCCCTCCCCGCCGGTACCGACCTCAAGCCGGGGCAGCGCGTGGAGTTCGGCATCGTCGCGGGTCGCCGGGGGGACCAGGCGCTGCAGGTGCGGCTGCTGGACCCGCTGCCGTCGGTGGCCGCCACCGTCGCCGCGGCCAGCCGGCGCAAGCCCGACGAGCTGGTGCCGATCGTCGAGGACCTGATCAAGCTGCTCGACGACGTCTCCGAGGGTCTGCGGCACGGCCGGTACCCCGAGCGTGGCCACGCCCGCAAGGTCGCCGCCGTGCTCCGCGCGGTGGCCGGCGACCTGGAGGGCTGAGCGCCCTCAGCTCGCCAGGTCACCTCCGGCACGCAGGAAGCCGACCGGCCAGGCCGCGGTGAACTCCCCGCAGTCGCCGCCGGCGTCCTCGACGACGACGAGGTAGAAGGCCGGCGGGACGACGTCGGAGGAGCTGATCTCCGCGAACGTCTCCGTCCCCGCCGGGACGTCGACCTCGCCGATCAGCTCCTCCAGCGACTCGTCGAACACCTGCACCTGCCAGCCGCGCTCCGCGATCGCCTCGGGGACGGTCAGGGTGATGGTGGTGTCGGGGGAGACCTCGACCACCGGCGGCGTCGTGCCGTAGCGCTGCCCCTCGCCGTCGAGGCAGTACTGGGTGGGCGCGGCGGTGACGTCCTGGCTGCCGGCCTGCACCCGCACGTCCTGCGGGGTGGCGGGCTCGCCGGCGCAGGCCGACAGCGAGCCGGCCGCGCAGAGGGCGAGCAGCAGCGCGGGGAGGGGGGTTCTCACGACCACGACGGTCCCACCGGCGTCGTCGGCGCATCGGAGGCCCCCGTCGCCGTCGCCGGGGGACGGCTGCGGTAGAGGCTCCACAGGATCAGCCCGACGGCGAGCACGAGCAGCGCCGCGGCGACGGTGAAGCCGAGCCAGCCCGTGGGCGGGAGCGCGATGCCCAGCGCCCCGCCGACGACCCAGGCCAGCTGCAGCACCGTCTCGGAGCGGGCGAACGCCGAGGCGCGCAGGCTCTCGGGCACCTCGCGCTGGATGATCGCGTCGAGCGACACCTTGCCCAGCGCGTTCGCCACGGCGGAGACGCCGGCGACCAGCACCGCCATGCCGAACCCGTAGAAGACCGCGGCCAGCACCGTCACCGCCGCGGCGCCCGAGGCGGCGTGCAGCACGAGGCGGTCGGGGGCCGCGGTGTGCATGCGCGAGCCGACGGCGGTCCCCGTGAAGCTCCCGAGCCCCGCGGCTGCGGCCAGCGCGCCCAGGGCGAGGGTGGCCGACCAGCCGTCGGCGAAGGTGGCCTGCACCAGGAACGCGGCGAAGATGGTGAGGAACCCGCCCAGGCCGCGCAACGCCGCGTTGGCCCGCAGCGCCAGCACCACGTGCGGGGTGACCCGCCGGCGGCGGCCGGGCAGCGGGATCTCGGTGGTGCTGAGGACGTCGGCGGGCTCCTCGCCCGTGGGGACGTCGACGTGGCGGGGGAGGCGGACGGCGAGCACCGCCCCGGCCAGGAAGACCGCCGCGGTCGCCCACAGCTCCCAGTCGAAGCCGAGCAGCGCGGCCACCCCGGCGCCGAGCCCCCCGGCGACGCCGGCGGTCACCAGGCCGAACACCGACAGCCGCGCGTTCGCGGAGGTCAGCGACATCGGACCGGGCAGCACCCGGGGGACCACCGCCGCCCGCAGCACGTTGTGCGCCTTGGAGAGCACCAGCACCCCGAGCGCCGCCGGGTAGAGCCAGAGGTCGTCGAAGTGCCCGGCCATCACCAGGGCCAGGGCGGCCCGGCCGCCGAGCGAGACCGCCAGCGCCCACCGGCGGCCGCGCTGCAGCCGGTCCAGGGCCGGGCCGATGACCGGCGCGAGGAGGGCGAACGGCGCCATGGTCACCAGCAGGTAGAGCGCCACGTTGCCGCGCTGGGCGTCGGCGGTGGCGGCGAAGAAGAGGGTCCCGGCCAGGGAGACGGCGATCATCGCGTCTCCGGCCATGTGCAGCGCGTTCACCCACAGCAGGTGGGTCAGCCCGCTCTCGCCCGCGCCGTCGGCCCGGCTGGCGGTGCGTACCCGACGCGCGGCGGCGACGGTGAGCTCGCGGCTGCGGGCGGCGGCGACCCGGGTGACGGTGACCTTCGGTCCGGGCTGCGGCATCGGTCGGGTCTGCGGCCGCGGCACGCCCAGCGGGGTCGTGTCCAGGGGCGGCGCCGCCTCCTGCCCGCCCGCCCGCGACCACCGGCGGGCACCGGAGGAGCGGCGGGGTGCGGACACGCCGCCCATGGTGCCGCACCGACCCGGGAGTGCGGTGCCGGACGCCGGGTGGCCCGTCCGCCACAATGGGGGCGTGTCCGACTCCTCCGCGCCCGTCCGGCCCGCCTCCGCAGCGGCCGAGCCGCTGACCGCCGCGATCGAGCCGGCCCGGGCCGCCGCCGTGGAGACCGCCGGCGCCGCCGACCTGGTCGGCGAGCACCTGGGGGCGACGGCGGAGGCCGTCGGCCCCGCCGAGCTCGGCGAGGTGGTCACCCACACCTTCGCCAGCCGGCTGCCCGGCTACGTCGGCTGGCACTGGGCGGTCACGGTCGCCCGGGTGCCCGGCGAGGACCGGGTCACCGTCGACGAGGTGGTGCTGCTCCCGGGCGAGCAGGCGCTGCTCGCGCCGGCGTGGGTGCCGTGGCACGAGCGGCTGCGGCCGGGGGACCTCTCGGTCGGCGACGTCCTGCCGGCCACCGAGGACGACGCCCGGCTGGTGCCGGCGTACACCGCCGACGACGACTCCGCCGACGACCCCGAGGGCCGCGTCGTCGCCCGCGAGATCGGCCTCGGCCGGGAGCGGGTCATGTCGCGGGAGGGCCGGGCCGAGGCCGTGGCCCGCTGGTCGGCCGGGGAGTACGGGCCGACGTCCCCGATGGCCCGGCAGGCGCCGGGCCCCTGCGCCACCTGCGGGTTCTACCTCCCGCTGGCCGGGTCGCTCCGGCAGATGGTGGGCGCCTGCGGCAACGCCTACGCCCCCGGGGACGGGCGGGTCGTGACGGCCGACTACGGGTGCGGCGCGCACAGCCAGGCGACGCTCGTCCTCGTCCAGGACACCGAGGTGGTCACCTCGGCGCGCTACGACACCTCGGAGTACGACGTCCTGGGCGACTGAACCCCGGCTCAGTCGCGGTCGCGCCGGCCCAGCTGCCCCTGCAGCTTCATGACGCCCAGGCCCAGCAGCGCCAGCCCGATCGCGGCGACGCAGGTCCAGGTCCACATCCGGTCCACCCGGTCGCCCAGCAGCAGCAGGACGACCAGGACCACCGCCCAGACCGCGATGCCGGCGATCACCACGCGCACGGTGTCGACCTCGAGCGGCGGGGGAGCCTGCTTACCGGGACGGGCCACGACCGCACCTTAGATCCCGTCCCGGCCACGGTGGCACGTGCCGGAAACATCCGTGTGGCACGCTGTCGCCGCTCGATGGCCGCCCGCACCGCCCGGAGATCCCGCATGCCGCAGAAGTCCCGTCCCTCCGGTGGCGCCAGCGCCGCCGCCGCCGACGGCAGCACCCCCGCCGACGTCTCGGCCGGCACGCCCCCCACCACGCCCCGCCGCAGCGAGGGGCCGCGGGTGCGCCCGAAGAACGGGCTGGACCGCTACTTCGAGATCAGCGCGCGCCGGTCGACCGTCGGCCGCGAGGTGCGCGGCGGCATCACGACCTTCTTCGCGATGGCCTACATCGTGGTGCTCAACCCGATCATCCTGACCAGCATCCCCGGGCCGGACGGCGTCCCCGGCGCCGACGTCGCGGGCACCGTGCTGCCGTTCGGCTCGATCGCCGCCGTCACCGCGCTGCTCGCCGGTGCCCTGACCCTCCTCATGGGCATCGTGGGCCGCTACCCGTTCGCGCTGGCCACGGGCCTGGGCATCAACGCGATCGTCGCGGTCTTCGCGGCCACGCAGCTCACCTGGCCGGAGATCATGGGCCTGGTCGTGCTCGAGGGCCTGCTCATCACCGTGCTGGTGCTCACCGGCTTCCGCAAGGCGGTGTTCGAGGCCATCCCGGCCCAGCTCAAGGTCGCGATCGCCGTCGGCATCGGCTTCTTCCTGGCCATCATCGGCCTCGCCGACGCCGGCATCATCCGGCCGGGCAACCCGCTGATCAGCTTCGGCGTGGGTGGCCAGCTCGCCGGCTGGCCGATGCTCGTCTTCGTCGTCGGCCTGCTGCTCATGAGCCTGCTGGTGGTCCGCCGCGTCAGGGGCGCGCTCCTCATCGGCATCGTCGCGACGACGGTGCTCGCCATCGTGGTGGAGGCGATCGCCGGGGTCGGCCCCCGCTTCGGCGAGGACGGGGAGAACCCCCGCGGCTGGGCGCTGCAGGTGCCGGCGCTCCCCGACGACATCGTCGGCAGCCCCGACTTCTCGCTGCTCGGGAACTTCTCCCTCTTCGGCGGCTTCGAGCGCATCGGCGTCGTCGCCGCCCTGCTCATCGTCTTCGCGATCATGATCGCCGACTTCTTCGACACCGTGGGCACGGTGACCGCCGTCGGCGCCGAGGGGGACCTGCTCGACGAGAACCGCAACCTGCCGAAGTCGCAGCCGGTCCTGCTCGTCGACTCGCTGGCCGCCGCGGCCGGTGGCGCGGGCAGCGTCTCCTCCAACACCACCTACATCGAGAGCACCGCCGGCGTGGCCGACGGCGCCCGGACCGGGCTGGCCAGCATCGTCACCGGCCTGCTGTTCCTGGTCGCGGTCTTCTTCACCCCGCTGGTCGCGGTGGTCCCCTCCGAGGCGGCCGCACCGGCGCTCGTCATCGTCGGCGCGCTGATGATCAGCCAGATCAAGAACCTGACGTGGGACGACATGTCCCTGGTCATCCCGGCGTTCCTGACGATCGCGCTCATGCCGTTCACGTACTCGATCACCAACGGCATCGGGGCCGGCGTCATCAGCTTCGTGCTGCTGCGCCTGGCGGTCGGGCGGGGCCGGGAGATCCACCCGCTCATGTGGGTGGTGGCCCTGCTGTTCCTGGTCTACTTCGCGCTCGAGCCGCTGCAGCAGCTCCTCTGAGAGAGGGCTCCCTCGCCCCCCACCACTCGCGAGCTCGCGGCGGGCCCCTGCGAGGGGGCCGTCGGAGAGCGCGGCGACCGACAGATCGTTAGGTAGGCTACGAACCGTGGGCCGGACGACGCTGGACACCGCCGCGCTCGCCCACGAGCTGCGGCTGGCGGTCATGCGGTTCTCCCGGCGGCTGCGCAACCAGCGCGTGGACACCTCGGTGACGCTCACCCACCTCGCGGCCCTGTCGACGCTGAAGCGGCACGGCCCGATGAGCCCGGGGGAGCTCGCCGCCCACGAGCGGGTGCAGCCGCCGTCGATGACCCGCGTCGTCGTCGCGCTGGAGAACGCCGGGCTGGTCACCCGCACCCCGCACCCCACCGACGGTCGCCAGGTGATCATCGGGCTGACCGACGCGGCCGAGGAGCTGCTGTCGGCGGAGGCGCGGGCGCGCGAGGCCTGGCTGGCCGGCCGGCTGCAGGAGCTGACCGCCGAGGAGCGGGCGGTCCTCCGCGAAGCGGCCGAGATCATGGACAAGCTCGCCGGTGGGTGACCTGCACGAGCACTGACCAGCGGACGCCGCCCGAGCAGGGGAGCGGCATGTTCCGCGCCCTCCGGGTGCGGAACTTCCGCCGCTACGCCTCGGCCAACCTCGTCAGCCTGACCGGCACCTGGATGCAGCGCATCGGGCAGGACTGGCTGGTGCTGCAGCTCACCGACGGCAGCGGGGTCGCCCTCGGCCTGATCACCGCCCTGCAGTTCGGCCCCTCGCTGCTGCTGAGCGCCTACGGCGGCGTCCTCGCCGACCGCTACCCCAAGCGCCGGCTGCTGATCGCGGCCCAGGCCCTCATGGGGCTGCTCGCCCTGGTCCTGGGGGTCCTGGTGGCCACCGGGGCGGTGGCGCTGTGGCACGTCTTCGTGCTGGCCGGGCTGCTCGGGTCGGTCGCCGCCGTCGACGTGCCGGTGCGCCAGTCGTTCGTCCCGGAGATGGTCGGCCCCGCGCTGATCACGAACGCCGTCAGCCTCAACTCGACGATCTTCAACGGCGCCCGCCTGGTCGGGCCGGCGCTCGCCGGCCTGCTCATCGGCGCGGCGTCGGGCAACACCGCACCGGCGTTCTTCCTCAACGCGGCGAGCTTCGCCTTCACCATCGTGGCGATCGCCGGCATGCGCGCCGACGAGCTGACCCCCAGCCCGCCGGTGGCCCGGGGCCGGGGGCAGCTGCGCGCCGGTCTGGCCTACACGCGGGCGCACCCCGACCTGCTGCTGGCGATGGGGCTGGCCTTCGTCCTGGGCACCTTCGGCTTCAACTACCAGGTCACCATCGCGCTGATGGCCCGGGAGACCTTCGGCCTCGGGGCGGAGGCCTTCGGCCTGCTCTCGACCTGCTTCGCGGTCGGGTCGCTGAGCGGCGCCCTGCTCTCCACCCGGCGCAGCGTCCGCCCCCGGCAGCGCTTCCTCGTGGCGTCGGCGGTGCTCTTCGGCGCCTGCACCGTCGTCGCCGGGCTGATGCCCACCTACTGGGCCTTCGCCGCGATGCTGGTGCCCACCGGTGCGGCGGCGCTGGTCTTCAGCGTGGCCAACAACAGCTTCGTCCAGCTCGGCGTCGACCCGCAGATGCGCGGCCGGGTGATGGCGCTGTACTTCATGTGCTTCATGGGCGGCACCCCCGTCGGGGCGCCGCTGGTCGGCTGGATCTCCGAGCACCTGGGCGCCCCGTGGGGCCTCGTGCTGGGCGGCGGCGTCTGCGTGGTCGCGGGTCTCGGCGCCGCGGCCTGGCTGGCCCACCGTGGGTCCCTGCGGCTGACGGTGGAGCGCTCGCCGGTGCGGCTGCGCATCCGCCCCGTGGTCCCGTCGTCGCAGGTGCGCAGCGTCGAGGAGCAGCTCAGCCAGAAGGCCCCCGGTCAGCAGTCGCTCTGAGCGTTCCGCGCGTACCGTTCGCTGCACCCGTCCCGCCCGTGCGCAGGGGAACGCCATGGCCGCGCTGATCCAGCTCGTCGCACTGCTCGCCGCCTTCGCCGGCCTGGTCGCCGGCCTGGGACCGCTCATCCGGCGGATCGAGGCGTGGTCTGCCCGCCGTCACGCGGCGCGCCACCCGGCGCCCCCGGGACGCGCCCTGGAGGTCGTGGCGGCCGACGTGCGCCGGCTCGGCCGCCAGGTGGCGCTCGTCCCGGCCGGGATGCCGATGGCGCGCCGCCGCGCGCTGCTGGCCGCGTACGACGACGTCCTCACCGAGGCGGCCGGCATGCTGGGCCTGGCCTCGGCGCTCGCGGGTCTGCCGGAGGGCCGCGCCCGCGAGGTCGAGCGGCTCCGGGTTGCCGCCGAACTGCGCGCCGCGGGCCTGCAGGTGCCCCTCTGAGCAGCCCCGGGGCGGGACGGCGGCTCTTCTTCGCCGTCGACCCGCCCGAGGGCGCGCGCCACGACCTCGAGCGCGTCCTGCTGCCGCTGCGCGACCTCCCGGGGGCGCCGCGCTGGGGCAGACCCGAGCGCTGGCACCTGACGCTGCTGTTCCTCGGGGCCGTGCCCGACCCGCTGGTGCCCCGCCTGGTGGCCGCCGCCGCGCCGGCGGTGGCCGCGACCCCGACGATGACGCTGCGACTGGCCGGCGGCGGGCGGTTCGGGTCGCTGCGCCGTCCCCAGGTCGCCTGGGCGGGGCTGGAGGGCGACGTCGACCCGCTGGTGGCGCTGGCCGGGCGGCTGGCGGCGGTCGCGCGTGCCCTGGGGCTCCCGGTGGAGGAACGGCCCTTCCGGCCCCACCTGACCCTGGGCCGGTGGCGGCCGGGCCGGCCCGCCGACGCCACGCTGACCGACCGGCTCGCCGGCTACCGCGGGCCGGAGTGGCCGGTGGACCGGATCCGGCTGTGGGAGAGCCGCCTCGGCCCGGCCCCCGCCTACACGGTGCTCGCCTGCTGGCCCCTGGTGACGTGATGGAACCGGCCCCGTCGCAGGGCCCCGCGCCGATCGAGCGAGGCGTGGGGGGCGACGGGGTCCTTCACCAGGCGTACTCCACGGGGGCGGGGCGGTAGCCGGGGAAGATCTCGTCGAGCCGGGTCAGCGTGGCGTCGTCGAGCCGGATCTCCAGCGCCCGGAGCCCGCCCTCGAGCTGCTCCATCGTGCGCGGGCCGACGATCGGTGCGGTGACGGCCGGCTGGTGCAGGAGCCAGGCCACGCCGACGTCGGCGGGCGCGTGCCCCAGCTCCCGGCAGAGCGCCTCGTAGGCCTCCAGCGCCGGGCGGTGCCGCTCCACCCGCTTCTGCGTGCGCTCCTCGCCGCGCCGGCCGCCCCCGGCCTCCTCCAGCACGCCGGCGAGCAGCCCGCCGGCCAGCGGGCTCCACGGGATCACCCCGACGCCGTAGTGCTGCGCGGCGGGCAGCACCTCGAGCTCCACGTGCCGGGTGAGGAGGTTGTAGTGCGACTGCTCGCTCACCAGCCCCTGGAAGTGCCGGCGGGCCGCCGTCTCGTTGGCCGCGGCCAGCTGCCACCCGGCGTGGTTCGAGGAGCCGACGTAGAGCACCTTGCCCTGGGCGACCAGCGTCTCGCAGGCCTGCCAGATCTCCTCCCACGGCGTCGCGAGGTCGACGTGGTGGAACTGGTAGAGGTCGATCCAGTCGGTGCGCATCCGGCGCAGGGAGGCCTCGCAGGAGCGCACGACGTTGCGGGCGGAGAGGAAGGTGTCGTTGGGCCAGTCGGACATCCCGCCGTAGACCTTGGTGGCCAGCACCGTCCGCTCCCGGCGCTCGCCACCCTGGGCGAACCAGCTGCCCAGCACCTCCTCGGTGCGGCCCTTGCCGGCCTCGAAGCCGTAGACGTTCGCGGTGTCCACGAAGTTCACGCCCTCGGCCAGGGCCCGGTCGAGGATCGCGTGGGAATCGCCCTCCTCGGTCTTCCAGCCGAAGTTCATCGTCCCCAGGCAGAGCCGGGAGACCGACAGACCGCTGCGGCCCAGGTGGGTGTGGTCCACGCCGGCCACCCTGGCACGCTGTCCGACGTGCCGCAGAACGATGACCAGGCTCTCTCCGACTTCGACGCCGCCACCGCCGTCCGGCGGGCCGAGGGTGGCGGCTTCGCCGCCGACCTGCACCCCGGCTGGGACGTCGGCAGCGGCATCCTCAACGGCGGGTACCTGCTCGCCGTCGCCGCGCGGGCGGCCGTCGCCGGCAGCCCGCACCCGCACCCGCACCCGGTGGCGGTGTCGGCCAGCTACCTGCGTGCGACGCCGCCCGGCCCGGCCACCCTGGCCGTCACGCCCGGCCCGGGCGGGCGCACTCTCGGGCACTCCGGCGTCGTCCTCAGCGGTGCCGAGGGGCCCACGCTCAGCGTGCAGGTGACGACGGCGACGCTCGGGGACGACGCCCCGCTGCGCTCGGTGCCGGCGCCCGACGTCCCGCCGGTGGAGGAGTGCCTGGACGCGCAACCGGGCGCCGACATGGGCGGGCACCCCGTGCCCGCGGTGGGGCTGCGGCACCGGGTGGAGACCCGGCTGGACCCGGCGACCGCCGGCTGGGTGAGGGGCACCCCGTCGGGGGAGCCGGTCATGCGCGCCTGGCTGCGGCTCGCCGACGGGCGGGATCCCGACCCGTTCGCGCTCCTGCTCTTCGCCGACGTGCTGCCCCCGACGATCTGGTCGATGGGGCTGATGGGCTGGGCGCCGACCGTCCAGCTCCAGGTGCTGGTGCGCGCGCGGCCCGCCCCCGGGTGGTGCCTGGCCGAGGCGCGGGCCACCGAGATCGCCGGGGGCTGGCTCGACGAGGAGTACCGGATCTGGGACTCGACCGGCCGGTTGGTCGCGCAGAGCCGTCAGCTGGCGCGCGCTCCCCGCCCGCGCTGAGTGCCCCGCGGTGACTGACCCGACCCGGAACGATCAGCGGTGGGGCAGCGCCACGTCGCCGGTGAGGTAGCGCTGCACCGTCGGGCCCACCGCCGCGACGATCGACTCCGGCGCGGCGGAGGCCAGCGGCTCCACCCGCAGCACGTACCGGGCCATGACCAGGCCCATGAGCTGGGAGGCGGCCAGCGAGGCGCGCGCCTCCCGCTCGGCGGTGGGCAGCCCCAACGTGCCGACCACGCGCCGCAGGATCTGCGAGACGAGGAACTCGCGCAGCAGCTTCGCCGTCCACTCGTTGGCGACGGCGGAGCGGACCAGCGCCAGCGCCGCCGGTCGCATCGGGCCGTCCCACACCCGCAGCAGCAGCCGCACGATGTTCTCGCCCAGGTTCTCGCGACCGCCGGCGAGGACCTCGGGCAGCAGCTCCGCCGGGTTGGCGGGCGCCTCGATGGCGGCGAGGAAGAGCTTGTCCTTGTTGCCGAAGTAGTGGTGCACCAGAGCCGGGTCGACGCCGGCCGCGCCCGCGATCCCGCGGATGGTCGCGCCGTCGAAACCGCGCTCGGCGAACGCCTCGCGGGCCGCGGCCAGGACGGCGTCCCGGGTGTCGGGGTTCCCGGGGCGCCGTCCCGACCGTCGAGCCGGTCCTGCTGCGCTCAGCTGGTCCTCCTCCGCAGGGTCGCCGCCGCCAGGGCGAGGGCGAGCAGGGCGGCGCCGGCGACGAGCCCGACGTCCACCCACATCGTGCCGGTCGCCGACGGCGACCGCCCGACCTCCTGCAGCGCCTCCACCGCGTAGGTGAGCGGCAGGACGTCGCTGATCGCCTGCAGCCACCCGGCCATCTGCTCACGGGGTACGAGCAGCCCGCAGAGGAAGAACTGGGGCAGCACGACCACCGGCATGAACTGCACCGCCTGGAACTCGCTCCGGGCGAAGGCGCTGGCCAGCAACCCCAGGGCGACGCCCAGCACCGCGTCGGCCACGGCGATGAGCACGACGAGGCCGATCGACCCGGAGACGTCGAGGTCGTAGAGCGTCGTCGCGACCGTCACGGTGACGGCCGCCTGCAGTGCGGCGGCCAGGCCGAAGGCCAGGCCGTAGCCGAGCAGCAGGTCCAGCCGGGCCAGCGGGGTGGTGAGCAGCCGCTCGAGCGTGCCGGAGGTGCGCTCCCGCAGCATCGCGATGCTGGTCACCAGGAACATCACCACGAACGGGAAGATCCCGAGCATCGTCAGCCCGATGCGGTCGAAGGTGCCGGGCTGACCGGGGAGCGTGGGCACGTCCTGCCACAGCAGGTGGAGGAGCCCGAGCAGCGCGCTGGGCAGCACCAGCATCATGGCGATGGTGCGGTGGTCGTGCCGCAGCTGGCGCAGGACCCGGCCCGCAGTGGCGGTGGTCAGGCGGGGGTTCGCCAGGGCGGTGGTCACGCCGCCACCCCCGTCCGGGCCCGGACCACGGCGAGGAAGGCTTCCTCCAGGTCCTCGGAGCCGCCGTCGGCGCGCAGCTGCGCCGGCGTGGAGTCGGCCAGCAGCTCGCCGTCGCGGAGCAGCAGCAGCCGGTCGCAGCGGCCCGCCTCGTCCATCACGTGGCTGGAGACGACCAGCGTCGTCCCGGCGGCGGCCAGGGCGTGGAACCTCTCCCACAGCTCGACGCGGAGCACCGGGTCGAGGCCGACGGTCGGTTCGTCCAGCACCAGGACCTCGGGTTCGCCGACGAGGGCGCAGGCCAGGGATGCACGGCCCCTCTGGCCGCCGGAGAGGTCGGCGACCAGCTGACCGGCGGCGTCGGCCAGCCCCACGTCGGCGATCGCGGCGTCGGCGTCCACCGCCCGCCGCCCCTGCAGGGTGGCGAAGTAGCGGGCGTTCTCCCGCACCGTGAGGTCGGGGTAGACGCTCGGGGACTGGGTGACGTAGCCGACGCGGGGACGCAGCCCGGGGGAGCCGGCCGGCTCGCCGAGGACGGTGACGGTGCCCGAGCGGATGCGCTGCACGCCGACGAGGGCGCGCATCAGGGTGGTCTTCCCGCTGCCGCTGGGGCCCAGCAGCCCGGTGACCTGGCCCGCGGGGACGGTGAAGGACAGCCCGGGCAGCACCCGGCGCTTCCCGCGGTCGACGACGAGATCGGTGACGGTGATGGCGTCCATGACGCACCCCCAAGAACTCAACGGGTGATGAACTCAACGCTAGGTGAGTTCCTTCACCTCGTCAACGGGCCAGCGCGCGGCCCAGCGCGGTCCCCGAGGACCAGGCGCCCTCGACCTTCGCCGGTGCGTGCCACCCGTCCCCGCAGAGCCCGATCCGGTCGACCAGACCGAACGGCTCCTCCCGCGGCGCGGCCGGCCGGGCGAACGTCCAGCGGTGGACCTCCGTCCACTCGGGCTCCACGTCGATGCCGAGGGCGGACCGCACGGCCGCCACGACGGCCGGCACGGCGGCAGCGGGGTCCCCGAGGTGCTCGGCGGCCAGGCCGGCCGTCGTGTGCGCGACCAGCACCGGGGCGGCGTCGCCACGGCGGTCGCCGTCGTCGGCGATCCACTCCACGGCCGGGTCGTCGTGCACGAAGGCGCCGTGCAGATCGGCCGGCCAGCGCCGCCGGCGCCAGCCCAGCACCACCGCGAGGGCCGGCTGCCAGCTCTCCGCGGTGGCCAGGCGCCCCGCCCGGCCGGCCGGGTCGAGCAGCCGGGCGGCCTGGGGCCCGGGCATGGCCAGGACGGCGGCCGGCACGGCCCGCCCGTCGACGGCGGGGCCGGCGGTCACCTCCCGGACGGTGGTCCCGGACCGGACGGACAGCCCGGTGGCGAGGTCGACGGCCAGGCTGCGCGACCCGGCCGGCGTCCCGTACCGCAGCGGTCCGGACTTCCGCTCCCGGAGCCCCTCCGGTCCGAGCACCGCGAAGGTGTCCGTCCAGGGCTGGGCCAGGCCGCGGTCCACCCAGTCGGCCACCACGGCGGCGAACGGGGACCCGTCGCTCGCGGTGAGGTAGGAGGCGCCGAGGTCGACCGCCCGGCCACGCACCGTGCGCGAGGACAGCCGGCCGCCCGGGCCCCGCCCCCGGTCCAGCACCTGGACGTCGCGGCCGGCGTCCCGGAGGGCGCGGGCGCAGGCGAGGCCGGCGATGCCGGCGCCGATGACGGTCACGCGAGCGTTGTCGGGGGTCACGTCCCGATCCTGGGTGCCGCGACCCGTCGGCGCCCGCCCGGCAGAATCACCGGGTGCCCGAGACCATCACCGACCCGACCGACGAGCGGGTGGCCGACTTCCGCGACCTCAAGGCGGGGGACCGGCCCGCGGGCACGCCACGCGGCACCGGTCCGGTGATCGTGGAGGGCGTCCCCGCGGTCCAGCGGCTGCTCGCCTCCCCCTACCGGGTGCGGGCGGTGCTCGGGGTGCCCGGGCGGGTGAGCGCGCTCGACCTGCCCGACGACGTGCCGGCCTACGAGGCCGACAAGTGGGTGCTCTCGGAGGTGATCGGGTTCCGCCTCACGCGGGGCGTCGTCGCCTCGGCCGACCGCCGCCCGTCCGCCGACCTGGACGGGCTGCTCGCGGGGCCCGATCCGGCGGCGCCGCGCCGGCTGGCCGTCCTCGAGGCGCTGAACGACGCCGAGAACCTGGGGTCGATCGCCCGATCCGCGGTGGCGCTGGGGGTCGACGGCCTGCTGCTGGACCCGCGCTGCGCCGACCCGCTCTACCGGCGGTCGGTGCGGGTGTCCATGGGGCACGTGCTGTCGCTGCCGTTCGCCGTGCTGCCCGACTGGCCCGCCGGGCTCGACCTGCTGCACGACGCCGGCTACCTCACCGTCGCGCTCACCCCCGCCGCCGACGCCGTCGACCTGGCCGGCATCGATCCCGTGGCCCACCCGCGCACCGCGGTGCTGCTGGGCGCGGAGGGGCCGGGGCTGACCCCGGAGGCGCAGCGGGCGGCCCGGGTGCGGGCCCGGATCCCGATGCGCAGCGGGGTCGACTCCCTCGGCGTGGCCGCCGCGGCGGCCGTGGCCTTCGCCGCGCTGCGCTAGCCGCGCTCCGCCGCCCGGGCTCCGTCAGCCCGCGCGCAGCGAGAAGCGGGCGAGCAGGGCGCGGGCCTCCTCGGCGTGCGCCGGGTGGCACATGATGTCGTACCGGCTGGCGATGATCTTGTTGGTGCTGGTGAAGTCGCGCTTGCCGCGGGTGGCCGCGTAGCCCATCCCGCCGAACGCGGCGCCGAAGGCCAGACCGATGAGCAGGCCGGTCAGCACGGAGCCGATCCAGCCGGAGCCGTCGGGGGCGAAGATGCCCAGCAGGAGCCCGACGAAGAGACCCCACCACGCGCCGGCCGCGGCGCCGGCGGCGATCGCCCGGCCCATGGTCATGCGGCCGGTCACGGTCTCCACCATGCGCAGGTCGGTCCCGATGATGGTCACGTTCTCGACCGCGAACTTCTCGTCGGAGAGGTGGTCGACGGCGGCCTGCGCCCGCTCGTAGCTGTCGAAGGACCCGACCTGCACGCCGCCCAGCGGCATCGACACCGAAGCACTCATGCCGGATCAACTACCCAGCCGCGCGCGGGGTTCCACGCGGATCCGGTCAGCGGTTGCGGCGGACCCCGAAGACGATGTCCTCCCACGCCGGGATGCGGGCGCGCGGGTCCTCGTCGTCGTCCGTGCCCTCGCCGCCGCCCCGGCCGAGCACCACGGTGTCGTGCTCGGCGACCTCGTCCAGCAGGGCGGCCATCGGGTCGTCGTCGGCCGGGCTGCCGTCGGGGGCGTGCACGTCGCGGACGTGGGCGTCCTCCGCCGCGGCGGGGGCCGGCGCCGGCTCGGGGTTGCGCACCACCGCCACGGGGCGGCTGCGGGGCGCCGGCGTGGGCAGCCCGGCGGGCACCTCGGGCACGACCCGCACGAGGCGGGTGCCCTCGGCGAAGTCCGTCGTCGCCGCGTCGCCCGGGGTGACGGTGCGGGACGGCAGGTCGAAGTTCCACCGGGCCGTGCCGGACTTCGCCCCGGCGCGCCACTCGCCGGTGACCACCCAGGTGCCGTCCTCGTCGCGGAAGGCGTCCCACCGGACGGCGTCGATGTCGGTGTCGATCAGCCGCAGCCGCTCGACCATGAACTGCTGGAGCACGGCGCCCGGCGCGCCCTCGGTGAGCCGGACGCGCGCCTCGCGGGCCTGCGTGGCCACGCGCTCGCGCTCCTGCAGCACGGGGTGGGCGAAGCGCATGATCCGCTCCACCCGGGCGCCGGTGGCGGTGGCGACCTGCTCGGGGGTCTCGCCGGCGCGGATGCGCGACTGGATGACCCGGGGCGGCAGCTCGGTGCCGAGGTCGACGTCGATCTGGGTGAGCCGGCGGGCGTCCCCCCGGGCCGCGGCGCGCACGCGCTCGTCGATCGGAAGCTCGAACCGCTCGCCCTCGGGGTGCTCGGGGCTGTCCGCGACGAGGACGAGGCTCTTCCCGTCGTCGGAGAGAGCCACGAGGCGCAGCGTGCGCATGGGCGACCTCCTGCAGCCGGCGCGGCGGGCCCGGACGAGACCCCGGTCTCCGAGGCTATCGGGACCGGCCGCGCGCGGCGCGCAGGCGCCCCGGCGTGGCGTGGCCGGGCGCGGGGTGGCTCAGCTCCCTCCGGCGGGGGGTGCGGGCGAGCACGACGCACGCCGATGACAGCGCTGACACGTGCCGGAAACGAACCCCCGCCACAGTGGGGGGCTCGCCGGCGGCGCCGCACCGAGCCGAGGAGGAGCGATGGCCAGTCCCGTGACCGAGCAGTGGACGGCCGCGCCCGCGGGCTGCGCAGCGCTGGAGGTGCTCGCGCCGCCGGAGGCGCTCCCCGCCGCGGTCCGCCGGGCCATCGCCGGGATCGCCGGGGCGACCGCCGCCTGGTGCCCCGCGCCGTCGCCCGACGGCCGCCGCGTCGCCTACGTCACCGACCGGACCGGGCTGCCCCGGCTCGAGGTCGCCGCGCTGGACGGGCGGACCCCTCCGGTCCAGGTGTCGGGGGCCGAGCAGGAGGTCATCTCCGTCTCCTGGGCCCCCGACGGGGAGCGGCTGGCCTACCTGGTGAGCCCCGGCGGCTCCATCTGCGCCGAGCTGCACGTGGTCCGCCCCGACGGCACGGGTCACCGGCTGGTCGCCGGCGCCGACCCGCGGGCGGCCGTCTTCGCCGGCTGCTGGGTGGACGCCCGGCGCTACGCCTGCTCGATCGCCCCGGGCTCCGGGCCCGATGCCGACGTCGTGCTGGTCGACGTGGTCACCGGCGAGCAGCGGACGCTCGCCTCCGGGGGGTTCCTGGCCGTGACCGCGGTCTCCTCCGACCGGCGGACGGTGCTGGCGCGGCGCGGGCCGCGCGCCTACCGCCACATCGTCGTCATCGACGTCGCGACCGGCATCCAGCGGCGGGTGGTGCCCCTCGACGCCCCCGGCGGGATCGCCTCCGAGGACGGCCGCTTCACCGACGGCGGGGCCACCGTGCACGTGCGCGCCGCCCTCCCCGGCCCGCCCGGGGCCGACCGCGCCGGGCTGGTCGCGGTCCCCCTCGACGCCGACGGCGTGCCGGGGCGGGGTCGGGTCGTCCTGCAGCGGGCCGACGCCGACCTGGACGGGTACGCGGTCCGCCCCGACGGCACCGTCCTCGCGGTGTGGAACGCCGACGGGGTGAGCGAGCTGTGGCTGCACGCGCGCTGCGACGGCGCCGTCGTGCGGCGGATCGAGCTGCCCGAGCCGGTGCTCTCCGGCTGGGCGCCGGCCGCCGACGGCGACGCGCTGGTCGCCGAGCTCTCCGGACCGCGTGCGCCCCGGGGGCTGTGGCGGGTGCCGCTGGACGGCGCCACCCCCGAGCCGCTGCCCTGCTCGCCCGCGCGGCGGCGGCTGACGGGGCTGGTCGAGCCGGTGCGCCACGAGTACGTCGGCCCCGACGGCGTCCGGCTCTCCGGGTGGCTGTACGAGCCGGCGGGCAGCCGCGGCCCCAACCGCACGGTGGTCAGCTTCCACGGCGGCCCCGAGGGCCAGGCGCGGCCGAACTGGTCGCCGATCACGCAGAGCATGGTGGCTGCGGGGCTCACCGTCTTCGCCCCCAACGTGCGGGGCTCCGGCGGCTTCGGCCGCGCCTTCATGACCGCCGATGACGGGCCGGCGCGCGAGGCCTCCTTCGCCGACGTCCGGACGACGGTGGACGAGCTGGTGACGGCGGGCATCGCCGAGCCGGGCCGGGTCGGCGCGCACGGCTGGTCCTACGGCGGGTACCTCACCCTGGTCGCGCTGACCCGCTGGCCGGAGCTGTTCGCGGCCGGTACCTCGCTGGCCGGCATGAGCGACCTGCGCACCTTCTTCGCCGGCACCGAGCCGTGGATGGCCGCGGCCTCGGTGACCGAGTACGGCGACCCGGTCGCCGACCGCGACATGCTGGCCGCGCTCTCCCCGATGACGACCCTGGACCGGTTGACCGCCCCGGTGCTGCTTGCCCACGGGGACCGTGACACCAACGTGCCCGTTGCCGAGTCGGTGCAGGCCTACCAGGCGCTGCAGGCCCGCGGTGCCCGCGCCGACCTGCTGCTCTTCCCGGGCGAGGGCCACGCGATCGTGGGCCGGGAGAACCTGGTCGAACTGGGCGAGCGGCTCGCCGCCTGGTTCGATCGGTGGCTGTGAGCGGGGAACTCTTCGCCGGCTACCCCACCGACCGCACCGACGAGGCCGTCGGGGCCGACGGCCGGCTGCGCGACGGCTGGGCCGGGCCGGTCGCCGTCCTCGAGCGGCTGGGTGCCCCCGGGCTCGCGGCCGCGGAGGCGGAGCTGGCGCGGCGGCGGCAGGAGCGCGGCGTCGTCGTCGGCACGTGGGCCGACGGCCGGCAGCAGCTGCGCCCGGTCGCCTTGGATCCGGTGCCGCGGCTGGTCGACGCCGGCGCGTGGCGGGCGGTGTCGGCCGGGATGGCCCAGCGGCACCGCGCGCTGAACGCCTTCCTCGACGACGCCTACCGGCCCGCGGGCCGGCGGCGCAGCGATCCGGACCGCGCGGCGGAGATCGTGCGGGCCGGTGCCCTGCCCGAGTGGGCGGTGGCGCACGGCCCCGG
The DNA here is from genome assembly GCF_054050875.1 of Blastococcus sp. SYSU DS0541. Lineage (NCBI taxonomy): Bacteria > Bacillati > Actinomycetota > Actinomycetes > Geodermatophilales > Geodermatophilaceae > Blastococcus > Blastococcus sp. SYSU DS0541. The sequence continues at coordinate 243,289 of NZ_JBJHAD010000003.1, read as the reverse complement.
CCGGGACCCCGACGCCGTCTCCCGCGCCTGGCGGGGGCAGCCGCGCGCCGCCGTCGCCGCGGCCGACCTCGTCCGCACCGGCGACGGGGGCTGGGCGGTGGTCCGCGACCACCTGCGCGCGCCGTCGGGCATCGGCTACGCGCTCGCCGACCGGGACAGCGCCCGCGCGCTGCTGCCGCAGCTCCCCGCCGCCGCCAGGGAGCGGCTCCGGGACCCCGCCGACGCGATCCCGCTGCTGTCCGGCGCGCTGGCGGACGCCGCCCCGCCGGGGGCCGCCGGGTCGCCACGCACGGCGGTGCTCACCCAGGGCGAGAGCGACGGCGCCTGGTTCGAGCACCAGGTGCTCGCCGAGGCGCTCGACGCCCCGCTCGTGCGGGCCGGCGACCTCTGGCCGCGCGGGGACGGGGGGGTGGAGGCCGCCGTCGACGGTGGCCGTGTCCCCGTCGACGTCCTCTACCGGCGCTTCGACGACGCGCTGCTCGGCGCCTACCCGACCGGTGCGGGGGTGCCGCTGGACGCGGCCCTCACCGAGGCGGTGCGGGCCGGGCGGCTGGGGCTGGCCAACGTGCCCGGCAACGGGGTGGCCGACGACGCGGCCGGCTACGCGTGGGTGCCGGCGATGATCCGCTTCTACCTCGGCGAGGAGCCGCTGCTGGCGTCGGCACGCACCTGGGTGCTCGCCGACCCGGCCGCGTGCGCCGAGGTCGCCGGCCGGCTGCACGAGCTCGAGGTGGAGACCGTCGCCGGGTACGGCGGCCGGCGCCTCGTGCACGGCCCGACCTGCTCGGGGGAGGAGTTGGCCGCGCTGCGCGCCGAGATCACCGCCGCCCCGCACCGGTTCGTGGCCCGTGAGCCGCTGATCCCCTCCACGGCGCCCACGCTGGTCGACGGGTGCCTGCGTCCGCGGCCGGTGGAGCTGCGGGTGTTCTCGGTGGCCGGGGGAACCACGACCACGCTGCCGCTCGCGCTGACCAGGGTGCTGGGGGCGGGCCCCGTGACCAAGGACACCTGGCTGCTGCGCTGACGGCCGCGGTCGAACCCCGGCCGGTGGGCGAGCCTCGACTCCCGCGCCGGCGGCTCAGGCGGCCGGCCGCAGCGCCGACCGGATCCGGACCGTCGTCCCCTCGGGGCTCGGGACGGCGGTGACCTCGGCGACGGCGCTCATGATCGTCGAGCCGCGGCCGCGGTCCATGCTCGGGACGCGCTCCCGCCACTGGCCGTGGTCGCGGACGGTGATCTCCACGACGCTGTCCTCGACGACCGCGGTCACCTCGATGACCGGCTCGGTCGGGTGCTGGGCGTGCTCGATCGCGTTGCTGGCCGCCTCGCACGCTGCCAGGAGGAGGTCGTAGGACTGCTCCTCGCCGACCCCGGCGTCGGCCAGCAGGCTGCGGAGGCGGCGGCGCACGACGGGGATGGACGAGAGCGCGGACGGCAGCCGCCAGTGCGCCCGGTGCCCACCGTCCGGGGTGCCGGGCCGGGGCTCGGGAGCGGGCACCGGCCCCGGCCGCCCGACCGCCGTGGCGACCAGCGGGGCGGGCAGTGGGGAGGTCGCCGGCGGGGGTGGCTCGGCGACCCCGCCGGGCCCTGCCGGGGCCACGGCGCGCCCGGCTCCCCGCTCGAGCGCCACCCGGACCCGGGCGAGCAGCTCCGCGGCGCGGAACGGCTTGGCCAGGTAGTCGTCGGCGCCGGCCTCCAGCCCCTCGACGGAGGCTTCCTGCCCGGCCCGCGCGGTCAGCATGATCACCGGGAGGTGGCGGGTGGCCGGGTCGGCGCGCAGCGCCCGGAGCAGCTCGAAGCCGTCCACCCCGGGCATCATCACGTCGGTCAGCACGAGGGCCGGGCGCCGCTCGGCCACCGCGGCGAGCGCCTCCTCGCCGTCGGCCGCCGTGCGCACCGCCCAGAAGGGCCGCAGCAGCCGGGCGAGGTAGCCGCGCATGTCGGCGTTGTCGTCGACCACGAGCACCTCGGCCGCGTCCGGGGAGCCGTCGGGCCGCCCGGACGGGCGTGAGCCGGCCTGCTCCCAGCCCTCGGCCTCCCCGCGGGCGGCGTCGGAGGGGGCGGCCGCGTCGCCGTCGGTCGCGGCGTCGGGGGTGCCGTACGGCAGGGCGACGGTGAAGGTGCTGCCGCGCCCCGGCTCGCTGGTGACCGTGACGGTGCCGCCGTGCAGCGCGGCGAGCTCCTGCACCAGCGCCAGGCCGATCCCCGTGCCCTCGCGCGTCCGGGCGGCCGCCCCGGCGACGCGGTGGAAGCGCTGGAACAGCCGGGGGAGCTCCTCGGCGACGATGCCCACGCCGGTGTCCGCGACGGTGAGCACAAGGCGGTCGTCGGTCCCGCGGAGGGCCACGTCGATCCCGCCCACGAAGGTGTACTTCACCGCGTTGGCGAGGAGGTTGACGACGATCTTCTCCCACATGCGGGGGTCGACGTGGGCCGCGCGGTCCAGGGGCGGGCAGTCGACGGTGAGGCGCAGCCCGGCCCGCTCGGCGGCCGACCGGAAGATGCCGGCGAGCTCGGCGGTGAAGGTGGCCACGTCGGTCTCGACCCGCACCGGCGTGGCCCGCCCGGCCTCGATGCCGGCGAAGTCCAGGAGGTCGTCGACCAGGCGTCGCAGCCGCCGGCCGTTGCGGACGGCCAGGGTGACCAGCTCGCGCACATCGGGGGTGAGCGCGACGTCGGGGTCTTCGAGCACGTCGACGAGCGGGCCCAGCAGCAGGGTGAGCGGCGTGCGCAGCTCGTGGCTGACGTCGGCAAAGAACGTCGTCTTGGCGCGATCGAGCTCGGCGAGGGACTCGGCCCGCCGCCGCTCGCTCTCGAACGCCCGGACGGTCGTGACGGCGGCGGCGAACTGCCCGGCCATCACGTCGTGGAAGGAGGTGTAGTCCGCGTCCAGTGCGCGGTTCGGGTTGCGGCCGACCACCAGCCGGCCGAGCGGTCCGCCGTCGCCGCCGGTGGGCAGCGGCAGCACCACCGCATCGGTGACCGGATCGCCGAACGGGCCGCCCACGACTCCGAGCGCGGCCACGTCGCCGGGGAACCCCGCCGGGTCCAGCGGTGCGGTGGCCGGCAGCAGGTCGGCGGGGCACCCGGCGGCGGACACCAGGCGGAACCGCGCGTCGCCGGGCTCGGCCAGGTACACCGCGGCGAAGGGCACGTCCAGGCAGTCCTGGGTCAGTGTCCGGCACATGGCGGCGACCACCTCGGCCTCCTCGCCCAGCTGCGTGCCCACGGCGGCGAGCTGGCGCAGCAGGTGCTGGCGGCGGCGGCCGAGCACCTCGTGGGTGACCTCGGCGCAGACGGCGTGGATGCCGGCGACCCGGCCGTCGTCGTCGAAGGCCGGTGCGTGGGAGACGGTGAAGTAGGTCTCCTCCCGGTACCCGGCCCGCTCCAGCGGCAGCAGCAGCTCGGGCATCCACGACGCGTCGAGGGTGCTCATCGCGTGCTCGATGGGTGGCCGCAGGGCGTCCCACGTCTCGGGCTGGGTGAGCCGGATGTCCTTGCCGATCGCCGGGTGCTTCGCGCCGAGCACCGGGGCGTAGGCGTCGTTGTAGAACTGCAGCAGGTCGGGGCCCCAGCAGACGATCATCGGGAACCGCGAGACCAGCACCGTGCGGACGGCCATGCGAAGGCTCACCGGCCACGTCTCGACGGGGCCCACCGAGGTCGCGGACCAGTCGAAGGCCGCCATCAGCCGCGCGGCCTCGCCCCCGGCGGCGAAGAGCTCACCACCGTCGGCGCCCGCGGGCACACCGGGTCCCACACCCACCTCCACCGAGAAACCCTGCACGACCCCCCGGTCGGCTGCCCGACCGGCTCCGGCCCCGCGGGGGCCGGCTCCCGCCGCCCTTACAGGCGCTCCACGACGTAGTCGATGCACGCCGTCAGCGCCTGCACGTCGTCCGGGTGGACGGCGGGGAACATGCCGACCCGCAGCTGGTTGCGGCCGAGCTTGCGGTAGGGCTCCACGTCGACGATGCCGTTGGCGCGCAGTGTCGCGGCCAGCGCCGCGGCGTCGACGGAGCCGGCGAAGTCGACGGTGCCCACGACGTAGCTGCGGTGGTCGCGCTCGGTGACGAACGGCGCGGCGTACGCCGACCGCTCCGCCCAGCCGTAGAGCCGCGACGAGGACTCGCGGGTGCGCTCGACGGTGCCGGTCAGGCCACCCAGGGAGAGCATCCAGTCGATCTGGTCGGCGAGCAGGAACAGCGTGGCGACGGCCGGGGTGTTGTAGGTCTGGTCCTTCGCGGAGTTCTCGACGGCGACGGAGAGGTCGAGGAAGCCGGGCACCCAGCGGCCCGACGCCTTGATCTGGGCGATCCGCTGCAGTGCGTCGGCCGACATCAGCGCCACCCACAGCCCGCCGTCGGCGGCGAAGGACTTCTGCGGGGCGAAGTAGTAGACGTCGGTCTGCGAGACGTCGACGGGCAGGCCGCCGGCGCCGGAGGTGGCGTCGACGAGCACGAGGGCGTCCTCGGTGCCGCTGGGCCGGGAGATCGGGGCCATGACGCCGGTCGAGGTCTCGTTGTGCGCCCACGCGTAGGCGTCGACGCCCGGGGTCGCGGCCGGCACCGCCAGGGAACCGGGCGGGGCGGTGACGACGACCGGGTCGCCGAGGAAGGGCGCCTCCGCCGCCGCGGCGGCGAACTTCGCGGAGAACTCGCCGTAGGTGCCGAAAGCGGCGCGGTCGCGGATCAGCCCGAACAGCGCGGCGTCCCAGAAGGCGGTGGTCCCGCCGTTGCCGAGCACCACCTCGTAGCCGTCCGGGAGGTCGAACAGCTGGGTGAGCCCCTCCCGGATCCGGCGGACCAGGGCCCGCACCGGGGCCTGGCGGTGCGAGGTGCCCATGACCGCCGCCCCCGCGCCGGCCAGGGCGCGCAACGCCTCGGGGCGCACCTTGGACGGCCCGCACCCGAACCGGCCGTCGGCCGGCAGCAGCGCGGCGGGGATGGTGACGGTCATGCCGGGCGAAGCCTCTCGAGGTGACGTGCTGGAACATCCACCCTTCCCCCCACGCCGAGCTCGCGAGGCGTGGGGGGAAGGGTGGTCCTTCGTCAGGCCGGCTGGGCGGCCTGGTGGTTGATGGTGTCCCAGCCCTCGACGGCCTCGGGCTTGCGGGGCTCGGGCCCGATGTAGCGGGCCGACGGGCGCACGAGACGGCCGGTGTTCTTCTGCTCGAGGATGTGCGCGCACCAGCCGGCGGTGCGGGCGCAGGTGAACATCGAGGTGAACATGTGGCTGGGCACCTCGGCGAAGTCGAGGACGATCGCCGCCCAGAACTCCACGTTGGTCTCGACCGGCCGGTCGGGGCGCCGCTCGCGCAACTCCTTGAGGGCGGCGTTCTCCAGGGCCAGGGCGGCCTCGAAACGCGGGGCGCCGAGCTCCTGCGCCGACCGGCGCAGCACGCGGGCGCGCGGGTCCTCGGCGCGGTAGACCCGGTGGCCGAAGCCCATCAACCGCTCCTTGCGGTCGAGCAGGTCCTTCACGTACTTCTCGGCGTCGCCGGTCTTCTCGACGTCGTCGAGCATGTGCAGCACCCGGGAGGGGGCGCCGCCGTGCAGCGGGCCGGACATCGCGCCGATCGCGCCGGACATGGCGGCGGCGACGTCGGCGCCGGTGGAGGCGATGACGCGGGCGGTGAACGTCGAGGCGTTCATGCCGTGCTCGGCGGCGGAGGTCCAGTAGGCGTCGACCGCGGCCACGTGGCGGGGGTCGGGCTCGCCGCGCCAGCGGACCATGAAGCGCTCGACGATCGTCGCGGCCTCGTCGATGCGGCTCTGCGGGACGGCGGGGACGCCGATGCCGCGGGCGGACTGGGCGACGTAGGACAGCGCCATCACCGCGGCGCGAGCCAGCTGGTCGCGCGCCTCGTCGGCGCTGATGTCGAGCAGCGGGCGATAGCCCCAGAAGGGGGCCAGCATCGCCAGGGCGGCCTGCACGTCGACGCGCACGTCGCCGCTGTGCACCGGGATGGGGAACGGCTCGGCCGGCGGCAGCCCGGGGCCGAACTTGCCGTCGACCAGCAGCGCCCAGACGTTGCCGAAGGTGACCTTGCCGACCAGGTCCTCGATGTCGACGCCGCGGTAGCGCAGTGCACCGCCGTCCTTGTCCGGTTCGGCGATCTCGGTCTCGAAGGCGATGACGCCTTCCAGGCCGGGTACGAAGTCGTCGGCCATCTCGCATGCTCCTCTGCGCGCGGACCACGTGCGCGCAGGGAACTGGCGCACGGATTGCCTGCCGACCCTAGGCCGTCCACCCCGCGCCGGCACACGGGGGGCGGTGCGAGCGCCCTCCCGAGCCGCCGCGCGCGCCCGGTGTCAGCATGACGGCGTGCCCGACCTGACCCGCATGCGGAACGACTACACGCTGGGGCGGCTGCGCGAGGAGGAGCTCGCCCCCACGTGGGTCGAGCAGTTCGACCGCTGGTTCGCCGACGCGGTCGCCGCAGAGCTCCCCGAGCCCAACGCCGTCGTCGTGGCGACCGCCGACGCCGACGGCGCCCCGGACGCCCGGATCGTGCTGATGAAGGGCTACGACACCGACGGCATCGTCTTCGGCACCAGCTACGCCTCGGCCAAGGGTGCGCAGCTGGCGGTGAATCCGCGGGCCGCGCTCGTCTTCCCCTGGCACGCGCTGCAGCGGCAGGTGCGGGTGGGCGGGCGGGTGGAGCGGATCGGCGACGCCGCCTCCGACGGGCTGTGGGACCCCCGGCCGCGCGGGTCGCAGCTGGCCGCCGTCGCTTCGGTGCAGTCGACCGTCGTCGACTCCCGGGAGGAGCTCGAGGCGCGCGTGCGGCTGCTGGACGAGCAGACGCCGGAGGGGAAGCTGCCCCGGCCCGAGGTCTGGGGTGGCTACCGGGTGGTGCCCGACCGGGTGGAGTTCTGGCAGGGCGGCGCGGACCGGTTGCACGACCGGCTGCGGTTCGTGCGCGACTCGGCCGAGGGCGGGGGCTGGATCGTGCAGCGGCTCGCGCCGTGAGCCAGCCGGTCGACCCGGTCGAGGGCGGTGCGCCGGTCGAGGAGCCCGTCCCGGAGCGGGTGCGCCGGCGGGGCTGGGCGATCGACACCACGCCGCTGCGGGACCCGCGCTTCCGGCGGCTCTTCTGGGGCATCGCCACCACCACGATCGGCCAGCAGATGACGCTGGTGGCCGTCCCCTTCCAGGTCTACCTGCTGACCGGCTCGTCGTTCATGGTCGGCGTGACGTCGATCGTCGCGCTCGTCCCGCTGGTCGTCTTCGGGCTCCTCGGCGGCGCGATCGCGGACGCCATGGACCGCCGGCGGCTGCTGGTGATCACCTCGGTCGGCGCGGCGGTGACCAGCGCGCTGCTCGCGGCGCAGGCGCTGCTCCCGGGTGGGGGGAACCTCGTCCTCCTGTGGATCCTCACCGCGGCGGTCTCCGCCTTCACCGCCGTCAACTCACCGACCCGCTACGCCGTCATCCCGGCGCTCGTGGGCACGGCCGGCGTGCCCGCCGCGAACGCGCTCGCCATGACCGTCCGGCAGATCGGCGTGATCGTGGGCCCGCTCCTCGCGGGGCTGCTGATCGGCCTCGGGTCCCTGTTCACCGCCTACGCCATCGACGCCGTCGGTTTCGTGGTCGCCGCCGTGCTGCTCCGCGGGCTGCCGCCGCTGCCTCCGGGCCGGGACGCCGGGAAACTGCGGCTGGGTGCAGCCGTGCACGGGGTCTGGGAGGGCTTCGCGTTCCTGCGCACCCAGCCCGTGCTGCTCATGACGTTCGTCGTCGACGTCATCGCGATGCTGTTCGCCTGGCCCCAGGCGGTGTTCCCCGAGCTGTCCGAGACCCGGTACGCCGACTCGCCCAACAGCCTGGGCTGGCTGTTCGCGGGGATCTCGATCGGCGCGCTGGTCATGGGGCTGACCTCGGGCTGGGTGTCGAAGGTCGACCGGCAGGGCGCGGTCGTGATCGTCTCGATCGCGGTGTGGGGCGTGGCGATCATCGGCTTCGGCTACGCCCCGACGCTGTGGCTGGCGGTGCTGTGCCTGGCCGTCGCGGGGGCGGGGGACATGGTGAGCGCGGTGCTGCGCAGCGCGATGCTTCAGACGGCGGCCCCGGAGGAGATGCGCGGCCGGATGCAGGGCGTCTTCATCGTCGTGGTCACGGGGGGCCCGCGGCTGGGCGACCTGCGCGCCGGTGCGCTGGCCAGCGCTGCGGGCGTCTCGTTCGCGATGGTGTCCGGCGGCGTCGTCGTGGTGCTCGCGATGGTCGCCGTCGCGCTGCTGGTGCCCTCGTTCTGGCTGTTCCGGGCCTCCCGCTCGACCGTCGACCGCACCGGCTGACGGAAGGTCCGGCCGGGCTCGCCCGCCCCCGAGAGTGGCGAGGCCGGCCGGACGCCGGGAGGGCATAACCGGCACCTGCCGTTCCTACTCACCGGTACTCCCGGAGAGTGGGATCAGGCCAGTGTGGCGGCGACCGTGCGCAGGTCGGCGACCAGGGCGTCGTAGGCGGCGGCGCGGGCCTCGCCGGGGGTGCGCAGGATCGCCGACGGGTGCGTGGTCGCGAGGATCCACGTCTGGTGCGGCGCGTCCTCGTCGTCGTCCTCGGTCGGCGCCGGCGCGCCCGGCGGCGTCCAGGGCAGCAGCTGCCCGTGGTCGCGGGTGATGCGGAACGACGGGGAGATCAGCCCCTTGGCCGCCGTCGCGCCGAGCGCCACCACCACGTCGGGCTGCAGGATGGCGAGCTCCGCGTCGAGCCACGGCCGGCACGCGCGCAGGTGCTCCGGCCGCGGCGTCTGGTGGATCCGCCGCTTGCCCTTCACCGTGTGCGAGAAGTGCTTCACCGAGTTGGTGACGTAGCTGTCCCGCCGGTCGATGCCGGCGTCGGCCAGGGCCTTGTCCAGCAGCCGGCCGGCCGGACCGACGAAGGGCTCGCCCTTCCGGTCCTCCTGGTCGCCCGGCTGCTCGCCCACGAGGACCACCCGGGCGGTCTCGGGCCCCTCGCCGAACACCGTCTGGGTGGTGTCCTGCCACAGCTCGCAGGCCGTGCACCCGGCCGCTGCCGACCGCAGCTGCTCCAGGCCCACCCCGGAGGGCGGCTGGGCCACGCCGTCGCGCTCGCTCATGGGCCGATGAGACCGCACCGGCGCGGCGGTCGCGAGGTGAACAGTCGGGGTCACCACCCCGGGGCGGGTCGGTCGGCCCGCGGTGATCGTGAGCACCGCTACGGTTTCCGGCGGTGGTGCCGGCAGCAGGAGGAGACAGGTGCTCGAGTTCGACGGGCTGCAGAAGAGCTTCGGCGACCTCCGCGTCCTCGACGGCGTGGGCTTCGCGGTGGCGCCGGGGTCGATGTTCGGCTTCTGCGGCTCCAACGGGGCGGGGAAGACGACGACGATGCGGATCGCCATGGGGCTGGTCAGGCCCGACGCGGGCGAGGTGCGCTGGCAGGGCCGCCCGCTGGACGAGGCCGCCCGCAGCCGCATCGGTTACATGCCGGAGGAGCGCGGGCTCTACCCGAAGATGAAGGTCGGCGAGCAGGTCACCTACTTCGCCCGGCTGCACGGCATGGACGCCGCCGCCGCGGCCAGGGCGTCGGAGGAGTGGGTGGGCCGGCTCGGCCTCGGTGACCGCCGCGGCGACCCGGTGGAGAAGCTGTCGCTGGGCAACCAGCAGCGGGTGCAGCTCGCCGCCGCCCTGGTGAGCCGGCCCGAGGTGCTCATCCTCGACGAGCCGTTCTCCGGCCTCGACCCGGTCGGCGTCGACTCCCTGGCCGAGGCGCTGCTGGAGCAGGTGCGCACCGGCGTCCCCGTCGTCTTCTCCAGCCACCAGCTGGACCTCGTCGAGCGGCTGTGCGACTCGGTCGGCATCCTCGCCCGCGGCCGCATGGTCGCCACCGGCACCGTCGACGAGCTGCGCCGGCGCGAGGCGGGCCGGTTGCTCCGGGTCGTCGTCCCCGACGCGCCGCGGGGCTGGGCCGACGCGCTGCCCGGCGTCCGCGTGGTCTCGGAGTCCGCCGGTGACACGCTGCTCGACCTCGGCGCCGGCGGCGACGACCAGGCCGTCCTCGCGACCGCCGTCCGCACCGGGCGGGTCACCCACTTCGCCTGGCGCGAGCCCACCCTCGTGGAGCTGTTCCGCGAAGCCGTCGCCCAGCCGCAGGAGGTGGCCGCGTGACCGCGCCGAGCACCCTGAGCAGCACCGCCAAGGTCCGGCTGGTCGCTGCGCGCGAGCTCTCCACCCGGATCCGGGACAAGAGCTTCATCATCAGCTCGATCGTCATCCTGGTCGCCATCGTCGGTGCGATGGCCTTCCAGGTGGTCGTCAGCTCCGGCGGCGACGAGACGCGGGTCGGCGTCGTGGGCGGCGCCCCCGCCGTGACCGCCTCTCTCGAGGCCCAGGGGGAGGCGTTGGACGTCGACGTCACCGTGGTCGAGCTCGACGACGAGGCCGCCGCCCGCGCCGCGGTGGACGCCGAGGAGGTCGACGGCGCCCTGCTGGCCGGCGCCGGCCCGGAGCTGCTGGTGCGCGAGTCCGCCGGTGGGGCCCTGCAGGCGGTCGTGCAGGGCGCGGTCGGCCAGCTCGCCGTCGCCGAGCAGCTCGCCGAGGCCGGCCTCACCGGCCTGGACGTGCCCGAGGTCGAGGTCACCCCGCTGGAGAGCGGCGCCGCGGCCGACGGCCAGCGGGTCGTCACGGCGATCATCGGTGTCGTCCTGCTCTACAGCCTGCTGATCCTGTTCGGCCAGTTCATCGCGCAGGGCGTGGTCGAGGAGAAGGCAAGCCGGGTCGTCGAGCTGCTGCTGGCGACCATGCGCCCGTGGCAGTTGCTCGCCGGCAAGATCCTCGGCCTGGGGGTGCTGGCGCTGGGCCAGATGGTGCTGATCGGCGTCGTCGGCGTCGTGGGGGTCCTCGCCTTCGACGTGGTCGAGGTGCCCGGGGAGCTGATCGGCACCGTGCTCACGGTGATCGCCTGGTTCCTGCTCGGCTACGCCTTCTACGCCGCGGTCTTCGCGGTGGCGGCCTCGCTGGTGAGCCGCCAGGAGGACCTCGCCACGGTGCTCATGCCGACGTCCATGGTCCTGATCGTCGCCTTCTTCGTCGGCATCCAGGCCGCCTCCGACCCCTCCGGCGGCCTGGCCCGGGTGACGTCGTACGTGCCGGGGCTCTCACCGCTGGTCATGCCGGTGCGGCAGGCCGCCGGCGACGTCGCTGCCTGGGAGGTCGGGCTGGCCGTGGCGCTGATGCTGGCCGCCATCGCGCTGATCGTCCGGCTCGGCGGCCGGGTCTACGCCGGGGCGCTGCTGCGCACCAGCGGGAAGATCAAGGTCCGGGAGGCGCTGCGCGCCGAGCGCGTCTGAGGATTGGCCGCCGGGGCGGGCCGGGTAGCCGGGCGGCATGGCGATGCAGCTGGGCTACACGATGATGACCGAGCAGGCCGGGCCGAGGGACCTCGTCCGCCACGTGGTCGGTGCCGAGGAGGTGGGCTTCGACTTCGCCGTCAGCAGCGACCACTACTTCCCGTGGCTGGACGAGATGGGTCACTCGCCCAACGCCTGGGTGACCCTGGGCGCTGCGGCGCAGGCCACCAGCCGCATCCCCCTGATGACCTACGTGACCTGCCCCACGTTCCGCTACCACCCGGCGGTCGTGGCGCAGCAGGCCGCGACCCTGCAGATCCTCTCCGAGGGGCGCTTCACCCTGGGCCTCGGCGCGGGGGAGAACCTCAACGAGCACGTCGTCGGCGGCGGGTGGCCCGGGGCCGACGTGCGGCACGAGCGGATCGTCGAGGCCCTGGAGATCATCCGCGACCTGTTCGACGGCAAGGGGTACACCAACTTCCGCGGCGAGCACTTCGACGTCGAGTCCGCGAAGCTCTGGGACCTCCCGGAGAAGCGGGTGCCCATCGGGTTCGCCGCCGGCGGGAAGCAGGCGGCCAGGATCGCCGGTGAGCTGGCCGACGTCCTGATCGCGACCGACCCCCTGAGCGAGCTCGTCGAGGAGTTCGAGGGCGCCGGCGGTGCCGGCAAGTCCAAGATCGCGCAGATGCCGATCAGCTTCGGCGCCGACGAGGAGGCCGCGGTGCAGCGGGCGCACAGCCTCTTCCGCTGGTTCGGCCTGGGCTGGAAGGTCAACGCCGAGCTGCCCGGTCCGGCGGCCTTCGAGGGCGCGTCCCAGTTCGTCACGCCGGACGACGTCGCCGGGTCGATCCCCTGCGGCGACGACGTCGAGGCGGTCATCGAGGCCGCCGGGGAGTACGCCGAGGCGGGGTTCACCCACCTGGCCCTGGTGCAGATCGGCGGGGACCAGCAGGAGCCCTACCTCGACTGGGTGCGCAGCTCGCTGATGCCGGCCTGGCGCGAGGCCTTCGGCAGCTGATCGGGTGATCCCGCCGCCGCGGGCCGCTCCCTTGGGGTGAGGTCCGACCGCGAGGGGGCGCGCCGCGCGCCCCCTCGCCGCGATCATCGGCGGCATGACCGAGGACCTGGACGGGCGGCTGCGGCGGCTGCTCGCCTCCGACGACGCCGACGCGCTGATCGACCTCGGCTGCGACCTGGCCGACGCCGGCCGGCAGACCGACGCCGAGGCCTGCTTCCGCCGCGCGTTCGACCTGGGTGACTCGGTCGCCGCGTTCAACCTCGGCAACTCCCTCGCCGCGCAGAGCCGCTGGGAGGAGGCGGTCGACGCCTACGAGGTCGCACTGCGCGGCGGAGAGGCCGACGCCTGGCGCAACCTCGGCCTGGTGCTGGAGGACCTCGGCGACCTCGCCGGAGCCATGCGCGCCTACCGGGGCGCCGCGGCCGCGGGCGACCTGGAGGGCGGGCTGCAGCTGGCCTTCCTGCTCCGCGAGCAGGGTGAGCGCGAGCAGGCCATGGCGGTGGCCGAGGAGTTCGCCGCCGCCGGCGACGAGGAGGCGGCGGCCGTCGTCGCCTGCTGGCGCTGGTGCTCGTCGCTGGACCCGGCCCTGGAGGAGGACCTCCGCGCCGGCCAGCACCACTTCCCGGCCGCCCGCGCCGACCTCGCGCACCTCCTGCGCGAGACCGGCCGCGCGGCAGAGGCCCGCTCGGTGCTCGAGCGTGGCGCCAAGCTCGGCGAGCAGGTGGCCTGGCTGCCGCTGGGCAACCTCTACCGCGAGGAGCTCGGCGACGAGGAGGCGGCCGAGGAGGCCTACCGCAGCGGCATCGCCGCCGGTGACCCCTACTGCCACCAGAACCTCGGCGTGCTGCTGGCCGACCGCGGCGACCTCGAGGGGGCGGTCGAGCAGTTCCGCCTGGGCGCGGCGGCCGGCGACCAGCTCGCGGCGCAGTGCCTCTGGGAGCTCGAGCACTGAGAGGACCCCGTCCTCCTCATCCCTCGCGGGCTCGGGGTGAGCCGCTGGACGGGGCCTGTATCGGGGGCGACACGAATGCGTCACCTGCATCCCCGATAATCGCGGTGTGAGCGAAGCCACTGTCGACGTCGCCGATCTCCGCCGCCACGGTGCGCCTGGTGCCGCTGACCGGGCGGACGACGAACCGCTGCGGGAGGACATCCGCCTCCTGGGGCGCGTCCTCGGCGAGGTGATCGGCGAGCAGGCCGGGCCCGACGTGCTGGAGCTGGTCGAGTCCACCCGCGTCGAGGCGTTCCGCATCCGCCGCTCGGAGGTGGACCGCGCCGAGCTCGCCGACCGGCTCGCCGGGCTCGACGTCCGCTCGGCCAACCACGTCATCCGCGCTTTCAGCCACTTCTCGCTGCTGGCCAACCTCGCCGAGGACATCCACCACGAGCGCCGCCGGCGGCACCACCGGCGCGCGGGGTCCCCACCGCAGCAGGGCAGCCTGGCGGCGGCGTTCGCGCTGCTGGACGAGGCGGGCGTCCGCGAGGACACGGTCGCCCGCGAGCTCGCCGGCGCCCTGGTCTGCCCGGTCGTCACCGCCCACCCCACCGAGGTGCGCCGCAAGACCGTCTTCCAGGTGCAGCGGCAGGTCACCGAGCTGATCCGGCAGCGCGACCGCGCCGCTGACGGCGACGTGGACCCGCAGTGGTCGGCCCGGCTCTGGCGCTCGGTGCTGACGCTGTGGCAGACGGCGCTGCTGCGGCTCTCCCGGCTGCGGCTGACCGACGAGATCGACGAGGCGCTGCGCTACTACGAGCTCTCGCTGTTCGAGGTGGTACCGGCGATCAACGCCGAGGTGCGCCGCGCGGTCGAGCAGCGCTGGCCCGGGGCCGGGGTGCTGCGCCGGCCGATGCTGCTGCCTGGCTCGTGGATCGGCGGCGACCGCGACGGCAACCCCTTCGTCACCGCCGAGGCGCTGCGCCGGGCCACCTCCCGGCAGGCCGCGACGGCCCTGACGCACCACCTGGCCGAGCTCGCGGCGCTCCGCGACGAGCTGTCGATGTCCGACCGGCTGGTCACGCCGACGCCCGAGCTCTACCACCTCGCCGAGGCCTCGCGGGACGACTCCCCGTTCCGCGCCGACGAGCCCTACCGGCGGGCGCTCACCGGCATCTCCGCGCGGCTGGCGGCCACCGCCGCACGGGTGCCGGGGGCGGAGCCGGGGGACCCCGGGGCGCTGCCGCCGCTGCCCCCGTACGACGGTCCCGACGAGCTGCGCGCCGATCTGGACGTCGTCGACGCCTCGCTGCGCAGCCACGGGGCCGGGGCCCTCGCCGACGACCGCCTGCTGCGCCTGCGGGAGTCGGTCGAGGTGTTCGGCTTCCACCTGTGCGGGCTGGACCTGAGGCAGAACTCGTCGGTGCACGAGCAGGTGGTCGCGGAGCTGCTCGCCTGGGCCGGGGTGTGCGACGACTACGCCGGGCTCGACGAGGCCGCGCGGGTGGAGCTGCTGGCCGGCGAGCTGGCCCTGCGCCGGCCGCTGGTCCGGCCCGGCGCCGAGCTGTCGGAGGAGACCCGGAAGGAGCTCGACGTCCTGCTCGCTGCGGCCGAGCGGGTGGAGCTGCTGGGGCCGCGGACGATCCCGAACTACGTGATCAGCATGTGCGAGTCGGTGAGCGACGTCCTCGAGGTCGCCGTCCTGCTCAAGGAGGTCGGCCTGCTCGACCCGGCCGGCGCTTCGTCGTCCCAGACCCACCCCGGTCCCACCTGCCCGGTGGGCATCTCACCGCTGTTCGAGACGATCGACGACCTGCAGGCCGCCGCCACCACCCTCGGCGCCGTGCTCGGCCAGCCCCTGTACCGCCGGCTCCTGGCCAACCGCGGCGACGTGCAGGAGGTCATGCTCGGCTACTCCGACAGCAACAAGGACGGCGGCTACCTCGCCGCCAACTGGGCGCTCTACCGGGCCGAGCTGGACCTGGTCGAGCTCGCCCGCCGCGAGGGCATCCGGCTGCGGCTCTTCCACGGCCGCGGCGGCACCGTGGGCCGCGGCGGCGGGCCCAGCTACGAGGCGATCCGCGCCCAGCCGCCGGGCGCGGTGGCCGGCGCGCTGCGGGTCACCGAGCAGGGGGAGGTGATCGCCGCCAAGTACGCCGACCCCGACCTCGCCCGGCGGAACCTCGAGGCGCTCGTCGCCGCCACCCTGGAGTCGACGCTGCTCGACGTCGAGGGGCTCGGCGCCGACGCGGAGGAGGCCTACGCCCTGCTCGACGACCTCGCCGCCCGCGCTCAGCGCGCGTACCGGGAGCTGGTGCACGACACCCCCGGGTTCGTGCAGTGGTTCCGCGCGGCCACGCCGATCGGCGAGCTGGCCGAGCTCAACATCGGCAGCCGCCCGCCCTCGCGGAAGGCCGGGGACTCCATCGCCGACCTCCGGGCGATCCCGTGGGTGTTCAGCTGGTCGCAGACGCGGATCATGCTGCCCGGCTGGTACGGCACCGGCTCCGCGCTCGAGGAGTGGGTCGGGGACTCCGCGGAGCGGCTGGAGCGCCTGCGCGAGCTGCACCGGCGGTGGCCGTTCTTCCGCACGGTGCTGTCCAACATGGGCATGGTGCTGGCCAAGACCGACCTCGGGCTCGCGGCCCGCTACGCCGAGCTCGTGCCGGACGAGGAGCTGCGCTCCCGGGTCTTCGACACGATCGTCGCCGAGCACGAGCGCACCTGCCGGATGGCGCTGGCGGTCACCGGCGACGACGACCTGCTGGCCGACAACCCGTCGCTGGCCCGCTCGATCCGCAACCGGTTCCCCTACCTCGAGCCGCTGCACCACCTGCAGGTCGAGATGCTGCGGCGGCGGCGCGGCGGGGAGGACGACGAGCTCACCAGCCGCAACATCCAGCTGACCATCAACGGCATCGCGACCGCGCTGCGCAACAGTGGCTGAGCCGGGGCTGCGCACCGCGACCCGCTGCGACCTCCCGGCCGCGGCGGAGGCGCTGGGGCTGTCGCCGGCCGCGCTGGCCCCGGCGGTGCTCGACCCCTGGGCGCGGGTGCTGGTCGGCGACGAGGGCCAGGTGGCGCTGGTCCGCCGGCAGTGGACCGAGGACGCCACCGCGGTCGCCGTGGTCATCCGCCGGGCGGGGGTGCCGCTGGACCACCCGGTCGTGCTCGCCGCCGCGGCCGCGTGGGGCTGCGACCGGGTGCGGCACCTCGCGACCGGCCGGTCCGTCGAGGTGCCGGCGCCCCCCGCCGACGCGCCCCTCCCGCTGCGCTTCGCCCACCTGGCCGCGCTGGCGGCCACCCGTGTGGAGACCGCGGTCGCGCTCGCCCACGGCACCGGGGAGGCGCGGACCAAGCACGACGGCAGCCCCGCGGTCGCCGCCGACGACGCCGCCCACGCTGCTGCCGCCGCCGTCCTGGGGAACCTGGGCGTGCCGGTGCTCAGCGAGGAGAGCCGCGACACCGTGGTCGCCGCCGGGCGGCCCTGGGTCGTGCTCGACCCGCTCGACGGCACGGGGAACTTCGCCGCCGGCCTGCCGCCGTGGGCGTTCTCCGCCGCGCTGGTGCACGAGGGCCGGCCGGTGGCCGGGCTGGTCGCCGACCTCTCCTCGGGGCGGCGGTGGGCCGCGGTCGAGGGGCACGGCGCGGTGCGCGACGGGGTGCCGGTGCACACCCGGGCCGGCGGCACCGTCGTCGTCCCCAGCGGGCCGCGGGGCGGGGCGGTGGCGGTGCCCGCGACGGCCCGCCGGGTGCGGATCACCGGCTGCACCGCCGTCGACCTCTGCCTGGTCGCCGACGGTGCGGCGGCGGCCTGGCACGACCTCGACCGCGGCGGCACCCACGTGCACGACGTCGCCGGCGGGCTGGCGGTGCTGCTGGCGGCCGGGGGCGCGGTCCTCACCGACCGCGGGGAGCCGCTCCGGCTGCTGCCCGACACCGGCGCGCTGATCCGCTTCGTGGCCGCCGCCGACGAGGCGGCGGCGCGGGAGCTGCTGGCCGCGCTGCGCTGACTCAGCGCCCCCGGGCGGCGGCCTCCCGCACGGCGGCCAGCAGGGACTCGCGCTCGTGCAGGGTCGTGCGGGCCCGGCCCCGGCTCGCGCCGAGGGCCTGCTCGGCGGCGTCGATGGCCCGCCAGTCGTCGAGCAGCACCGGCTCGGCCCCGCGCGCCTGCAGGGTGCGCACCAGGTCGTCGGCCGGGCCGCGCACCCGCAGCGCGCCGTCCGCGGCGTCCGCGAGCAGCGCCGCGACGGTCTCGCGGGCGTCGTGCTTGTTGTGCCCGACCACCCCGGTGGGGCCGCGCTTGATCCAGCCGGCCACGTACTCGCCGGCCGAGGGCGCGCCGTCGCGGAGCACCCGGCCCACGCCGTCGTGGGCGACGGTGCCGGTGCGCCGGTCGACCGGCAGGCCGGGCAGCGGGGTGCCGAGATAGCCCACCGAGCGCACCACGAGGTCGGCCGGGAGCACCTCGAACTCGCCGGTGCCGATCGCGCGGCCGTCGCCGTCGACGGCGGTGCGCTCCACCTCGACGCCGGTGACCCGCTCGGTCCCGAGCAGCCGCACCGGGCGGGAGTAGAAGCGCAGCCGCAGCCGCGTGCGGCCGGGCTCCGGCTCGTGGGCCGCCCACTCGCGCAGGACGGCGAGGTTGCGGGTGGCGTTGCGGTCGGCCGCCGCGCGCTCCTCGGTCTCCGCGTCGAGCTCCAGGTCGGCGGGGTCGACGAGCACGGTCGCCGCGGCGAGCCCGCCGAGCTCGCGCAGCTCCTGGGTGGTGAAGGTGGCCTGCGCCGGACCGCGGCGGCCGAGCACCGTCACCTCCTCGACGGGCGCGGCCGCCAGCACGTCGATGACGTGCTGCGGCATGTCCGTGGGCTCGAGCTCCTCGGCGGTGCGGGCGAGGATGCGTCCGACGTCGAGCGCGACGTTGCCCACCCCGACGACCACGGCGCTCCGGACGCCGGCCAGGGCCGCCTCCACCCTCGCGCGGTCGGCGTCGGGGTGACCGGTGTACCAGGCGACGAGGTCGGTCGCGGCGAGGCTGCCGGGCAGCTCCTCGCCCTCGATGCCCAGGTGCCGGTCGAGGGCCGCGCCGTAGGTGTAGAGGACGGCGTCCACGTGGGCGCGGAGCTCGTCCAGCGAGAGGTCGGTGCCGACCTCCACGTTCCCCACGAAGCGCACCAGGGGGTGGTCGAGGCTGCGGTGCAGCGTGTCGCGGATCGCCCGCATCTTCGGGTGGTCGGGGGCGATGCCGTGGCGGACGAGACCGAAGGGGGTGGGGAGCCGGTCGACCAGGTCGACGGCGACCGGGATCTCGCTCTGCCGGGTGAGTGCGTCGGCGGCGTAGATGCCGGCCGGACCGGCGCCGACGACCGCCACGCGCAGCGGGTGGTCAGCGGTCGGGGGAGGGGGAACGCCGTCGTCGACCACCCTGGCATCCTGACCCGGCCGGGGCTGCGCCACCAGGGCAATCGTCCGGGCCGTTCGATCCGCGTCGTCCCCAGGAGGCCCCGTGTCCGTCGTCGTCGTCGCCACCATCGCCCCGAAGCCGGAGGAGGTGGACGCCGTCCGGGAGGCGATCCTCGCCGCCGTACCGCAGGTGCACGCCGAGCCCGGCTGCGAGCTCTACGCGCTGCACGAGGGTGACGGCGTCTTCGTCATGGTGGAACGGTGGGAGAGCCCGGAGGCGCTCCGCACCCACGGCAAGGCCGAGGCGCTCACCACCCTGGGCGGCGCGCTGGCGGGCAAGCTCGCCGCCCCGCCGGAGGTGCGCCGGCTCAGCGCCGTCCCGGCGGGGGAGCCGGGCAAGGGCGCGCTCTAGCCCCTGGTCGCGGTCGCGGTCGCGCGGCAGGCGTGGTTGTGGTCCAGGTCGTCCTCGATGTACTGGACCATCGCCACCCGGCCGCCGGCGACCAGCGGGTCCTCGTCGCAGCGCTGCCGGGCGTCCGCGCGGTCGTCGGCGCCGGCGAGCCAGCTGTCGAGGCCGGCCAGGTCGCTGTCCTCCGGCACCTCACCGACGATCCGGCCCCACTGGTAGCCGGTCGAGTACAGCCCCACCCGGCCGTCCCGCTCGGTCAGGTACCGGGTCATGCCCTCGAGCGCCGCCCGGTTGCGCTCGAGCGCGTCGGAGGACCCGAGCTGCCAGGTGTTCATCGTCTCGACGTCGAGCCACCACGTGTAGCGCCCGGGCCGGCTGTCCAGCTGCACCGAGCGGGCGGCGGGGCGGAAGAAGGACTCCACGCTGGTGCGCGCCCGCTCCCAGCCGTACTGCCACGAACACGCGGTCGAGTTGCTGCCGTCGCAGTCGCCGTAGGGCGTGTCGCCGTCGTCGGGCCAGGTCGTGACCAGGTGGCGCACCTGCCCGGGGTTGGCGGTGTTGAGGTAGAGCTGCAGCGGTTCCTGGCCGGGCACCTCGCCCGACGAGCCGGCGGCCCACTCCAGCTGTTCCGCGAGGCACGGGTTGGTGCGGGTCGCCAGGCCGCCGTTCACGCCGACGACGGCGAAGGCGGCGTCGTGGGGGAGCTCGGTGCCGCACTGGGGGTGGGAGACGTCGTAGCCGACGCTGCTCCGCTCGGGCTCCCGCTCGACGGGCGCGGCCGAGGCCGCGGCGGGCGGTCCCACCAGGGCGGCCACCGCGGTCAACGTGATCGCCCAACGTGACCGGTGTCTCATCCACCTCGACGGTACACGCGCCGCGAGCGGTCCCGGTTCAGACGGCCTGGCAGACCGGGCACCAGTAGAGGTTGCGCCCCACCATGACCTGGGTGCGGATCTCCGTGCCGCAGACCCGGCAGGGCAGGTCGGTGCGCCGGTAGACGTAGTGGGCGTCCTCGCGCGTCACCGCCCCGCCGCGGCGGGACCGGTCATCGGGGCGGGTGGTCACGATGCGGCCCATCCGGACGCCGGACCGCATGAGGGTCACCAGGTCCCGCCACATGGCGGCCCACAGGTCGGCGCCGATCTCGCGGCCGGGGCGGAACGGCGAGACCCGGTGCCGGAACAGCAGCTCGGCGCGGTAGACGTTGCCGACGCCGGCCAGCACCGACTGGTCCATGAGGAGCGCACCGACCGCCGTGCGGCTGCCCGCGATGCGCCGGTGGGCGAGCGCGCCGTCGGCGCGGGGCCGCAGCGGGTCGGGGCCGAGCCTGCCCAGGATCCGGTCGACCTCCGGCGTGGTCAGCACCTCGCAGGCGGTGGGGCCGCGCAGGTCGCCCCAGACCCCGGCGCCGTCCGGCCCGTCGCCCACCCAGCGCATGCGCAGGGCGCCCTTGGCCACCGGCGGCGTGCCGACGCCGGTGAGGAACGTGCCGTAGAGGCCCAGGTGCACGTGCAGGTGGTCGCCGCCGAAGCGGGCGAACAGGTGCTTGCCGTAGGAGAAGACCTCGTCGAGCACCCGGCCGTCCAGCAGCGCGGCACCGGCCTCGAACCGCCCCTGCGGGCTGGTCACGTGCACCGGGCGGCCGGCGAAGGGGAGCTGCAGGTGCTGCGCCAGGCGGAAGAGGGTGTGGCCTTCGGGCACCCGCGCAGCCTAGGTCGCGGCCCGCGCCGCCTGCTCAGCGGTCGGCGGTCACCAGGCCGAAGTGCGGCCGGTCCGCCGGGGCCACCAGGTCCGCCGTCTCGGGGTGCTGCTGGATGTAGTGCCGGACGAACGAGCAGTACGGCAGCACCGTGAGCCCCCGCTCCCGAGCCGCGGAGAGCACCCCGGCGACCAGCACCTTGCCGAGGCCCTGCCCGCCCATGGCGGGGTCCACCTCGGTGTGCGGGAGGGTCATCTGCCCGTTCTCGACGTGGTAGCTGGCCAGTCCGACGACGCGCTCGCCCTGCCGGACCTCGAACCGTCCCCGCTCGGGGACGTCGACCACCGTGGTCTCCATGGTTGTGACCCACCTTCCCTGACCCCCGGCCACGCTGCCGGAGCTCGGCTCGGACCCCAGCACCGTAACCCGCTGGAAGCGTGCGCTCTCTCTCCCGTACCGACGAGTCGGGTGCTCACCGGGTTCCGCCGGGCCAACCGATAGCCTCTGGGCGTCGGTCCGGGGCGAGAGATCGCGCCGTGGCCCCCGTAGCTCAGGGGATAGAGCATCGGTTTCCTAAACCGTGTGTCGCAGGTTCGAATCCTGCCGGGGGCACCCACGAGTGCTAACCGTTGACCCCCGGTCGGGCTGACCGTTGGTCACCGGTCGGCCTCCCGGGGGACGCTGAACGGCCCCGCCGGCCCCGATGAGGGGGTCCGGCGGGGCCGTCGTCGTGTGTGCGGGGTGGTCGCGGCCGCGGTCGCGGTTCCGTGGCTGCCGTGCCGCCGCCGTGGGGGCGTCCGGGGCCCTCTGCGGGCATGCCGAGGCCCCGGCGCGCCCGTCGTGGGCGCGCCGGAGCGTGGGTGGTGCGGTGCGGGGTGGTGCGGCCGGTGGCTAGGCGCCCGGTGGTGCGCCGGCGCGGGCGTCGCCGGCGGCGGCGAGCTCGCGGCGGGCGTCGATGCGCTCGCGCATCTCGTGGCGCAGCCGGTTGTGCATGCGCGGCTTGCGGGTGGCCCGCGGGGCCGGGCGGTGGCCGGCAACGGCCAGGGCGGCCGCGGCGGCGGCCTTGTCCTGGCGGGCGGTGAAGGTCTGCATCAGGCGCAGGTTGGCCGCCATCACCAGGAACAGCGTCATCAGGCTGACCCGGGCCAGGCCCATGACGCGGAACCGGCCGCGGGTGACGTTCTGCGCGGCGTCGTTCTTGACGTTGCCGAAGATGCCCTCGACGCGGTTGCGCCGGTTGATGCTGTCCCACCACTCGGCCGACCCGTGCGGCAGCGGCTGCCAGAACGGCAGCTCGGTCATCTGCACCCGGGACTTCTCCTGCCCGCAGATCTTGGGCAGCGCGCGCGGGGTGAACACCGTCGGGTCGGTCGTCGGCCGGCGCGCGCTCGGGGCCTTGCCCATCGAGTGCGGCTTGAGGTCGCAGCGCAGCGACCCGAGCAGCTTCATCGCCTTACAGCCGAAGTCCCAAGAACCGTCGTCGCGGCGGCCGCCGACGGCGTGCAGCGCGTACGGGGCCCGCTGGGCGATCTGGGCTTGGTACGCGAGGATCTCGGCCTTGGTTGCGCCGACCTTCGGCGGGGTGAGGTCGCGCAGGTGCTCGGGCAGCCGCGGGCTGTAGGGCTGCCCGTCGACGACGATCGCGCCGTTGAGCAGCGGCCAGCGGCCCTGCCCGATCTGGTGGGCGGTGAGGTAGTGCACCGAGTCGAAGCCGAGGGCGAACACCGGCCAGATCCAGTCGTCGGCCCGCTCGACCTCGGAGGTGTAGAAGCGGTCGGCGAGGATGTCGCGGCGGGGCCGGTGCTCGCGGCCGGCGGCCTCGTCGGCGCGCTCGTGGTCGGCGACCATCCGGGTGAGCAGCTCCAGCCCGGCGACGCGGGAGTCGGCGTTGGCCGCGGTCAGCTCGAGCCGCTCGGTCAGGCACGGGGTGTCGGGGCCGCCGACCTCGCCGACGCGGACCACGCCGTGCAGCCAGTAGCCGAACCAGCCGCTGCCCTTGCCGTTCCACCGGGCGTCGGGGTCGCTGATCATCTCCGGGCGGCGGGGCTGCTTGTGGAACTGGTGGGCCCAGCTGGCCACCTCGGAGGCGTCCACGGCGTAGGAGCCGGTGTGCACGGTCTCGGGCAGGGTGGCGTCCAGGCCGCGGTCGAGCACGTACCGCAGCCGGTTCAGGTTGACCGCCAGGGCCTCGGCATGCGCGGCCTCGAGCTCGCGGTGCAGGTCGCGGCGCAGCGCCCGGTTGTCCTCGCCGGGGTGCTGCTCGCGGATGGCCTCGTGGCCGGCGCGGCGGGCGGCGAGGTTGTGCGGTGAGTGCGGCGACGGATCCAGGGCATGCGCGACCTGGTTGAACAGCCGGGACACCATCCGCTCGGTGAGCCGCTCGGGCACGCCGAGGCGGTGCTTGTCCGACGGGTGCAGGGCGTTGAGCAGCGCGACCGCGTCGCGGACGATCATCGCCTGCTCGGCCAGGGCGAGCAGCAGCAACCCGACAAGCAGGGTGCGGACGCGCAGCACCCGGACGCGGCCGCCGGTGGGGCGCCTTTCCTGGGCGGGCAGCAGCGACTCGAGGTAGCCCACCAGCGGGCCGCGGTCGACAGTGGCCTCGGCCAGAGCGACCAGTGCGCGCGGCACCCGCACGACGGTCACCTTGTCCGGGCCGACCAGTGGCGCGTCGGCCGAGGCGGCGGCGAGCGCAGCCCAGCCACCGGGCCGCCCGCGGACCGGCAGCGTGACCTCCACGTCCCCGTCCGCGCCGCCGGGGCCGTCGGCGGGGTCGTCGGGCAGGACCTCGCCGGTGTGCGGGTCGATCCTCACGGCTGCTCCTGCAGGGGCGGTCGCGGGGCGGGGTGGGTGAGCCCGGGCAGCAGCAGCTGCCCGGCGGTGGGCAGCGGACCGGTGCTGCAGCGCAGCGCGGCCTCGTAGGCAGCGTCGTCGAGCGCAGGCAGCCGGGCGGACAGCGATCCGAGGATGCGCTCGCCGCCGATGCCGGCGGCGCGCAGCAGCGCCGGGTAGGGCACGCCGCCGGCCAAGACCGCGGCCAGCCAGGTGTGCCGCAGGCGCAGCGCGTTGAGCGTGAACCGCTGCTCGGCCGCCCAGCCGGAGGAGTCGATGACCCGGTCGGTGACCTGGGTGGCGCGCGGCAGCCGCTCCAGCAGCGGCCGCTCGCCGGCGGCGGCCGCGGCGTCGAGGACGGCGCCCTCACACGTGGCGAGCACGGGGATCCGCCGCGGCGACGGGCCGGCGGTCGTGAACGCGACCGCGTCCGCGGTGCGGGTGACCGCCTCGCCGGTGACGTGCACCGGCTTGCCGTCGACGACGGAGACCAGGTCCTCGTTGCGGGCGCCGGTGCCGCAGATCAGCCAGACCATCCGGGCCAGGCGCTCGCCGACGCGCCCGCCGAAGCGGGGGCTGCGGTGCGCGGCGCAGAAGTCGAGGACCTCCTCCAGCTCGGCCGCGGTGAGCGGGGCGGCGGGCTCGCCGGCGGTGAACTTCCGCGCCGGCGGCGGAGTGGAGGGCACCAGGACGCGGCCGATGGTCCGCAGCCGGGCGTTGTAGGCGGAGGCGAACTGCGGCGGCACGGTAAACGCGTCGGCTCCGTGGCCGACGCGCCCGCCGGCGAGGGTGGTGGCGACCGCGTCGGGGCCGTACCAGCCGGCGACGGTGCGGTTGGTGCCCAGCAGTAGGTGGACCCGGGCGTGCAGGCCCATCGCCCAGCCAATGTTGCCGCCGCCGCGGCGGGCGCCGGCCGGCCAGCCGACGGCCATGCCGAGGCGGACCAGGTCGGCGACCAGGGCCCACTGCTCGTCGGACAACGAGCGGTTGCGGTAGCCGGTGATCGCGTCGGTGGCCTCGGTGGGCAGCTCGGCCAGCGCGATCGCCAGCCGCACTGCCACCTCGTCCTCCGCCGGCGCCGGGTTCGTCTCGGCCGGCGGGACCGCTGTGGGGGCGGGTGCCGGCCCCGGGCGGTGGCGGCGCGGCGCTCGCGGCGCAGCCGCCGCCGGCTTGCGGGCCGCGGCGCCGCTGCGGGTGAACGCCGGGTCAGCCACGGCGGACACCGCGAACCGGCCCGGGGGTCGCCGCCATGCCACGCTCCGTGGATTCGAACGTATGTCCAAGATCCCCCGGGTGCATGTTGCAGGGCCGCGCGGCCACAGGCAACCCCGCAGCGAACCGATCCGGTGCGGTAGCGCGCACACGCAGCACGGCGCGCGACAGCACCGGGCGGTCGGAGGGGAAGGCGGTCACCGCTGCCCCCGCCGGGACTCGGAGAGAAACCACTCCAGCTCGCCCGCGAGCGTGTTCCCGATGGCGTCCGCTACGGCCTTGGCCGGCGTGGCGTTCGGGTCAGAGGCGAGCGCTTCTTCGTAGCTGGGCAGGAGCAGGTTGCCCAGCGACATGAACCGCGGTTCGCGCAGTCGCCAGCCGTGCGGGCGGCGGTCAGGGTCCTGACCAGTCGGGTTGTTAGCCATGTCGGAGACCGTTCGAACGCCCGCAGACGGTCGCTGTCGTTCGGCACAGACGGGATCGGTCTGCTTACGCGGACAGTTTCGGTGCGGAGCCACGGACGACGCGCATGCCGTGTGACGGTCGCTGCGTGCCGCCGCGCGAACGCTCCCCGATCTCCTACGTGATCTCGGGCAGCTGGGACGACGGCACTGCGGTCTTCGACACCGGTGACGCCGTCTTCGATGAGGCGCTGCAGCGGTACAACCGCACCGCGAAGACGATCCGCGAGCGCAGGAAAGCCCTCGACTGGTCGTTCGAGACCGTCGGGCGACGGGCCGGGAAGATGCGCCGCCAGACCGTCAGTGAGCTGGAGAGCGGGCAGAGCTGGCCGGACGCGGTGACAGTGCATCGCATCGCGATCGCCCTGGGGTTCGACAGTGAGGTACGAGACGACCCGCAGGCGCGCCCGTACCCGCGCCCGGCCGCAGAAGGCTGATCCGACTCTCGGGCGGTGTGCCCGCCTGGCCTCCGTTCAGCCGCACTACGTGCCCCAGTACTGGGACGGCCGCGACTGGGCTGGCCCGCCCACCCAGCCCTAGGACACTGCCGGTCCGTCTCGGCTGGAGGGTCAGTCCCACCACAGGCCGACCACCGCTGCGCGGGCCGGCAGCGGCCGGGCGAGCAGGTCGGTCCCAGGCCCGCGCCACGTCGGCCACCCGGCGGTCCACGAGGTCCAGATCTCGGCCGTGGCTGCGGCGAGCGCGCCGTGCAGGTCTCCGGCCGCAGGCCAGTCGGCGGCGACCCGCGCAGCCAGCTCAGGTGCGACGGCCGCGTCGACCTGGATGCCGTCGAAGGTCACCAGCCCGCGGCCGGCGGTCAGGGCTCCGACCAGCCGCCCGCCCAGCAGCGTGGCGTACTCGACCAGCCAGGTCATCGGCGGCCGGACGCCGTTGAGCCGGGCGGCAGGCAGGTCGCCCGGCAGGAGCTCGAGGGCTCGGGCGGCGGTGGGTGGCGGCACGTCCAGCAGCCGGCCCGCATCCGGGAGGTCGGGGTCGAGGTGGGCGCTCAGCAGCTCGGCCAGCGCGTCGGCGGCCGGCGCGCTCACCGGCGACCTACCCGGTACACGGTGTGCACCGGGTCAGTGTGCCGCGCGCCGCCGTAGATCGTCGATCCCCGCCGCGGCGCACCCACAGGCCGACGTCCCTGCGGAACACAAGACGATGTCGACGGCGTCGGTACCGTCCGCCGGGCAGCAGACAACCGAGGAAGGGAAGCGCAAGTGGCAGCGGCTGACGGGGACCGATCGCGGACGAGTACGCCCATCGAGCCCGGAGAACTCGGCCGGCTCCGCGACGACGGCCTGGCCGCCGCCGGCGAGTACACCGCGCTCGCCGCTGTCGCTGCCCGCCAGGGCGGCGACCGTGCACTGCAGCTGCTCGCAGAGCATGGCGACGACGCGGCGGCCTTCACCTGGTGGTGGACGCTGGCGGCCCAGAGCCCTGAGCGGTTCGCCAGCGCGAAGCAGCTGGCATCCCAGCTGGCAGTGCCGGAGAGCCTCACTGACGCGGTCACCGACCATGTCCTCGAGGAGATGACGCAGCGCGACCGCCAGCTCATCTCGGCTGCCACTGCGAGCCGCGCGGAGATCCTCCGGCGCCTCGACGACACCGCGCCCTGGGTGGTGTCCCTGGCGCACGACGTGGTGCGGGATCCGGCGGACCGGTTCCCGGAGGTGCTCAATGCTGCTCTCGACATCCTGGGCGCGTCAGAGCGCCCGGAGGATCGCGCGGCGGTCTTCGACCTCGCGAACCAGCAGCCCTACTCGAAGCGCGGCGCGGTCCTCGCCCGGCTCCGCGACCCGATCGAGGCCGAGGAGGCGCGCCGGATCGTCGCATCCCTCGCAGAGATGCAGCGGCGCGGCGGCGGCGACCGCACCGACTGGGAGCCCGTCGCGCGGCTGCTCGGCCGACTCCCGGTGAAGACCACGACGGAGTTCCTCACCGGGCCGTTCGGCGGGACAGGACGTCGGACGCTGCTCGAGGCGGGGCTGATCTCCAAGCTCGGCGCCGCGGGGCTGCGGGAAGTGCTGACGGCACTCGATCAGCCGGCCGTTGCCGAAGAGCTGCTGCACCGCGCGGCAGCCGACCTCCGGCTGGAGGACGTGGCCGCCTTCTCGGTATGGGCCCACGCGCGCTACACCGCGGCAGCGTGCGCCGGCTTCCGGCGGCGGCTCGCCGAAGGCCTGCAGGGTCACTTCTCGCGCCGTGAGGAGCGCCGCCGCGAAGCCCTCGACGGGCTGTGGGCCAGCGCGCTCGCTGGTCACGACGCCGACGCCGTCGCCGACGAGCTCATCGACGCCGTCGACCCAGCCGAGCTGGCTGCCCGCGCTGCTGACGTGAGGACGAAGGGTGCCGCACGCCAGCTCGGCGCCGCCGCAGCCAAGATGCTCGCCATCGACCCCCGCACCGCCGATGCTGCGCGCACCGCCCAACTCGTCGATGCCGCCGCGGGCGCGGCCCGCGCGCTGAGGTCCAACTTGGTCGCTGACTTCTTCGCAGGGCTGATGCGGACCGCCGTCGGCACGACGGCGAGCCAGCAGCTGCGCGCCGCACTTCTGGACGCGGTGCTCGAGCACCCAGCCGCCATCACCGCGTTCGCCGCTGAAGGTGGGTTGGCCGCCCTCACCGCTCACGCAGCGCGCACCCCCAATGAGGCCGCAGCGGTGCTGCTCGCGGCGCGGGAGGATCTCTCCGCTCAGGCGGCCAACACCCTGCTCGGGGCTCAGCCCGCCCGGCAGGAGCGGCGGCGCCCGCTGGACCCGCCCGCGGAGGAGTCGCCGGCGGGCGTGGACTGGACGACGGCCGACACGGAGACGTACCTGCGGATCCTCGAGGTGGTAAGCGCGTGGCCCGAGGTCGTGTTCGGCGTCCTCTCGCGGGCGCTGGCCGCACTCGACGAACCCGAGGCACGGCACCCCAACGCCGTGGTCCTGCGAGCGGTCCTCGAGCACGCGGCGGCTCACGACCTCGCCGACCAGCTGGGCGAGGACACCACCGACCACATCCGCCGACTTCTCACCAAGCAGCGTGACATCGACGTGCTCCGCGCCGCCTGCCAGTGGATCCGCCGGCTGGACCTGGACGCCGACGGCGCCGACCTCGACCGGGCGCAGCTGGTCCTCACCGCCGACAGCAGCCGCGGTGGCCGTCAGCCCGACCTCCGCGCTCTGCGCGGCGAGCTCGCAACGCGGCACGCGCAGCTGGCACAGAACCTGGCGCTCGACAGCGAGCGGCGGATCGCGCACCTGCGCACGGCAGTCGACCTCGACGCTGCCAAGGCCCGCGAAGCCGCTGTGCCCCTGGCGGGGTCTTCGGCGACCGGGATCCGCCTGGCGGCCGCCCGCGTCCTCGCCGAGACCCAGGGCTCCCCGGACGAGCATCAGACCCTGGTCAACCTCGCCGCGATGGAGGACCACGCCGAGGTCGCCGAGCTGTTGGACGCGGCGCTGCACCGGCTCACCTCCGGCGACACCGGCGAGGCACTCCGCAATCTGGCCGAGCTGCTCGACCTGTCGACCACCGGCCTCGACCCGAACGTACTCATCCCGGACGAACAGCACCGCGACCGGTTCTCGGAATGGGTGGACAAGGCGCGGGCCCGCTCAGCCAACCGCCACGACCCGGGGGCCTTCATCGAGGCAGCCATCAACGTCGCCGACCAGATGGTCGACCTCGCCCTCATCGCTCGTCACGATGCCGGGCAGCGCGTCGTGCTCAAGGCGGACCAGGTGGACGCGCTGCGCGCCAACGCGGCGAACCGCCTGGATGTCGGCGCACTGGTGACCCAGCAGCAGAGCGTTCAGCAGTTCACCTGGTTCACGGCTGTGGCAGCGCTGCGCAGGAAGCGTGCCGCCCACCCGTCCCCCATCGGCACCACCACCCCGCCTCGCTTCATGCCCGACGACCTGGTCGCCGCCAAGGTGCTGCTCCGCGACATCACGGCGGGCTGGATCAAGGACATGCACGACAGCGCACAGCGAGGCGCGGCTGAACCTGCCTAGCCAGCGGCCGTCCGGTGTGCGCCGCCATGGCACGCTGCGCACCGTGAGCGACAACGTCTTCGAGCCCGACACCCTGCAGGCGATCGGAGAGCTGCTGGCCGCCGGCGAGCAGCACGGCATCGGCGTGACCTTCGAGCCGGACGCCGAGGGTTGGCACGTCGGGTACCTCGTCAGCAGGGGTGGGGGCGGCCTCGTCGCCGGGTACGACCTCGGGGACACGGCGCGCGCAGCCTTGCGCCCCCTGGAGGAGTTGGCCGCTCAGCGTACGCAGGCACGCCGGGATCGCGGCTGACGGTTCCAATCGGTGCGATCGGGTGCGGCTCATGACAGATCGGCGGTCGAGTCAGGCGTCCCGGAGTCCGCCCCGGCTGAGTGTCGAGCTGGACCACCGCTCACGCCACCGGGGTGGTTGGTCCGCAACCTCATTGCACCGGGGCCGCCCCTCCGGCACAATGAATAGCTCAGGAGGTGCTATTCATCATGACTTCCCCGGTGCTCATCAACCAGGAAGCGCTCGGCAACCGGCTGCGGGAGGTCCGCGAAGCGGCGGGCGTCTCGCAGGAGGAGGCGTGCGAGGTGATCGACGTGTCGCAGCCGACGTACTCGCGCATCGAGACCGGTAGTCGGCCCCTCAAGGGCCACGAGCTGATCTTGCTGGCCGACCGCTTCGGGGTGCGCGCGGGAGCCATCACGGGTGTGGCCGCGCTGCGCGACCGGGTGCGCTACGCCGCCCGAACGGACGGGTCCCAGCCGCAGATGGTGGCGATGCGGGAGAAGCTGCACGCCTACCTGGAGCTTGACGCCTACCTCACCGACCAGGGCATCGAGCAGACGTGAGCAACGAACAGATCGCCCGGGAGCGGGCGGAGGCGTTCCGGCTCAAGCACGACCTCGGGACGCGCCCCCTCGGCGACCTGTTCGAGCTCGCCCACACCGCTCTGGACTCTGACGCGCTGGCGATGGACGCCGGGGACGCCGAGCACGGACTGTCGATGCTGGACCCGGTCACCGATCGCGTCGTCATCGTCGTGGCCACCACCCGGCACCCGATGCGGCAGCGGTCGTCGCTGGCTCACGAGATGGGCCACGTGGTCGGCGGCGACCTGAATGCCGCCGACGCACCCGTGCCTGGTGCCCGCACGCCCGCGGAGATCCAGGCCGACGCGTTCGCCCGGCACCTGCTGCTGCCAGTCGCCGCGCTGCGCGACCGGTTCGGCACCGCGGCACGCAAGGCAGGTATCGGCGATGGCGATCTGGCCGCCGTCGTCCAGGAGTTCGAGGCCTCCCCGGCGATGGCGGCCATCCAGTTCAAGCAGGCGCGCCTGATCGACCCGGACACCTGCGCGGCATGGATGGCGCTGTCCGCTCCGTCTCTGGCCGCCCGCTACGGCTGGCTCAGCCAGTACCAGGCTCTGGCGCTGGGGTCGATGCGGCCGCGTGCGCCGCAGCAGCTGATGCGCCGCGCGGTCGAGGGCTACCACCAGGGCGCCGTCGGGATCGCTGAGGTCGCCGCCTGGTACGAGCAGGCGCCGGAGGAGTTGGCCGAGCAGCTCGGAGCGGCACGGCACACCCTGGACGACGTGGCCGGACCCGACGACGTCGACGACGACGACGCTCCGCTGTTCCCGCCTGGTTTCGCCAGTCGGGCGTCGTCGACCTCGTGAGCGTCCTGCTCGACGCCGGCCCGACCCTGAACTTCCTCGCGGTCGGTCAGCAGAACGTGCTGCTGCAGACCGCCGAGCACGGCGGCCTGCAGCTGACCGTGCCCGAGCGCGTGGACGCCGAGGTGGCCGGCAAGGGCAGCAGCGCCCGGTTCCGCCGCACGGGGGTCGTGCGCACCTGGGCTGCGCTTCGAAGTTCCGAGCGGGTGGTGGTCCTCTCCGACGACCTGACCACCGAGCCCTTCTCTACCGCCATCTCCCGCGTCAGCGGAATGCCCGCGGAGAAGCGCATCACCGACACCAGCAGCCTGGGCGAGATCTTGGTTCTGGCGCACGCCTCGGTGCTGGCACAGGCGGGCACCGACGTCTTCGTGCTGATCGACGAGCGCGACGGCCGCCGGCGAGCCGACCGCGAGCGGCGGTGGCTGTCGGCCAAAGGCGCGCCCGGTCAGCTGCACCTCTGGAGCACGAAGCAGGTGCTGAAGAACGCAGACCCGAGCTGGTTCGTCGGGGGTCACTCCTGGGCGAAGGTCTACAGCCAGATGCGTCCGTTCGACGACGGCCTGCTCCCACTCTGACGTCCAAGGTGGGCCGGCGGAGCGGGGAGCATCCGGAGGCGCGCCCTGCAATGCCGACCCTCTGGTCGACGACCACCGTGTCGCCCACGTGCTGCCGCCTGGACCCGTGTTCTCGCCGTCGGGTGAGCGCCACCTCTGCATAGGGCGCCCGCCGAAACCGGCGCGGACCAGCACGGCCGCACCAGGAATCACCGGAGCCCCCCCCCCGAATCACCAGTACGGCAACACGTGGGGGGAAATGTGGGACTCTGTCCGCACTGTGTGGTTTGATCTTGACGCTGCGTAAGGGCCGGCCGTGCCCTCGGCGTCGGAGGTGCACACGGTGGCCGCTCGCCGGTCTGTGCCTGCGCCCGCGTGCCCGGACGGGCACGCGGGCGCGCAGGTCCATGCTCACGAGGCCAGGCAGTCGAGGCGCGGAGCGACGCGCGTGTTCCGCTGCCGGTTCGAGCAGGGCGGCCAGGCCAGCGTCCACTACTTCACGGTGCTCACCCGGCCGAAGGCCGACGCGCGGCTGCTGATCGACCAGGTGGTGAGTGCGCCGGAGTGCCCCAGGCCGGGGCACGGCGGGCGCTACGTGTGGCCCCACGGCACCTACAAGACCGCCGCCGGCGAGCGGCAGCGATACCGCTGCGTGAGTCGGACCGACGACGGCGACGCCCACACCTTCTCCGCTCCGCTGCCGCGCGCGGCGGTGGAGGACGACACCTGCTGCCCGGACTGCGAGGTGCTCACCCCGAGGCACGCCGGCGAGGAAGCGGTCAGCCGGCGGCTGAACGTGCCGACGCCGGTGGTCGTGTCGGTGCTGCGCGATCTGGCCGACGGGCACGCCTACACGGCGGTGTCCAGGCGTGCGTTGGAGCAGATGAAGCGCCCGACCGGGCGGGTACGTACGGTCGGCGGCAAGACTCCCGAGGAGCTGCACGAGGCCGGCCAGTTCGGTCCGCGCCGGGAGCTGAAGGCGCACTGGCACCTCTCGGCCGACGTCCTCGAGCGGTTCGCGCCGTTCATCACCGAGCCGGCGCTCGCGGCGATGCAGGTGGAGGAGACGGCCTACCGGGCCGAGGGCCTGCCGGTGGTGTACTTCGCCGACGAAGTGGCGGTGAAGCGGGACTACGCCCGGTCGGCCACGCTGACGAACGCCCCGGTCGTGTGGACCGCGCTGGTGGTCACCCGGACCAGTTGGGAGCGAGACAAGGACCGCAAGGTCACCGGCCGGTCGAGCCGGCTGGTGCGGGTCCGGGCGCTGCCCAACGCGTCTACCGAGGCATGGCGGCTGGTCCTGGCCGAGCTCGACGCGCCGGACTTCCTCGTCGCCGACGGCGCGGCGGCGATCGAGAAGGCCGCGACCGCCGTGTGGGGCAAGAAGACCACGTTCGTGCCGTGCATGTTCCACGCGACCCGCAACATCGAGGGCAAGCTGACCCCGCCCCGCGGGCGGCTGGCCGACAAGGTGCGCGACCACATGTTCCGGCTCAGCCGCGACCTGATGCGCGACGGCGGCGCGAAGGCCGTCAGCACCTGGTTCGACGAGCTGGAGGACGCCGCGGCGGCCGCGGACCTGCCGGCCGACCTGGTGGCCGCCCAGCGCCGCCGCTACGAGCCGCTGCTGCGCCGCACCGCGCTGGTCGCGCAGCGGCACAACGACCCGGAGGTGCAGGTCAGCAACTCGGCGGTCGAGTCGCAGATCCGGTTGTGGGTCAAGCGGCTGACCACCCGCCGCGGCGCGATGTTCTCCAACCTGGCCCGGACCAACCTGCTCGGTGACCTCATCGTCGCCGCCGCCAACGGCGCGCTGCTCGACCAGCACGAGGTTGCCCGCACCCTGCGCGAGGCGTCCAAGCGCACCCGGGGCTGGGCGCCGCCGCCGCGCGCCCTGACCGAGCCCGCGGGCGTGCTCGGCCTGCGCGACGCGTTCTCCGTCACCGAGCTGCTCGAACGGCACTCCTCGTGAGCACCGCGCCGGAGAAGGGCGCGGCGTACCAGGAGCTGGTCGCCGGCCGCGAGTTCGTCGTTCTCGACATCGAGACCACGCACACGAAGGCCACCAAGACCGCCGAGGCCGCCTTCCACCCGATCTCGGTCGGGGCCGTGGTGCTGCTCAACGGCACCCGCCGGGAGACGTTCCACCGGCTGGCCAACCCCGGTGTGCCGGTGGACAAGGACAGCAGCGCCTACAACGGCATCCGCACCGCCGACCTCGCCGGCCACCCCGACGTCGCCACGGTGCTCGCCGAGTTGGACGCCTTCCTCGCCGGGCACCCGGACGCCGCGCTGGTCTGCCACAACGCCCTGTTCGATGTCGGCCACCTGGCCGCCGCCTACGCCCGCGCCGGGATGACCCCGTTCGACCGGCTCGTCTTCGACACCGAGTTCCTCGGCGTCCGGCTCAAGCTGCCCGGCGTCGCCAACTTCGCCAAGCTCACCGACCTTGCCACCCGGTACGGCATCAACACCACCCTCGCCGTGCCGCGCGCCCAGGCCCGGCTGCACAAGGCGCTCAAGGACGCGCAGGACACCGCCGAGGTGCTCGACTGTCTGCTGGCCGAGGCCGCGCTGCTGGACATCGCCAGCTGGGACGAGTTCTGCCGCGTCGCCAAGCCCAAGCGCAGCGGCGACATCGCCGCTACTGTCCGCCGCCGACGGCGGATGCGGGCTCCGCAGATCCCGGCCGGCCACGTCCGGGCCTGCCACGGCCGCACCCGGCTGCCGGCCCGCCCGACCGAGGCCGCGCTCGACGCCTGGACCGCGCAGATCGCCGCCTGCGTGCGGCTGCACTGCCCGACGATCGCGGACAAGGTGCTCTACGACGAGCGTCACGCGCCCCGGCTGCTCGACCGGCTCACCGCGCTGCTGGCCACCACGCGCGACCCCGGCGACGTGGGCACCCTGCTCCTGGGCCTGGAACCACTGCTGGAACGCCTCGACCGGCCGGCGGCGCGGGCCTGGTACAAGGTCAACCATCAGCAGATCTGCGACGCCAAACCGTGCGAGCCGCACGCCGCCTGCCCGGCCTGCGTCGCCGGACGCCCCTGCCCGCGGGACGTCATCTACCAGCTGCTCACCCGCCGCGCCCTCGACTACGGCACCACCGCGGCCGGCGTCCCGGTCAGCCTGCTGTCCAAGCAGGTGAAGAAGGACCTGTACTACGGCAAGAGCGCCCGCAAGATCGACACCTGGCCGGCGCAGGGCCTGTCCGACATGGCCGCGCACATGTTGTGGGTCGTCGTGCAGGAGGCCCGCGCCAAGCACCAGCACACCACCGTCAGCAAGCTGCTCGCCTCGGCGGTCGAGCGCGGCCTGCACCTGGCCGACCCGCACCTCGCGCTCGAAGTCGCCCGGCACTGGGCCCGCAGCCCCGACCGCGACGGCGACGTGGAGGAGCTCGTCACCGCCGTGCTGGCGAAGGCCACCAGCAACCCCGGCTACCTCGACCTCGAGGTGTGGTTCCACGGGTCGTTCCGCCGCGCCGCCGCAGCCCGCCAGGCCGCCGCGGGCCGGATCACCCGGCAGCGGAAGGCCGACCCGGTGCGCACACCGGCCGACATCGAACTGCGCCCGCCGCAGAGCACCCACACGTACCGCTACCAGCTGCACCGCTTACCGCCCGCCAGCTGACACAGCCGGTCCGCGACCGGACGCAGGCAAGCGAGTCGGTACGGCGGGACCGGGTCAGCGACCCGTGGCCTCGATGGTCACCTCGTGGTCCCCGAAGCGGGCCACCAAAGGCTTCGTCGGCGTGACCCCCGACGGCAGCTCCACCACCGTGACGTGCCCGCTCATGTCCGCAGAGCAGACGTCCCGGTCGGGGAACAGCGGTCCCAGGAGGATCTCGATCTCCTGCTCGGCGACCACCTCGGTACCAAGCGGTCCGCTGGGACAGCTGGAACTGCCGAAGGTGACCACCCCGAGGTACTGGCCGTCGTTGACCCAGGCGATCGAGGGCTGGAAGGCCGACTCGAGGGGCGACTGGCCACCCGAGTCGGGCGGAGGCGCCGGCGACGGCGTGTAGGTCAGCTCGAAGCCCTCCCCTGGGTCGGGCAGCGTGATTCGCGGCGCAGGGGACGGCGCGGGGAGCACCTCAACACGTGGTCCAGGCATCGGCGTGAGCACGAACTCCCGCGCTTCGGGCGTATCAGCTCCGAGGCCGAACTCCGCGACGTAGGGCGAACTGCCCGGCCCGCCGGCGCCGCAGGCGGCCAGCGCAGGCGTGGCGGCCAGCAGCGCCGCCATCGCCAGCAGGGGCCACACCGGCCGGGGTCCGTTCACAGCTCGCATCGTGCGGCCCTACCACCTCGGAGTCCAGCAGCTCCACCCGAAGCGTGACGCAAGGGAGACGTTGCTGCGCGCCAGCGGGCCGCTGATCGCCCCGTGCAGAACCGCGTGTCGCTGCCACAGCTGGCCGCCGCACACGGCCAGGCTCAGACCGCCCGGGCCGGCCGAGCGCAGCGGTCACCGAGGCCCGTCGAGGGACGCAGAGATGTCCCACATTTCCCCCCACGTGTTGCCGTACTGGCCGAATCATCCCGCCCCGTCAGGACGCGGACCTACGGTGCGCCGGTGAGCGGGGACGCAGACTCGTAGCGCTGGTGCGTGCGCCCGTCCAGACGCCCCGGCTAACGTCACGCCGTGCCCGGTCCTGCAGCGCATGGTCGTGGGCAGTGGCCGCACATGACCTTCATCGACGTCAAGGACACCGGGCTGCGTGCGGCGTGCGTGCTGGTGCAGGACGTACTTGTCGCCCTCGCCTAACAGCTCGCCGCCGGCGACCCGGTCGGCGACGGCCTGCAGGCGGTGGAGCTCAGTCCCGGTCCGGGTCGGTGGCTTCGTCCGCACTCCACCGGCGCAGCAGCTGCTCCAGGTCGCCGGGGTCAAGGGGCTTGGTGAGGTGGGCGTCGAATCCGGACTCCAGGGCCCGGGACTTGTCCCTGTCGCGGCCGAATCCGGAGATGGCGACGAACCGCGTCCGGCGGTGTTGTGTGGTACCGCGCAGCCGGCGAGCGACCTCGTAGCCGTCGACGTCCTCGCCGAGGGCGATGTCGCAGAGGACGACGTCGAAGGCATTCTGGGCCTGGGCGAGCCCGTCGCGGGCGGTGAAGGCGGCGGTGACTTCGTGGCCGCGGAGGGTCAACGCCGTTTGGTAGGCGCGGGCGAGGTCCTCGTTGTCGTCGATGATCAGGATGCGCAGCGGCGTCGGCGGCGCGGACGGTGTCGATTCCGCGGGAGGCCCCTGGCTGCCGGTTGAGGCCGGTTCCCTTGCCGGTTCCGTAGCCGGCGCGGCGTCGGGCAGCTCGACGCGGAGCGGCAGCCGCATGGTGAACGTGGCGCCGGTGCCGGGGCCGTTGCTGTGCGCGGTGACCGTGCCGTCGTGCAGCTGGGTGATGCCGCGGACGACGGCCAGCCCCAGACCCAGGCCGCTGGGTGCCTGCCTCCGGGGATCCGGCTCGCGGTGGAAGGGTTCGAACAACCGCTCGGCGACGGCGGGGTCGAACCCGGGCCCGTCGTCGTGCACCTGTAGCTCGGCGTTGCCGTCGTCGGCAGTGAGCCGGACGCCGACCGCGGCGTCGGCCGGGGTGTACTTGCAGGCGTTGTCGATCAGGTTGGTCACGGCCTGGCCCAGGCGGACCGCGTCGCCGTCGACTGGCACGGGCGTCTCTGGTAGCACCAGGTCGATGGTGCGGGCCCGCCCTCCGTGTGCGGATCCGACGTCGGCCACGACCTGCTCCACCAGCGTCCGCAGGTCCAGGGGGTGACGCTGCACGGTGAGCCGTCCGGCGATTCCGCGGGCGGCGTCGAGCAGGTCGTCGGTCATGCGGGTCAGGGCCGCGGTCTGGCGGTCGAGCACCGCCAGGACCGGGTTCCCGGCGATGTCGAGGGCGAGGACGTCGAGGGCGGCTCGGACGGCGGCGAGCGGGTTGCGCAGCTCGTGCGAGAGCGTGGCGATGAACCGGTCTTTCTCCTGGTGCTGGGCCTGCAGCTGCGCGGTGGTGGTCTCCAGCCGGGCGATGACCTCCCGCAGGTTGCGGTCGGCCTCCTGGATCTCGCCGGCGCGGTTGAACAGGTCGACCTCCAGATCCTCCAGACGAGTCTGCAGCGCTTCCTCGCCCCGCTCCTGCTCGACCTGCCGCAGCTGCCGTTCCCGGATGAAGTCCGTGACGTCCTCCACCCGGTGCAGCAGCAGCACTACGCGGCCGTGCTCATCGAGCACCGGGACGTTGACCGGGCTCCAGTACCGCTCCACGAACTCGCCCGTCGACTGGTCGAGGATGTCGTAGGGCTGCACCGCCATCGTGTGCGGTTCCCCCGTGGACAGCACCCGCTCCAGCGAGGCCCGCAGGTGGCGCACCCCACTGGCTCGCGGGTTCTCCGGGTTGTCGGGGAATGCCTCGAACAGATGGCGCCCGACCAGGTCGGCTCGACGCGTCCCGGTGACCCGCTCCCGCGCTCGGTTCATCCCGACGATCACCAGCTCCGGCGTGAGAACCAGGAATGGGGCCGGCAGCGCGTCGAACACCGCCGTGTAGTCGACCTCGTCGGGAGTCATGGTGCGCCTCATGGGTCCAGTCGGTACCCCACGCCGCGCACGGTCACGATCCGCGGGCTGGCGGCGCCGGCGTGGGTCAGCTTCTGCCGGATCCGGTAGACGTGCTCGGACACGGTGGCGTCGGCCCGCCCGGCGGCGGAGCCCCACACCTGCTCGAGCAGTTGGGCGGTGGAGTGGACCTGCCGCGGGGACAGGGCGAGCAGGGTGAGCAGGTCGTACTCCAGGGGCCTGAGCGCCAAGGGGGTGCCGTGCACGCTCACCTCGTGCGCGGACGTGTCGATGACGAGCTCGCCCACCGGTACGAGCGGGCCGGCGGACGGGGGGGCGGAGCGGCGCAGCACCGCTCGGATGCGCGCGGCCAGTTCGGGCAGGGAGAACGGCTTGACGATGTAGTCGTCGGCGCCGAGCTCGAGGCCGAGCAGCCGGTCGCCCTCCAGCCCGCGGCCGCTCAGGACGACGACGGGCACCGGGTGGTCGTCCTGGCGCAGGGTGCGGAGCAGTTCCAGGCCGTTGCCGTCGGGCAGCCCGAGGTCGAGGACCACCAGGTCGACCGGGCGCTCCCGCAGCTGCGCCGCCCCGGTCCGCGTGTCGCCGGCGGTGAGCACCTCGAAGCCGCTCCGGGTGAGGTAGTTGCCGGCCATCGCGACCAAGTCCACCTCGTCGTCGATCAGCAGGACGACCGGGCGCGGGAGCGGCCGGTGCGACGTCCCTTCGACGGCCGGATCCTTGACCCCCCGTTGATCCGGAAGTCGGGTCTCAACCATGTCTCGAACCTACCAAGGGAACTACTGTCGGCGAATGTGGCGCAGGGCACACCGTCGCGTGGCGGCGGGACGTCACCACCTGGACCTAGCCTCAACATTGTCTCAACGCGCGGTCAAAGAGTGGCCCGCAGCCGTGACTGAAAACAACCGGTCAGGACGACAGGAAATCCCCGTGCCAGACGATCGTGTCCCCCCACCCCGAGCTGACCTCGGCCTCCCCGCGCCTGCCGATGAGGCCCCGCCGGGTTTGACGGGCTCGGCCCCGCGGGTCGCCGAGAACGCGGCGGCGGGGATGACCGGCAGCGGTGATCCTGTGCTCGCCACGGTGACGGCTCCCGCCCCTGTGGCGGGGACGCCCTGGGTGCTCAGCCCGCGCCCGGCGCCTCGGTCCGACGGCCGCATCCTGGGGCGCTGGCGCCCGATGCGGCCGTCGGACGTCACGGCCGCCCGCAGGCAGCTCGGTGCCGCTCTGCACGACGGCGTGCGCCCCCGGGGGGCGACCGAGGGAGGCGTCGAGCGGCTCCTCCTGGCGTTCGAGGAACTGGTCAGCAACGCCGTGCGGCATGGCCGGTCGCCGGTCGAGGTGATGGTGACCGACCACGGCCAGTGCTGGCTGCTCGAGGTTGTCGACGCCGCCGGCGACGTGCCGCCGACTCCCGACCCGGGCCGGGACGCCGCGCTCGGAGGACTGGGTCTGGCCCTGGTCGCCGAGATCAGCGGTGCCCACGGTTGGGAGCCACTCGGGAGCGGGAGCAAGACGGTGTGGGCGCGTGTGGAC
Organism: Blastococcus sp. SYSU DS0541; assembly: GCF_054050875.1. Classification (NCBI taxonomy): domain Bacteria; kingdom Bacillati; phylum Actinomycetota; class Actinomycetes; order Geodermatophilales; family Geodermatophilaceae; genus Blastococcus; species Blastococcus sp. SYSU DS0541. The sequence goes on along the minus strand of NZ_JBJHAD010000003.1, from coordinate 203,690 downwards.
TACACGCGCGAGGAGGCGCCCCCTTCGCTGTCCTGAACCCCGGAGTTCAGCTCGTCCGTGAACGCGCTCCCCGGCGATCCGTGGCTGCCTGCCGACGTCCCGGTGACCGGGGGTGCTCGCGTTCTTCGACGCCGACTGGCCGCTGTTCCCGCCCGACCAGATCGAGGACGTCCGGCTGGAGGGACCGAAGTCGACGGGGAAGCTGGTCCTGCGGGGCGGCCCCCGTACCCCGTGGGCATCGCGATGATTGCCGAGCGGCTGCGGGAGCAGTTCGGGGGCGTAGTCCGCGGTGTCCAGGGAGCTCCTTGTGCGAACGCCGCTGCCCGAGTTGTCCAACAGCCTGTTGGCGACTGCCCCCACAGGTTTGCGGGAGATCCCCAGCAGCGTGCTGGGGAACTCGTCGGCAGCCTGAGCGCCGCCGCGCGGCGGGGAGGCCTGTGCTTCCGCCACCAGCTGCGCCAACGGGACCCCGGTCGCGCCTCGTCGAGCACCTGATTCGCACCTGCGAGGCGGCATCGGCTCCGGCCGGCGGGCGGCCGGCGGGCAGCCGCTGCCCGAACTGCCGGGGCACTCTCTTGCATGTGCTGACTGCCGCGGCGGCAACCACGACGTGGCCGACCGCACCGCCGGACCGCCCGGACTGGAGGTTCCATGGCGCGCCAGGCCGCTGGCCGTTCCCGACTCGGTGCGGGTCACGTGCTCACATGGCGGTGATCGTCGCCCCGGCCCCGGGCCGGGCCGCGTGAGCTGCGGCGTTGGCCGCACACGCCACCGCGGCCCTGGCCCCCCATGTGCTGCTTGAACGTCAGTCGGCGGGGACGGTAGGTGGCACCCGGTTCGGGCCGGCCTCCGGCGGCCGCGGCCGGTCCTGGGGGTGTAGCCGCACCGCGACGAGCGCGACGTCGTCATCGGGCTGGTCGGGCAGCATCCGGGCCAGCAGCTCGTCGCACAGCTCGTCGAGGTCGTGGCCGGCGAGGTCGGCCAGCGCGGCCTGTAGCCGGGCGGCGCCGTGGTCGAGGTCGGAGCCGCGCCGTTCGATCAGCCCGTCGCTGTAGAGGATGACGACGGCGCCGCGGTCCAGGGTCACCTGCGCGTCGCGGCGCCGGGTCCCGGGGTCGACGCCGAGCATCAGGTCGGTGTGGCCGGCAGTCAGCAGCGTCACCGTGCCGTCGGGAGCGATGACGGCCGGCGCCGGATGGCCGGCGTTGGACCAGCGCAGCCGGGTCACGCCGAGGTCGCGGTCGGCGGCGCTCTGCTCGAGGCGGGCGACGACCACGGTCGCGAGGATTCCCGACTGCAGGGTCTGCATGACCTCATCGGCCTGTCGCAGGATCGCGGCCGGCCCGTCCCCGTCGATCGCGCCGAGCGTGCGCACGATGCTGCGGAGCTGCCCCATCGCGGCGGCGGCCTCGACGTCGTGGCCGACGACGTCACCGATGACCAGCACCGTGGCCCCGGCGGGCTGCATCAGCGCGTCGTACCAGTCTCCGCCGACCTGCGCGGACTGCCCGGCGGGCACGTAGCGGACAGCGATCTGCAGGTGGTCGGGCTCCGGCGGCGGGGTCAGCAGGGACCGCTGGAACCCCTCGGCGAGATTCCGCTGCTGTCGGTAGAGCCGCGAGTTGTCCAGCACCAGCCCGGCCCGGGAGGCGACGATCCGCATGGTGACCAGATCCTCGGGACTGAACGTGCCGCGTTCGAGGCCGTTGGCCAGCGTGAGCATGCCCACCGGGCCGGTCCGGCCGGGCAGCGGCAGCACCGCCACCGCCTCGGGCGCCAGGGTGGTGAGCAGCTCGCGGGTCGGGCCGGGCTGCACCATCGACAGCGCCTGAGCGGTCGCGTTGCCGTTGAGCAGCTGCGGCTGCCCGGTCCGCAGGGCGCCGACGATGAGGGCGTCGTCGCGGAGCGCGGCCAGCCGCGCCTGCGCGTAGGCCTCGGTCGCCGGCCGCAGTTCCGGATTGGCGTGCCAGGACTCCGAGGTGCGCAGACCGCGCCGGGACCCGGCGGCGCGGTCGTCGCCGATCAGGGTGACTATGGCCAGATCCGCGACCGCGGGAATCACCAGCCGCGCGAGGCGGCCGACGGCCGTCTCCGCGTCCAGGTCGGCGGCGAGGTCCTCGGTGATGCGGCTGAGCAGCCGTTCCCGCGCCGCTGCCTGCTCACCCTGCTCCTGCACGGCGCGGCGACCGGTGATGTCCCACGCGGAACCCAGCAGGCGGACCGCGGCGTTGCCCTCGTCGCACAGCGCCCGCCCGCGCGCGGCGACCCAGCGCAGCCCGCCGTCGGGCAGCAGCACCCGGAACTCCGCGGCGTAGTCGCCACACCCGTCGATCGCCTTCTGCATCTGCACGCCGACGGGGCCGACGTCCTCGGGATGCAGCCGGTCGTTGAACGCCTCGATCGTCTGGTCGAACTCGGTCGGCCCGTACCCGAACAGCTCGAGCAGCCGGTCGTCCCAGGTGAGAATCCCGGTGGTCAGGTCCCAGTCGAAGGTGCCGATGCCGGCCGCCGCCACGGCCATGTCCAGCAGCGAGCGGCGTGCCTCGTCGCCGCTGATCAGGCGTGACAGTTCAGGCTCGGTGCCATCGCCGTCGTGCGTGCTCATCTGGTCCCGTCTCCCGCCCACCACGGGGTCGCGGCGAAGCTCCGGCCCGATTGTCCCAGCCCACCCGGTGAAGGAATGCGCCCGGGGAATCGCACTCCCCGGCACCCCTCCGTCGCCGGGGACTCGTGCAGCGGCTTCCTCATCCTCCTGCTGGTCGTCGCGGCCGTCGTGTACGGCTGCACCCGGATCGGAGGCGGGGACTCCAGCGGCTCGTCGGCCGGCGAGGTCGGCGAGGTGTCCCGCGCCGAGTTCGAGGGCGAGGGCCGGACCTGGCCGCTGACCGTCGACCGCGGCACGCTCGACTGCGAACCCGGCAGCCGGGTCACGTTCACCGCCGACGGCACGACGTACGCCGTCAACGGCACCGCGAAGGGCTCCGGCGAGTGGGCCGACATCGACCCGATCTGGGCCGACGATGGCAGCGGTCTGGACCTCAAGGTGAGCATCGGTGACCTCATCGAGGCTGGCTTGGCGCTGTGCGACTGAGCCGGGACCGGGCATGACCGAGGTGACGGTCGGGCAGGCGGCCAAGCTCGCCGGCGTGCCGACCGACGTGCTGCGCGAGCTGTGCGAGGCGGGGAAGGTCTGGCACGCAGGGGTGAACGCGGCCACTGGTACCTCCACCCCGACGACATCCCGGCTCGGGACTGGGTGCTCGAGGCGGTGCGGCAGCGGTACCGCCAGGACGTCGCCGGTACGCAGCAGGCGATGGCCCGGTTCGTGAAGGAGGTCGAGGCGGTGCAGCTGGATCTGGCGGAGGCTGCCGAGGACACCACCGGCCTGGGACGGCTCGGCAACGACCTGCGGGCGGTCTACAGCAGGGACAGCCCGTTCAACCTGGCCGAGCACAGCCTGATGCGGCGGCTGATGGACGTGGAGCTGACCCACCGGCGCTTGCGGGCCACCGCCGAGACACCGGCCCCGCAGGACGACGGGCTACGGCCGGCCGCCTGGTCTGCGGCGGCGTCCGGCCCTCGTTCTGCCGCAGCGGTTCGCGCTGGGACACTGCCCACATGCTCGAGCCTCGCCGGTCGGTCGACGAGCAGCTGCGCAGGGCGCTGTCTGACCTTGAGACTGCGCGCGCGCAGGCTGCAAGCCTAGAAGCGGGCCTCGAGTCCAACCGCCGCATCGGGATGGCGGTCGGCATCCTCATGGAGCGCCACCGGCTGACTTCCGACCAGGCGTTCGCGCTCCTGGTCGACGCAAGCCAGCGCCAGAACCTGAAGCTGCGCGAACTGGCTGACCGGATGACCGTGAGCGGCTCACTCGACGACTAGCAACGGCCCCCGCACGGGATCGAAGGAACGGTGGGCGTAGCGCGGACCGGTACCATCGGTGGGCCGACTCCGTGGGACCTCACGTCCGCGTCCCTGTCCAAGGGGGTCTCTGTGACTGGCTCGCTACCTGCGGGCACCGCGCTGCCGGCGCAGTCGGATGCGGCGTTCGAGCGCTTCGCCCGCCTGGTGCGCCGCCAGCTGAACGTCCCGGTGGCGCTGGTGACGATGGTGTCGGACGACGAGCAGGTGTTCCCCGGCGCGCTGGGGCTGCCCGAGCCGTGGCAGTCCACGCGCAAGACACCGCTGAGCCACTCGTTCTGCCAGCACGTGGTGCGCTCGGCCGCGCCGCTGGTCATCACCGACGCGCGCACCGATCCGCTGGTCGCCGACAACCTGGCCATCCCCGACCTGCATGTCATCGCCTACGCCGGCGTTCCGATCACCGACGCCGACGGCAAGGTCGTGGGGTCGGTGTGTGCCATCGACAGCCGGCCACGGGAGTGGTCGGACGAAGACGTGGCGGTGCTGACCGACCTGGCCGGTGCGTGCGGCTCGGAGCTGCGGATGCGGGCGGCCCAGCTGCGCGCCGACGCCGCCGTGGCCTGGGCGGAGGAGTCCGCGGCGCACGCCCGGCAGCTGCTCGTCGAACGCGAGTTCGACCGGTCCCGGTGGTCGCTGGCGCTGGCTGCCGGGCAGGTGGGCACCTTCGACCTGGATCTGGACACCGGCGCGCTGACCGTAGATGACCGCCTGCTGGGGCTGTCGGGCATGGATCGGGCAGGCTTCTCCGGCAGCCCCGACGACGTGTACGCCCACGTGCACCCCGACGACCTCGCCGATGTCGTCGCGGCGGTGCAGTACGCCGTCGACACCGGCGCGACCTACGACGCCGAGTACCGAATCGTGCATGCCGACGGCGCGCACCGCTGGCTTGCCGCCCGGGGGCAGGTGATCGGCGGTGGCGACGGCGCCGGTTCGCGTCTCGTGGGCGTGGTGCACGACACCACCGCCCAACGGGAGCCGCTGGCCCTGGCAGCTCAGGCGGTCGAGTCGATGGCGGTCGGCTTCCTCGCGGTGGACACCGACTGGGTGATCACGCACGTCAACGCCGAGGTCGAGCGGATCACCGGCTTCCCCCGGGAGAAGGTGCTGGGCCGCCCGCTGTGGGAGGCGTTCCCGGCCGCCGTCGGCACCGAGTTCGAGGACCACTACCGCCGCGCCGCCGACACCGGGCAGCCGGTGTCCTTCGACGCGTACTACCCCCAGCCGCTGGACGTCTGGGTCGAGGTGCGCGCCGTGCCGAACCCGACCGGGGTGGCGCTGCACTTCGTCGACGTCACCGCCCGCGCCGTGGCGCAGCAGCAGGCGGAGCGGGCGGCCGGCCGGGAGCGGCTGCTGGGCCGGATCACCGAGGAGCTGGTCGGCACCCTGGACCCCGACGAGGCCGCCGACCGGCTGGTCCGGCTGCTCGTCCCCGCGCTGACCGACTGGTGCATCGTCACCTTGAGCGTGGACGACCAGGCCGCGGGCGTCCGGCGCGGCCTGCGCCACGCCGCCGCCCAGCACGTCGACCCCGCGATGCAGGAGGTCCTGGATGACTACGCCCGGGTCCGGTTGGCTGCCCTCTCCAACGACGCCGTGCTGAAGCGGGCCATGCGGACAGGTCAACTGCAGCTCCTCGACGCCGACGCGACCGCGCGAGCCCTCACGAGGCTCCCCCCCGGGCCGATGCACGATGCGCTCCGGGCGCTGGCACCCGAAGCGGTGGTGGTGCTCCCACTACCTGGGCGGGACGGCTCGGTCGGGATGCTCACCCTGGCCAACGGCACCGACCGGGGCGCGTTCAGCGCCGAGGATCTGGTCACCGCCCGGCACGTCGCCGCCCGCGCCGGGCTGGTGCTGGACAACGCCCGGCTGTTCCGGCAGCAGCGTGGGCTGGCCGAGGGCTTCCAGCGGTCGCTGCTCACCGCTCCGCCCGAACCCGACCACCTGCAGATCGCCGTCCGGTACGTGCCCGCAGCTCAGTCGGCGGAGGTCGGCGGCGACTGGTACGACGCGTTCATGCAGCCCGGCGGCGCGACCCAGCTGGTCATCGGCGACGTCGTCGGGCACGACGTGGCTGCCGCAGCGGCGATGGGGCAGATCCGCAGCATCGTGCGCACCATCGGCGCCCTGGACCAGAATGGGCCGGCTGCGGTGCTGCGCCAGGTGGGCCAGGTGATGGAGACCCTGCAGTCGCGAATCCTGGCCACGACGCTGATCGCGCGGCTGGAGCAGACCGACGACGAGCGGGAGGCCGGGCTGACCCGGTTGCGCTGGTCGAACGCCGGCCATCCGCCGCCGATGACGATCGCCGCTGACGGCACGGTGACCGCGCTGACCACCGAGCGCACCGACCTGCTGCTCGGTGTGGATGCCCACGCGCTCCGGCGAGAGTCTCAGGTGACGCTGGAGCGGGACGTGGTCGTCCTCCTGTACACCGACGGGCTCGTCGAGCGCCGGAACTCCGACCTCGACGCGGGAACGGCTCGGCTGAAGGCTGTGCTGGCCGAGCTCGCCGGCCGGGAGCTGAACGAGCTGTGCGATGAGCTGCTGGCGAGGATGCTGCCCGACGCGCCCGACGACGACGTCGCCCTGGTCGCCGTCCGGCTGCACCCGCAGGACCGGCCGCGCCCGCCGGAGGCCGGCCCGCACCGGGTGCCGCCGGGCTTCCCGAGGGACTGACCCCAGGACAGCGCGGGGGTCGGCTCAGACCCAGCGGGTAGTGAGCCGGACGCTGCTGCCGTGCGCGTCGCGGCGCAGGGCCACGTGGTCGCACAGCTGGCGGGCCAGCCACAGCCCCATCCCGCCGGCCGACAGGTCCTCGCCGTGCGCCGGCCCGTACCCGGCGAAGGGGTCGGCCGGGCCGGTTCCGGCGTCGCCGATGGTGCACACCAGCTGACCCGGCGCGGTCCACAGCCGCAGGCTGACCGGCCGGTGGCCGTGCCGGACAGCGTTGGAGGTCATCTCGTCCACAGCCAGCTGGAAGTCCTCCAGCAGGTCGGCCGGTCCGGCGAGGTTGCTCAGATGGCGGCGGATGGTCCGCCGGAGCCCGATGAAGTCGGTGACGTCGTCGGCGACCAGCGCGGGCGGCGTGCGCTCCAGCGGCTCGTCGGGGACCGAGAGACCGGCCAGGTAGGTCGCCGGGTCGACGTAGTCAGCGTTCGTCGCCCGGCCGTCACGGCTTACCAGCTGCGGGTGGGTGCGCCGGGCAGCAGTCAGCAGCGGCTCGGGCAGGGCGGTACTGAACACGCACAGCCCCCACAGCGGTGACGACGCGAACGCGGCGTTGATCACCGCCTCGTAGCGCTGCCACTCGGTCCAGTCCGCGGCGGTGGTGCCGAAGTCGACCTCGCCGACGACCCGGACCCGCCGGCCTGGGCCTGCCTGCTCACCCAGTCCGCGGAAGGTGGTGATCGCCGTCGGCGTGCGGGACCGGTAGAGCGCGTGCCGCTCGAGCACCAGCACCAGCGAGTGGTTCTCAACCGCGTCGTGCAGGGCGGCGGTGACTGCCGGGCCGGCGGCGATCACCGCGCCGTCTCCAGCTGCCAGGCCCTCGAGCAGGAACGGAGCGGCGAGGTCGGCCAACTCCTCGACCGAGTCGTAGAACAGGGCGTCATGCCGGAAACCCGGCCCCGCGCAGCCGCCCGACACGGTGCCAGCCGGGCCGCCGTGGCCGTCCGTGCACCTCGGGATCTGCTGGCCCAACGCGTCCAACCCCCATGTCGTGCCGCTCACGTTCGGGTAGGGGCGGTCCGTCCCACGGTAGCCGCGGTCCCGAATCTGGCCACCCGGCGCCGGCCTCGGCGCGCACTTCACCCGCGCCGGCCAGCCCACAGGCCGCCGCGCGAGCTCCTCGGTGGCGATCGCCGCGTCAAGCTCGGCCGCCACGGCCGCCACCACGTCGGTCACGGGCAGCGCCTGCGGTGGCGGCGGGGCAGGCATGCGAACCGCGCGTGCGGTGAACACCATGTCCGCGTAGCCCTCGGCGTACGCGGAGTCAAGCCGGCCCAGCTCCGGATGCCACGCCCCGAGAACCACGGTCAGAACTTCATCCGCCCTCGGCTGCAGCATCTGCGTCTCGAACGCGAAGTCATCCGTGCCGCGGAACCCACGCAAGCGCGCGTACTGCCACCTCCCGTGCCGTGTCTGGACCGCCAGCACGACGTCCCACAGGGAGTCGTTGACCGCCAGCAGCTCAGGCACGTGGGGCAGCAGTGGACTGCAGGCCCAAAGCAGCACGTCACTGACCGCCCGCATCGCCGACTCGACGTCGTGCCGCAGGTCGAGGGCGGCCAGGACGTCGTCGAGCAGATCATTGCCCTCCACGGTCGCCAACCCGGTGAGCAGCACAGCGCAGTTGCCGCGCTGACCGACCTTGGCCGCAACGATCGGCGCCCCCGGCCGGAGCTCGGTGCGCAGACTGTCAGCCGCGAGAACCGCACCCCCGACCGTCAGGGTGGCAACGGCGAGGGGCACACCGCCGGACTCTCGCACGACGCGGTGCAGCGCCCTGCCACGCAACACGCCGAAGGTCATGGCGACAGCGTCGGCCCAGACGCCGGGGCTCGCCGCCGAGCGGATGGCCGACACCAAGGACTGCCGCAGGGAACCACGGTCAGTGGTGGTGCTGAACTCCGAAATCGTTCGCGTTCGTCGACGGGTCGGGAAGTCGCGCCTGATCGAGGAGTTCATCGAGCGTGCCGGCGTGCCGCACGTGTTCTTCACCGCGTCGATGCAGCAGCCGGCGGAGGAGCTGCGGCTGTTCGCCGAGGAGGTCGCCGCCTCCGACCTGTCCGACGCGACCACATCCGCCGGCATCACCCCGGCGACGTGGGAGGCCGCACTGCGGCTGCTGGCCACCGCCCTGCCCACCGACGGCCCCAGCATCGTGGTGATCGACGAGCTGCCGTACCTGACCGGCCCCGACAACGCCTTCGAGGGCGCTCTGCAGAAGGTGTTCGACCGGGTCATCGCTCGCCACCCGGTGCTGCTCATCGGCGTCGGGTCAGACCTGGCGATGATGGAAGCGCTCAACGCCTACGGGCGCCCCTTTCACCAGCGCGCCGTGGAGATGATCGTGCCACCGCTGAGCCCGCTCGAGCTCGGCGCCATGCTCGACCTCGACCCGGCCGACACCTTCGACGCCTACCTGGTCACCGGCGGCCTGCCGCTGGTCTGCGAGGAGTGACCCCGCGGCCTGCCGATGTGGGATTACCTGGAGGAGGCGCTGTCGCACTCCACCTCGGCGCTGGTGGTCAGCGGCCAGCGCGCATCAAATGGCTGGAGAACCAGCCCTTCGACGACCGCGACTTCGCCGCTCTCGTGACCCACCGCGGGCAGCTGCCCGGCGCATCGTCCGACACCCCGCTGCTCGTCGTGTCCCGCTCCGGAAGCTCCATCGAGGGTGCGCACGTCCTGAGCCCGGCGCAGCTGTTGGAAGGCTGGCGCTGACCGAGGACGGGGCTGTGTAAGAACTCCGCCGGAAACGTGTAAGAACTCCACCGATGCCGGTGCTCCGCTGCTGGTCAGAGCAACGGTTAGCACCCCACCACCAGGAGCTAACCATTGCTCCCAGAAGCGCCGACCGTTGGTCGGCGCTTCTGACGTTTCCGACCTCTTACACGAAATCCGGCATCGTCTTACACCGCAGGTCAGCAAGCGTATTACCCGGCCTCTCTACACCGACCGGCGTGATTGCCGCTATCGAGATCCATCGGACGGTCCCCTCGGGTGCCGAGCCTTGCCGATCCCGTCCAGACCGCCGAGCGGCTGCGTGCCGCCGGACTGATCCCGACCGAGCCGCTGCCGCCGCCGTTCCACGAGCAATGGACGGTCACGTGCGCCGGCTGTGCCGCAGAGGTCACGGTCGCTGCGGGGAAGCACCGCAAGGGCTCTGGCTGCCGGAAGTGCACCGACCAGGCCACTGGGCAGGCCCGCCGCCTGGACCCGGAAACTGCGGCCGCGGAGTGCCGGAGCGTCGGATTCGACCCGGCCGAGCCGTACCCCGGCTCCGCTCTGGACCCGTGGAAGGTGACCTGCAGGGCCTGCGGTGCGGCCGCGGTCAAGACCCTGCGCCGCCTCCGGGAAGGTAAGCGCTGCAGGGCCTGCTTCCACCGCGATAGAGCCCGCCGCCGTCTCGCCGCGCACGCTGCGGCGGCGGAGGCCGTCATGCGCGACGCCGGGCTGGAACCCCAGGAGCCCTATCCCGGATCCGACAAACCGTGGCTGTGCCGGTGCACCGCCTGCGACTTCGTGAAGCCGATCCGGCACTCGGACGTGCGCAAAGGCCATGCCGGCTGCTCGGCATGTGCGGTCAGCGGCTTCAACCCGGCGGCACCGGCGGTGGTGTACCTGCTCACCGATCCCCGCCGGGGGGCGCACAAGATCGGCGTGACCGCGGCCGACAGCACCCGGTTGGCCCTGCACCGGCGCCGCGGCTGGACGGTGTTGCACACCGTCGCGGTGCCGACCGGCGCGCACGCGCTCGAGGTCGAGCGGGCCGTGCTCCGCTGGCTGCGCGAGGACCGGGGTCTTCCGGCAGCTCTGGACGGTGAGGACGGCGCGACGGAGACTGTCGACGCGGCGACGGTCTCCGCCCGAACCATCTGGGCCCGCGTGGAGCAGGAGGTGGCGTCGCTGCCGCCCGACCGGGCCGACCTGGACGCGTACGTGCGCCGCCGGGACCCGAGCCGGTGGCCGCGCGCGCTCAGTTCAGAGACCGCGGAACAGAAGCTCAGGGAGCACGGGATGACCCCGCTGGAGCCCTATCCGGGCCGTGTCACCGACCCCTGGCGCGCCCGCTGCGACACCTGCCGAACCGAGGGTGCGCCGATGCTGGCCAACCTGCGTGACGGCAAGGGCGGCTGCGTGCCGTGCGGCGCCCGGGAGAGCGCGCGGAAGCGAAGCCTGAGCGCCGAGGTGGCCATGGACCGGCTCACCGCCGCAGGCTGGGTGCCCCAGGAGGCCTACCCGGGCCGATCGACGGACCGCTGGCGGATCGCCTGCGCCCGCTGCGGGCACCCGCGGCACGTCTCCGTCCACGTGGTCGGGCTCCGACCTCGGTGCCGGGCCTGTCCCGCGGTGCCCGCCGTTCTGCTGCCTCGGGTCGTGGCCGGTGACGAAGAGCCGCTGGCGGCCTAGCCGGCCTCGCGGGGTGGCCCGGACGCCGGTACTGGCCGGCGGCGGGCCGCTGCCGGGCCGGGTCAGCTCGCGCCCGGCGGCGAGTGTGTAAGAAGTCGGCCGAAATCGTGTAAGAACTTCGCCGGCCGACCGGCTTCGCTGCTGGTCAGAGCAACGGTTAGCACCCCACCCATAGATCTGCAGGTGGACGGCTCATCGGCCTCTGCAGCGAGCCGCCTGACGGGCATCTGGGCCGAGGGGCGCACCACTCGCATCCCCCTGTCGGGGGGAAGGGGAGCCCCGACGCGGTCGGGTGGGAGATCTTCCCGGCGGTCGCGGGAAGGCGCCTGATGGCAACTCCGTGTCGACGCAGGACCGTTGGGTCCGGGGATCGGAGAGCCCGGTCTCGAACGAACGGAGGACGCCATGTCCCGGACGGCATGGCGGGTGGCGGGAAGCCTCGCGCTCGCGCATGTGGTGCTCATCCTCGTCGGCATCAGCCAGCAGCGGTCCCCGCGGCTCGGGGACGGCGCCGAAGCGGTCGCCGCCGAGTACGTCGACGGCGACCTGGCCCGGATCATGGCCGGCGGCTACGTCGAGTCCGTCGGTTTCCTGCTGCTGCTCCCGGTGCTCGCCTTCCTGGCCCGGGCGCTGAGCCGCTCCGAGACCGGCGGCTGGGCGTCGCAGACCGCCTTCGCGGCAGGCATCGCCTACGTGGCGCTCAGCCTGGCTCCGGGGCTCGCCGCGGGCGCGGCCGCCCTGTACGGCGCTCAGCACGGTGCCGACATGGTCACGGTGTCGCTCGTCAACGACGTCCGGAACTTCACCTTCTTCCTGAGCGTCCTGCTGCTGGGGGTGCACGCCGCCGGCGTCGGGATCGCCGTGCTGGCCGACGGGGAGCTGCCCCCGTGGCTCGGCTGGGCCGGCCTCGGAACGGGGCTCGTCCTGGTGGCCTCGGTGCCCGCCGCGCGGCTGGGCGCCGTCGACTGGGCCACCGTGGCGTGGATGGTCTGGTTCCTCGCCCTTGCGACCGTCATGCTCAGGTACCGACCCGGCGGACCGGATGCGGCAGCGCCACCGGTCTTCTCCGGGGCGTCGGGCGACCCGCTGACCACGACGCCTCGCCCCGGGGCCGGTACCTGACCGTCGCACACCAGGACGATGCAGCATGAGGACGCCTCGGCACAGCGTGGTCTCGGGCGCCGCCGCGGTGGCGGTAGGTGGCGCGGCGACGTCGGCGGTCCTGACGGCCGCGCAGGTCGGCGAGTTCCCTGCCGGCGCATGGGTCGTGGCGCTGGTGATCGTCGTGTACGCCGGGGTGGGCGTGCTGATCTGCCTGGCCCGCCCGGGGCACCGGGTCGGACTCGTGCTGCTGGGCGGAGCAGCGGTGTGGGGGCTCGGCGAGGCCATCCTGGCGGTGGGTGTCCAGGGACTGGTCACGACCCCGATGACCGGGTCGGCCGCGGCCTTGCTGGCCGTGGCCGGCACGGTGTTGCGGGGGCTCGGCTGGCTGGTGCTGGTCCTGCTGGTCCCGCTGGTCTTCCCCGATGGGCGCCTGCCAGGGCGGCCATGGCGATGGGCGATCGCGGCGTCGGCAACGGCGCTGTTCCTGTTCACGGCGACGTCGGTCCTCGCCCCTGCCCCCATGGACGAGCGGCTGGCCGCGATCGACAGCCCCGTGGGCCTGTCTGCCGGTCTCGGCGGAGTCGTCGACGGTCTGGCCGTGCTCGCCCTGGGCGCGGTGGCAGCGGCGGTGGCGGGGGCGGTGGGCAGCCTCGTCTCGCGGTGGCGCGGGGGTGGACCGCTGCTGCGTCAACAGCTGCTGTGGTTGACCTGGGCGGCCGCCGTGCCGGCGGCGGTCCTGCCGCTGATCCTCGTCGGCGCAGCGGAGACCTTGGTCTTCGGAGTCGCCGTGCTCCCACTGCCGGTCGCCATCGGTGTGGCGGTGCTGCAGCACCGGCTGTACGACGTGCAGCCGGCGGTGAGCCGCACGATCGCCTCCGTGGGGTTGTCCGCCGCCCTCGCCGCCGTGTACGTGCTGGCCGTCGCGGGGGTCGGGGCATTGCTGGACGCACGACGGGAGCGGTGGCTGCCGTGGCTGGCCACCGGCCTGGTGGCACTGTCCTTCTCACCCCTGCGTCAGGCGCTGCAGCGAGCGGCGAACCGGCTGACCTACGGGCAGTGGGCGCAGCCGGAGGAGGTGCTGGCCGCCGTGCGACGCCGGGTCGCCGATGCGACGGACGTCGACGGGCTGCTCCAGGACCTGGTCCGGGAACTGGCCGAGGTGCTCGAGTTGCCGGCGATCGTCGTGCTCGACGGAGCAGGCCGGCCACTCGCCGTGCACGGCGCCGCTGACCTTGCCGACCGGGAGACCACGCTGACCGGCTACGGCCGCGCCGTGGGAGTGCTGCGCTGGACGATGCCCCCGCGGCCGCTGCGGGACCGCGACCTCCGACTCCTCGACGACATCAGCGGCCAGCTCGGAGCACTGGTGCACGCCTCGTCCCTCCTCACCGGGCTGCGTGCTGCCCACGAGCGCCTGATCCTCGCCCGCGAGGACGAGCGCCGACGGCTCCGCCGCGACCTGCACGACGGGCTCGGCTCCGCGCTCGCCGGGCTGACGCTGAAGGCCGACGCCGCCCGCAACCTCCTCGACGACCCCACGGCGGCCGACGCAGCGCTGCTCGACCTGCGGGCCGGCATCCAGAACACGGTGCAGGACGTGCGCCGCGTGGTGGAGGGACTCCGTCCACCGTCCCTCGACGAGCTCGGCCTGGTGGGCGCGGTGCGCGAGCTGGCCGAACGGCTGCAAGCAGAGCTGCCCGACGGCACGGACGTCGACGCGGACGACGAACTGCCTGCGCTGCCCGCGGCGGCCGAGGTGGCCTGCTACCGCGTGATCCAGGAGGCCCTCACCAACGCCGTGCGCCACTCCGGGGCGTCCACCTGCCGGGTGACCCTCCGAACCGACGGCGAGGAGCTCTGCGCCGAGATCGCCGACGACGGCTCCGGCATGGTCCGACCTCGCGCCGGGGGCTCCGGGCTGCCGGGCATGCGGGAGCGCGCATCCGACCTCGGCGGAAGCCTGGCCATCGATGCCCGTCCCGGAAGGGGTACCACGGTGCGCCTACGGCTGCCGATTCCCCGCGCCCAAGCCGCGGCACCACGCTCGGACGGAGCCCTGCTGTGATCGGCGTCCTCGTCGTCGACGACCACCCGCTGTTCCGGGACGGGCTCGCCGCCCTGCTGGCGACCGTCCCGGACGTGCGCCTGCTGGCCACGGCAGGAGACGGCGCGAGCGCGGTCCTGCTGGCCAGCGAGCACCGGCCGGACGTCGTCCTGATGGACCTGAACCTGCCTGGCGTCCCGGGACTGGAGGCGACCCGCCGGATCGTCCGCGAGCTGCCCGGGACCGCCGTCCTGGTGCTGACGATGGTGGACGACGACGACGCGGTGACCGCCGCGATGCGCATGGGGGCCCGCGGCTACGTGCTCAAGGGAGCCGGGCAGGACGATGTGCTCGGCGCGATCCGCACCGTGGCTGCAGGGGGCGCGGTATTCGGCGCCGGAGTGGCCGCCCGCCTGCTCTCCCGCGGTCCGGCCGCGCTCGGTGGTCGAGAACAGCTCACCGACCGCGAGGCCGAGGTGCTCGCCCTCATCGCCGACGGCCAGAGCAACGCCGAGATCGCCCGCGAACTGCAGGTCAGTCTCAAGACCGTGCAGAACCATGTCTCGCGGGTGCTGACCAAGTTGCAGGTCCGCGACCGCACCCAGGCCGCTCTGCGCATGCGGGGCCTGTGAGAACGTTCGCGCAGGTGCGACGACGACGGCTACCGCCCGAGGCGTCCGAGGCCATTGCGCCCGAGCGGGGCCGTCGGCGGGCACTGGGCCCGGTGCTCCGGACGTGGCAGGCGTCTGCCGGTGAGTGGCCGGGCTGGATGCCCCCCTCCCCGGATCGCTCCGCCGCCGATTGCGGAGCGCTGGGACACGACCTCGAACGGGCTGCTCAAGCACTCGGTTCACCCGACCGATGGAATGCAGGTCAGGTCGTCACCGAACGTGAGCGGAGCAACCAGCGTGTCCATCTCCACTGCCGGCGTCACCCGGGTCCTCGTCCTCGCCGACGCCCCGGTCCTGCGTCGCGGCCTCGTCGGCATGGTCGACGAGACCGCCGGCCTGCAGGCCGTGGGCGCACCCGGTGAGCCGCGTCGTGCCCTGGTGCTGGCCGAGTCCGCCCGACCCGACGCGGTGATCGTGGAGCTCGGCTCCGGCCGCAGCGCGACCCTCACCGCCATCCGGGACCTGCGCCGCCGCTTCCCGCGCACCGCCATCGTCGCCGTGGCGACCTCCGAGGACCCGGCCGTGGTCAACGAGGCGCTCGCCGCCGGCATCCGCGGCTACCTGCTCATGAACGCCTCCGCCACGCTGCTGGGCTGGGCCGTGCTGGCCGCCCGCGCCGGGCGCACCGTCGTCGACCCCCAGATCCGCCGGGTCCAGCCCGGGTCCGCCGCGCCGGTCGCCCGCGAGCTGACCCCCGAGGTGCCGCTGACCCGCCGGGAGTCCGACGTGCTGGACGAGCTGGTCCAGGGCCAGTCCAACCGGCGCATCGGCGAGAACCTGTTCATCTCCGAGGACACGGTGAAGTCGCACGTCAAGGCGATCCTGCGCAAGCTCGGCGCCCGCGACCGCGCGCACGCCGTCTCGATGGTGCTCTCGGCCCGCAACGGCTGCACCTGCGGCGCGCACGACCTGACCTCCGCCCCCGCCGAGGTCTGACCCGGCCGGCGGGCCCGGCCCGGTGGCCCCACGCGGGGTTACCGTGCTGGGCATGGTCGGCGTCCTGACGGCTGTGCTGCTGGTCGTGCTGCTGGCCGGGATCGTCGTCTGGTGGGTCTCGGTGCCGCAGCCGGCCGGCCGGGCGCTGCCCGCCCGGGAGCGGGTGCTGCGGGAGCGGGCGGTCGCCGCGGCCCGCTGGGGCGCCGCGCACGACGAGGTCGACGGGACGACGCGGGTCCTGCTGCGGCGCAGCTGCCCCGGGCTCGACGGGCACCCGGAAGTGCTCGAGGAGCGGGTGTTCGAGACCTTCCCGGCCGACGACCCGATGTGGGAGGCCCGCTTCACCGAGGCGATGGCCGGTGCCCGCTTCCGCTGCTCCTACCTCAACAACGAGGAGGGGCAGGCGTAGCCGATCCGCCGGAGGGCAGGATGGGCGGCATGGGTCAGGTCGTCGCCACCACCGAACGAGTCCTGCGCGCACCGGCGGACGTCGTCCGCGCCGCGCTCGCCGACTACGCCGTCACGCGGCCACGGGTGCTCCCCGAGCAGTACAGCGACTACCGCGTCGACGCCGGCGGGCAGGGCGCCGGCACGAAGGTGCACTGGCGGCTGCAGGCCACCTCCAAGCGGGTGCGCGAGCAGGACGTGGTCGTCACCGAGACCCCGGACGGGGCGCTCGTGGAGACCGACACCAACTCCAGCATGGTGACCACCTGGACCGTCACGCCCGCGGACGCCGGGGTCTGCACGGTGCGGGCGCGCACCACCTGGACGGGTGCCACCGGCATCGGCGGGTTCTTCGAGCGCACCTTCGCACCCAAGGGCCTGAGCCGCATCCAGGACGCGATGCTGGCCCGGCTCGAGGAGACCCTCACCCCGGCCTGACCGGCTGTCAGGACGCGCGCTCGTCACCCGGCCAGCGGTAGCCGGCCGCCCGGATCCGCCGGGACAGCTCGTCCCGCAGGTCCGCGCACTCCGCGGTCCGCTCGGCGAGCTGCGCCGGGTCCACGGGGAGCCCCGTGCGCTCGATGTCGGCGGGCACCAGCGCGGGCGCCCCTCCAGCGTGCGCACCACCGGTCGCGGGGGCGTGCGCGACGTACTGCTGGACGGCGGAGACGACCGATCGGCGGACCCCGGCAGGGAGCCGGGAGGCAGGGTCGGCCGACGACGACAGCAGCAGCGTCGCGTCCAGCAGGACCGCCACCGCTGGGGCGGTGCCGAGCTCCGGCGCCCGGGGCCGGTAGGCGTGCAGCAGCGGATACGCGCGGTGCTGCTGGGCGAGCGTCGACAAGGTGGACGACAGCGACGACAGGGGCACCACCGCCGGGACCACCGAGCCGGGCGTGGCCAGGCCGGCCGCCGCCTCTGCGCCGGTGCTGCCGAACCCGGTGACCTGGGACGCGAAGCTCCGCTTGACGACCACCGCGGAGATCACCGAGGTGAGGTACGAGACCCCGAGGGTGATGAGGAGCATCCCGCTCAGCGAGGCCGCCATGGTGGCCAGCTGGAAGCCGGGGCCGGCCGGCTGGAAGCCGCCGTTGCCCAGGGTGGCGATGCTGTACCCGGCGAAGTAGAAGCGCTCCCAGACCGACGCCGCTGCCCCGCTCGACGAGCCGACGACCGCCTCCTCGTCGCCGAGGAAGACGAGGGACCACCCCAGCCAGAGCAGGGTGAACCAGGCGCCGACGGTCAGCCCGATGACGATGACCCCCGGGCCTCCCACCGCGCGCACCGGTGCGGCGTCGGCGATGGCGGGCCGCCGGGCCAGCCGCCACACGGCGTCGGTGACCAGCCGGGTCAGCGGGCCGGGACCGCTGGCGACGGCGAGCGTCGTCCGCACCTCGTCCACCACGGCGAAGGACACGATCGCCAGGCCGATGACGTCCCACCACCACCCCCCGGTCACGGGGTGATCCGGCATCGTGCGTGCGCGCGGCGGTCGACGGTCGGCCTCCTCGATCGGGCCCGGGGACGGGCGGTCCCGCAGAGGGTGACCGGGAAGGCTGTGCAGTACACACCGCCGCCGACGGCGCGCGCGCCGTCGGGCAGGGACCATGGGCCGGTGACCGCAGCGCCACCCGCCGTCCAGGGACTGACCGAGCTGACCGGACTGCTCGCCGCCGGCGGGACGCTGGTCCTCTCCGGGGCGGGGCTGTCCACCGACTCAGGCATCCCCGACTACCGGGGTGCCACCGGCTCGCTGCGCCGGCACACCCCGATGACGTACCAGACGTTCACCCGCGACCCACGGGGCCGGCACCGGTACTGGGCGCGCAGCTTCGTCGGCTGGCGCCAGATCGCCGAGGCCCGGCCCAACGACGGGCACCGGGCCGTCGCCGCGCTGCAGCAGGCCGGCGCGGTGACCCACGTGATCACCCAGAACGTCGACGGGCTCCACCAGGCGGGCGGGGCGCGCGACGTCCTGGAGCTGCACGGCGGGCTGGACCGGACCGTCTGCCTGGCCTGCGGTGACGTCGCCTCGCGCGCGGACCTGGACGTGCGGCTGCGGGCGGCCAACCCGGGTTTCCGGCCGGAGCCGACCGACGAGGTCAACCCCGACGGCGACGTCGAGCTGCCCGACGAGGAGCTCGACGGGTTCGTCATGGTCGACTGCCTGGCCTGCGGCCGCGGTCCCCTCAAGCCCGACGTGGTCTTCTTCGGCGAGACGGTGCCGCGGGATCGGGTCGACGCCTCCTTCGCGCTCGTCGACGACGCCCGGGCCCTGCTGGTGCTCGGCTCGTCGTTGACCGTGATGAGCGGCTACCGGTTCGTCATCCACGCCGCCAAGCGGGGCATCCCGGTCATGATCGTCAACTCCGGTGCGACCCGCGGGGACGCCAAGGCGTCGCTCAAGGTCGACGCCCCGCTGGGGGTCGTCCTGCCCGAGCTGGCCCGCCGGCTGTCGTGACGGAGGGGGTCGGGGGCACCGACCGGCCTGGGCGAGCGCGGGGCGCCCTGGTGGGAGCAGGACGACGACGCGCGGCGCGAGCGCTGGGAGGCGGCGCTGCGGGCGCTGGGTGGTTGAGAAGGACCTCCCGGCCCCCGCTGCGCGCAGGCTCTCAGCGGGACCGTGCCGGGAGGCCGACCAGATCGGAAGATTCACCGTATGCCCGCAGGGGCAGGTAGCCCCGCGATGCAGACCTTCGTGCCGGTGGCGGACTTCGAGGAGAGCGCCCGGCTGCTCGACTCCCCGCGGCTGGGCAAGCAGCGCGTGGAGACCCTGCAGATTCTGCGCGCGCTGGAGCTGCCCGACTACGGCTGGGCCAGCCACCCGGCGGTCGCGATGTGGCGCGGGCGCACCCCGGCGCTGGTGAGCTACGGGCTGGCCATGGTGCGGGTCTGGCGGGAGCGCGGCTTCGCGGACACGACCGAGGCACTGATCGGGGAGTTCGCCCCCGACGTCGTCGGCCGGTCGCAGGCCGAGCTCGCCGCGGCCGGCCTGCTGCCCTCCTGGCTCGGCGACGAGGCGCTGCACCGCTCGCACCGGTCGAACCTGATCGCCAAGGACCCGGAGTTCTACCGCGGCCGCTTCACCGAACGCTTCGGCCCCGAGCCCGACGACCTGCCCTACCTCTGGCCGGGGCCGGACGACCTCCCGCCGGCGCCGGAGCCCGACGGCGTGCGGGTGTGGGTGGTGCGGCCGCGGGCGCACAACGAGCTCGGCGCCTGCCTGGCGGCCGGGGTCGTGGGCCTGGGCACCCAGTCGGGCATCGACGTCGACGCGACCGGGATGGAGCCCGCCGAGCTGCGGGCGCTGTCCAAGGAGATCTCCGGCCGGCGCCCGGCCAAGGACCTGCGCCAGCTGTCGGCCTTCCTCGACCAGGTGCGGCCGGGCGACCCGGTCGCCCTGCCGGTCGAGCACGGGGCCGGGCTGCTGCTCGGCGAGGTGGTGGGGGACTACCTGTTCCAGGGGCGGGAGCTGCTGCCGCACCGCCGGCCGGCGCGCTGGGACCGGGTGGTGCCGCGGGCGGCCGCCCGGCCGCCCGCGACCCTGCAGGACCCGCGCGCGCTGTTCCAGGTGACGTTGGACCCCGCCGTCCTGCGTTAGCCGGGCAGCGGCACGTTCTGCAGCCGCACCTGCCCGCGGGCGACCAGCTTGCCGTCTTCCCGCGTGAGCGCGACCTGCCACAGCTGCTGGGTCCGCCCCTGCTGCACCGGCTCGGCGACGACGTCGACCCGCCCGGCGGTGACGCTGCGGAGGAAGTCGGTGCTGTTGTTGACGCCGACGGCGAACTGGCCGAGCTCGCGCACCGCGAGGCTGGCCCCGATGCTGGCCGCGGACTCGACGACGGTGCAGTACAGCCCGCCGTGCACCACGCCCCAGGGGGTGTGCTGGTCGGGGCCGAGCTCCACGTGGCCGGCCACCCGGGTGCCGGTGGCCTCGGTGACCTGGAAGCCCGCCGCCGCCACGAAGCGGCTGGCCGTCGCCGGGTCCACCGGCCCGTCGCTCACGCGTCCCACACCAGGCAGAACGGGTGGCCCACCGGGTCGGCGTAGACGCGGAAGTCGCCCCCGCCGCCGGGGAGCTTCCGGGCGCCCAGCGCCAGCACCTTCGGCTCCGCCTCCTCGATGTCGGCGACCCGGACGTCCAGGTGGAACTGCTGCGGGCGCTCGGGATCGGGCCAGTCCGGCGGCCGCAGGTCCGGGGCCTGCTGGAAGGCCAGCCGGTAGCCGGCGCCGGTGACGACGACCCAGTCGTCCCCGGGCTCGCCCCGGCTGATCTCCATGCCGAGGAGGTCGGCGTAGAACCCGGCGAGGGCGTGCGCGTCCGGTGCGTCGAGCACGACGGAGTGGAGTTGACCGATCATGGGGCCATCCTGGCGCGCGGCCGGGCGGGCCGACAGCCGGATCCCGGTCGGCTCCCGCCAGGATCCCGCCACGGCGCCGCCGGGACCCGTGCCGCAGGATCGGGGGCATGCCCGACCCCGCTGCACCCGTCCTCGGTTCGCTGACCTGGTCGCCCGCCGCCGACCGGCCCGAGCTGCTGGCCCCGCCGGTCGCCGCTGCGCTGCCGGTGCTGGCCGGGCCGGCGTGGGTCGCGGAGATCGCCGACGACCTCGCCGACACCGCCGCCTTCACCGACGCCTACGGGGTGCCGCTCGCCGCCTCGGCCAACTGCGTCGTCGTCGCCGCCCGCCGGGCGGGGGAGACGACGCTCGCCGCGTGCCTCGTGCTCGCCACCACCCGCGCCGACGTCAACGGCCTGGTGCGGCGGCACCTGGGCGCCCGCAAGGCGTCGTTCGCGCCGCAGGACGTCGCCGTCGCCGAGAGCGGCATGGCCTTCGGGGGCATCACCCCGGTCGGCCTGCCCGCCGCCTGGCCGGTGCTCGTCGACGCCGCCGTCGCCGCGGCGGACCTGGTGGTCATCGGCTCGGGCACCCGCGGGAGCAAGCTCGCCGTCCCCGGCGCGGTGCTCGCCGGGCTCCCCGCCGCGCAGGTGCTCGAGGGGCTGGGGCAGCCGCTGCCCGCGGAGCCACCCGCACCGCCGCCGCTGCGGCTGGGCCGGGCGCCGGACGACACCGACGTCGGCTGGGGGGAGCGGCCCGCCGACGGCGCCGACGACGACCGGCGCTACTACGAGGACCGGCCGCCGCACTGGGGCAGCGACTAACGGCCCTCGTGCAGGGTCCCGCCGCGAGCTTGCGGGTGGTGGGGGGCACGAGGGTCCGTCTGCTGCTGGGCGCGGAGCAGGTCGCGGATCTCGACGAGGAGCTCGACCTGGGTCGGTGCCACCGGGCCGGGCTCCTCACCGGCAGCCCGCCGGTCGAACAGCCGCCGCATGGGGAGCACCACCACGAAGTACAGGATCGCCGCCGTCAGCACGAAGGTGATCACCTGGCTGAGGAAGGCACCCCAGGTGAAGATCTGGCCGTCCACCTCGAAGGTCCCGCCCAGCTCGCCACCGCCGCCGACCAGGCCGATCAGCGGGGTGAGGAACGACTCGGCGAACGTGTTGACCACGGCGGTGAAGGCCGCGCCGATGACCACCGCGATGGCGAGGTCGACGACGTTGCCGCGGAAGAGGAAGTCCTTGAAGCCCCTGAGCACGGGGACCATCCAGCCACACCGCGGTCCGCGCGTCAGGCCGGGGGTGGGGGAAGGCTGACGGTGAGCGTGGCGGCGGCCGCGGCGGCCGCGAGCCGCGCCGCGGTCTCCGCGTCGACGGCGAGAACGAGCAGCCCGGCGCCCGCGTCGCCGTCGTCCCCGGTGGGGGCCGCGAGCACCAGGGCCCCCGCTGCCACCCGCTCGGCGGGGCCGCCGCCCGGCTCGGCGGCCAGCACGTCCACCCGGTCGCCGGCGCGCAGCAGCGCCGCGACCGCCAGATCGGCCAGCCGCACGGGGGCCGCCACCTGGCCGGCCGGCAGCAGGGCGGTCAGCCCGGCGCCGACCAGCCGGCCGTCGGTGAGCGGCTCGCCGCGGCGGACGGGCCCGGCGAGCACGCGGCGCTCCAGTTCCTCCGGGGCGGCCACCACGCCGCCGGGCACCGCACCGGCCGGGAGCCGGACGAGCGCCAGGTCGCCGCGCGCCAGGACGGTGCCGGCGGGCAGGTCGGCGGCGGCGACGACCACGGCGACGTCGCGCGGTGACGTGCGCTCGGCGGGAGCGGGGCCGGGGCGCAGCGCGAGCCCCACGGCGAGCGCGGTCAGCAGCGCGGCGGCCAGTCGGCGGGCGGTCAGCAGCGGGAAGGGGGGTCGGCGCAGTCGGAGCACGGCGCCGACCCTTCCCGGGTCGGGCCGGGCCGGAAAGCGGTCGGGCGGAGCTGTGGAGGGGCGGCGAGCCTGTGGACGAGGCCCGGCCGCCTCTCCTCAGTTGGCGGCCTTGGCCCCGCTGCCGGAGGTCGCCGCCGGCGTCGAGGCGGGGGCGGAGGTGGAGCTCTCCTTGGCCGGCGTGGAGGAGGTGCCCGACGAGGAGCCGTTGCTGCTGCCCGCGGTCTCGGACGTCTTGCCGCCCGAGCGGCTGTCGGTGCGGTAGAAGCCCGAGCCCTTGAAGACCACGCCGACCGAGCCGTAGACCTTGCGCACCGCGGCGCCGCACTCGGGGCACTCGGTCACCGGGGCGTCGGTGAAGGACTGCACGACCTCGAACTCGTGCTTGCCCTCGGCGTTGGTGCAGGCGTACTGGTACGTGGGCACGGCGTGGCTCTCCCTGGTCGAGCGGAGGTAGGGGCCCGGGTTGGCACTCGCACCCGGAGACTGCCAATGATGCGCCATGCGAGGACCGGTCGTCCACGTCTGCCGCTCAACGTCACTCCCGGAGCGCGAGGCCGAGGAGTCGGTGCGGCCACCCGGGCGCGGGAGGAGGCCTCCGCCGTCCTGCACGGCCGGCCGGCCGGGGCGCGGGCGCCGGTCGCGCCACGACCCGCCCGGCGGGAACGCGGCCCCGGTACCAGGCGACGAAGAGGGCGATCGCCAGGAGCAGTTCGGCGAGGTCCCCCCCGTAGTACATCCACCGGGCCGCCAGCTCCTTGCCCGCCACTCCCTGCTCCGCTCCGGGCGGGAGGGGGGCGGCGTGGGCGTAGAGGAGCTTGGCGAGGTAGCCGTGCGCCGCGGTGGACGCGAAGAGGGCCGCCAGCCGCGTTCCCATGCCCGGCCGCCCCGGCGCCGGGTCGGGGCCCGCGATGGCCCAGACGAACAGGCAGCCGGCGAGCAGGAAGTGGACGTTCAGCAGGGTGTGCAGCAGGGCGTCCCCAAGCGCCGCTGCGTACAGGGGCGTGAGGTACAGCAGGTAGAGGGTGCCGGTGGCCAGCAGGGCCGCGGTGAACGGGTGGCCGAGCACGTGCAGGTACCGGCTGCCGAGCACCGTGCCGATGCGCCGGCGCACCGGCGTCGAGGACGCACCCAGGAGGAGCGTGACCGGCGCGGCCAGGACCAGCCCGAGCGGCGCGAACATGCCCAGGAGCAGGTGCTGCACCACGTGCCCGGCCGGCTCCTGGTGCGCGAACGCCGCCAGGGGCGGGGAGACGGCGGCGGCGAGGAGGACGACGCCCACCGTCCAGCCGGCCGTCCGCGCGACGGGCCACGGCCGCTGCAGCCGGTGCCGGGCACGGCCGGTCGCGACCAGGTAGACCGCGATCGCCGCACCCGCGAGGAGCACGGTGGCGATCCAGTGCCCGGTGGCGTCGGTGGCCGCCGGGGCGTGCTGGTGCGGCACTCAGCCGACCGGGCCGGCGGCTCGCACCGCACGGCCCTCGTCCCGGCTGCGCACGGCCAGCACGACGCCGATCAGGACCAGCACGCCGCCGCCGACGTTCCAGGCGAGGTCGTAGGGCAGCAGGTCGACGCCGTAGCGGATCTGGTGCACACGCAGGACCTTGTGGTCGACCAGGCCGTCGAACAGCTGGAACCCGCCGAGACCCAGGAACAGCCCGGCCCAGGCGGAGCGGGGTGCGAGCGCCTGACGTCGTCGCAGGTCGGCGAAGAGGAAGAAACCGGCGACCAGCAGGATCAGCTCGGCGGCGTGCAGCAGCCCGTCGGACATCAGGGCCACGCTGCCGCTGGAGCGGTCGTAGAAGTGGTGCCAGGCGAGCAGCTGGTGGAAGACGATCTCGTCGATCGCCGCCATCAGCCCGACGCCGATGACCGCTGCCACCAGCATCGACCGTCGGCGGTCCGGACCGGCCACGTCCGTGCGCGTCCGGCCCGGGTTCACCGCCATGCTGCCTGCCTCCTCGGCCGCCGGACCCGCTCCGCCCTGCTGCCCGGTCCATCCTGTACCGGGCACGGACCGGCCGCAGGGCGCACCCGCCGGCCCCGTCCGTCCCGCCTACCTCCGGGTGGGCCGGAGGCGGATGGCCCGGTAGGTGATGCCGACGGCGAAGACGACCACTCCGCCGACCACCGCCTCGACCGGTAGCGCGACGACCAGGACCAGGCAGCCGACCGCGCCGAGCACCTGCAGGGGGCGGGGGAAGCGGCGGTGCGCGCGGTCCTGCGTGAAGGCCGCGGTGTTGGCCACGAAGTAGTAGAGCAGCACGCCGAAGGAGGAGAAGCCGACCGCCCCGCGCAGGTCGACGGTGAGCACCAGCAGGCAGACCACGGCGGCGAGGGCGAGCTCGGCGTGGTGCGGCACGGAGAACCGCGGGTGCACCGCGGCCAGGAACCCGGGCAGGTCACCGTGCCGGGCCATCGCCAGCCCGGTGCGGCCGATGCCGGCGACGAGCGCCAGCAGCGCGCCCAGGGAGGCCGCGGCGGCGCCGACGCGCACCACCGGCTCCGCCCACGCCCACCCGCCGGCGTCCACCGCCGCGGCCAGCGGCGCCGAGGTGGCGGCGACGCCGTCCGGCCCGAGGGCCACCAGCACGGCGACGGCGACCACCGCGTAGACGGCGACGGCGATACCGAGGGCCAGGGGGATGGCCCGCGGGATGGTCCGGGCCGGGTCGCGGACCTCCTCGCCCATCGTCGCGATGCGCGCGAACCCGGCGAAGGCGAAGAACAGCAGGCCGGCCGACTGCAGGACCCCGTGCACGCCGCCGTCGGTGAACGTCCAGGTCGCCAGCCCGTCCCGGCTCGCCCCGCTCCCGAGCAGGCTCGCGGTCACCGCCACGGCGAGCGCGGCGAGCACGACGGTGACGACGACGCGGGTCAGCCCGGCGGTGCGGGTCACGCCGCGGTAGTTCACCGCCGTCAGGGCCAGCACCGCGGCGACGGCCACCGGTCGCTGCCACCCGGCCGGTGCCGCGTAGGCGGCGAAGGTCAGCGCCATCGCCGCGCAGCTCGCCGTCTTCCCGACGACGTAGCCCCACCCCGCGAGGAACCCCCACCACGGGCCCAGCCGCTCGCGGCCGTAGACGTAGGTGCCCCCGGAGGTGGGGTACTCCGCGGCCAGCTGTGCCGAGGCCGTCGCGTTGCAGTAGGCGACCGCCGCCGCGATCGCCAGCCCGATGAGCAGCCCTGCGCCGGCGGCCTGTGCGGCGGGGGAGAAGGCGGCGAAGACCCCGGCCCCGACCATCGAGCCGAGCCCGAGGACCACGGCGTCGGTGGTGCCCAGCCGGCGGGCCAGTGCAGGGCCTGTGCTCACGGTGCTCCTCGCGGCGGCGTCGGCCGACGATAGCGGGGCTGCTCAGCGGTGCGCGGCGGGCTCGTGGTGGGCGTGCGCGGCGGTCTCGAGCTGGAAGGTGGAGTGCTCGATGCCGACCGGGAAGTGCTCGGCGAGGCAGGCCTGGAGCTGGTCCAGCACCTGCGGGGCGTGCCCGTCGTGGAAGCAGCCGTCCTCGACGACGACGTGCGCCGAGAGCACGGGCAGCCCGCTGGTGATCTGCGAGGCGTGCAGGTCGTGCACCCCGATGACGTGCGGCAGCGCCAGCAGGTGCGCCCGGACGGCGTCGAGGTCGACCCCCGGCGGCGTGCTCTCCAGGAGCACCGACACCGTCTCCCGCAGCAGCCGGACGGTGCGGGGCACGATCAGCGCCACGATCACCAGCGAGGCGATCGCGTCCGCCTGCAGCCAACCGGTCAGGGCCACGACGGCGGCGGCCACCAGGACGGCGACCGAGCCGAGGGCGTCGTTGACCACCTCGAGCGTCGCGGCGCGCATGTTCACGTTCCCGCCGTGCCCGCCCCGGGTGAGCACCACGATGCCGGCGAGGTTGGCGGCCAGTCCGATCGCGCCGAAGACCAGCACGGCGGTGGTGGCGATCTCCGGCGGATCGGCCAGCCGGCCGATCGCCTCGACCGCGATCCAACCGCCGACGGCCAGCAGCACGGCGGCCTGCAGCGTGGCCCCGAGCACCTCGGCGCGCCGGTAGCCCCACGTGCGCTGCGCCGTCGCGGGCCGCGCCGCCAGGGTGGCCGCGACCAGCGCGATCGCCAGGCCCGCGGCGTCGGTGGCGGCATGTGCGGCGTCGGCGAGCAGGGCCAGCGATCCCGAGACGAGCGCGCCGACGAGCTGGACGACCAGCACGCCCGCAGTCAGGGCCAGCACCACGGCCAGGCGGCGCCGGTTCCCGGACGCCGCGGCGTGGCCGTGGTCGTGCCCGCCGCTCACCGGTCGTCCTGCGGCCCGGGAGCGGCTCCGCAGCACGTGTCCACCGCGGCGTCCGGGCCCGGGCGGCCGGGCGCGCAGCAGCCCTCGCCGCGCCACGCCTCGACCCCCTCGCGGAGGGCGACGGCGGCGATCACCAGGCCCGCGACCGGGTCGGCCCAGCTCCAGCCGAGCCAGGCGTTGAGCACCAGCCCGACGAGGACGGCGGCGCTCAGGTAGGTGCACAGCAGCGTCTGGGTGGAGTCGGCGACGACGGCACCGGAGCCCAGCGCCCGGCCGGTGCGGCGCTGCGCCCAGGAGAGGAAGGGCATGACCACCAGGGAGACCGCGGCCAGCGCGATGCCCACGGGCGAGGCGTCCGGGTCGCCGCCGGCGACGAGCGCGCGCACCGACTCGAACGTGACGTAGCCGGCCAGGGCGAAGAAGGAGCAGGCCATCAGCCGCAGCGCCTGCCGCTCCCGGCTCTCCGGCAGGTGGTGCCGGAACTGCCACAGGATGATCAGGCCGCTGGAGACCTCGACCACCGAGTCCAGGCCGAACCCGATCAGCGCGACCGACCCGGCGGCCAGCCCGGCGGCGATGGCGATCACCGCCTCGACGACGTTGTAGGCGACGGCGGTGCCGGCGAGGAGTTGCGCCCGGCGCCCGAGTCGGGCGCGGTCGGCCGCGCTCGGTGGAGTGGTGGTCGTCGCGCTCACCGGGCCGCCACCTCGCCGTAGGCGGGGCAGAGGGTGACCGCATCGCCGGTGCCGGCGAGCAGCCGTTCAGCGGCGGCGAGCAGGCCGAGGACCTCGGTGGTGGCGGCCAGCGACCACAGCGAGGCACGCCCCTGCGGCCGCGAGGTGACCAGGCCGCAGTCCCGCAGGCACGCCAGGTGCGCCGACACGGTCGACTGCGCCAACCCCAGGTGGCGGGTCAGCTCGACCACCTTGTGCTCTCCGAGGGCCAGATGGCGCACGATCGCCAGCCGGTTGGGGTCCCCGAGGCTCCGGAACAGGCACGAGGCGGCGGACAGCGCCGCCGCCTCGTCGACCTCGATCATCGTCACTCGGCGATGATAGCGCTCAAGGTCGGTCGTCAAGCGGGGACGTACTCGGCGAGGTGCTCCCCCGTGAGCGTGGACCGGGCGGCGACCAGGTCGGCCGGGGCCCCCTCGAACACCACCAGGCCGCCCTCGGATCCGGCGCCCGGGCCGAGGTCGACGATCCAGTCGGCATGCGCCATGACCGCCTGGTGGTGCTCGATGACGATCACGGTCGTCCCGGAGTCCACCAGCCGGTCGAGGAGGCCGAGCAGGTTCTCGACGTCGGCCAGGTGCAGGCCGGTCGTCGGCTCGTCCAGGACGTAGACCCCGCCCTTCTCCGCCATGCGGGTGGCCAGCTTCAGCCGCTGGCGCTCACCCCCGGAGAGGGTGGTGAGCGGCTGGCCGAGGGTGAGGTAGCCCAGCCCGACGTCGGCCAGCCGGTCGAGGATCGCGTGCGCGGCGGGCGTGCGGGCGTCCCCGCCGCCGAAGAACTCCTCGGCCTCGGCCACGCTCATCGCGAGCACCTCGGCGATGTTCCGGCCGCCCAGGCGGTACTCGAGCACGGCGGCCTGGAAGCGCTTGCCCTCGCACTCCTCGCAGGTCGACTCGACCGTGGCCATGACCCCGAGGTCGGTGTAGATGACGCCGGCGCCGTTGCAGGTCGGGCAGGCGCCCTCGGAGTTGGCGCTGAACAGCGCGGGCTTCACGCCGTTGGCCTTGGCGAACGCCTTGCGGATCGGCTCGAGCAGGCCGGTGTAGGTGGCCGGGTTGGACCGGCGCGACCCCCGGATCGCCGACTGGTCGACGACCACCACGCCCTCCCGCCCGGCGAGGTTGCCGTGGATGAGGGAGCTCTTGCCCGACCCGGCCACGCCGGTGACGACGGTCAGCACCCCGGTGGGGATGTCGACGTCGACGCCGCGCAGGTTGTTCTGCCGCGCCCCCCGGATCTCCAGCGCGCCGGTGGAGGTGCGCACCTCCGGCTTGAGCCGCACCCGGTCACCGAGGTGGCGGCCGGTCAGGGTGCCGCTGCGGTGCAGCTCCTCGACGCTGCCCTCGAACACCACCTCGCCGCCCGCGGTGCCGGCGCCCGGGCCGAGGTCGACGACGTGGTCGGCGATCGCGATCGTCTCCGGCTTGTGCTCGACCACCAGCACGGTGTTGCCCTTGTCGCGGAGCCGCAGGAGCAGGTCGTTCATCCGCCGGATGTCGTGCGGGTGCAGGCCGATGGTCGGCTCGTCGAAGACGTAGGTGACGTCGGTGAGCGAGGACCCGAGGTGGCGGATCATCTTGGTGCGCTGGGCCTCGCCGCCGGAGAGGGTGCCCGCCGGGCGGTCCAGGGAGAGGTAGCCCAGCCCGATCTCGACGAAGGAGTCGAGGGTGTGCTGCAGCCCGGCCAGCAGCGGCGCCACCCCCGGGTCGTCCAGCTCGCGCAGCCAGGCGGCGAGGTCGCTGATCTGCATGCGGCAGAGGTCGGCGATGTTCTTGCCGCGGATCTTCGACGACAGGGCCTCGGCGCTCAGCCGCGTGCCGTCGCAGTCGGGGCAGGTCTCGAAGGTCACCGCGCGCTCGACGAACCGGCGGACGTGCGGCTGCATCGCGTCGACGTCCTTGCTGAGCATCGACTTCTGGATCTTGGGGATCAGGCCCTCGTAGGTGAGGTTGACCCCCTCCACCTTGACCTTGGTCGGCTCGGCGTGGAGCAGCGTGTGCAGCTCCTTCTTCGTGAACCTCGCGATCGGCTTGTCCATGGGCAGCCCGGCGCCGGCGAAGATGCGGCCGTACCAGCCGTCCATGCTGAACCCGGGCACGGTCAGGGCGCCGTCGGCGAGCGACTTCGAGTCGTCGTACAGCGCGGTCAGGTCGATGTCGTTGACCGACCCCATGCCCTCGCAGCGGGGGCACATGCCGCCGAGGCGGGTGAAGGTCACCTTCTCCGCCTTGCTGCCTGCCCCGCGTTCGACGGTGATCGCCCCGCTGGCCGAGACCGACGGCATGTTGAAGGAGTAGGCGTTCGGCGAGCCCAGGCTGGGCTCCCCGCGCCGGCTGAAGAGGATCCGCAGCATCGCGTTGACGTCGGTGGCCGTGCCCACGGTGGAGCGCGGGTTGGCACCCATCCGTTCCTGGTCGACGATGATCGCCGTCGTCAGCCCCTCGAGGACGTCGACGTCGGGCCGGGCGAGCGAGGGCATGAAGCCCTGCACGAACGCGCTGTAGGTCTCGTTGATCATCCGCTGCGACTCGGCGGCGATGGTGCCGAACACCAGCGAGCTCTTGCCCGACCCGGAGACGCCGGTGAACACCGTGAGCCGCCGCTTGGGGATCTCGACGCTGACGTCCTTGAGGTTGTTCTGCCGCGCCCCGACCACCCGGATCAGGTCGTGGCTGTCGGCGGCGGCGCGCACCGCATCCGGCTCGGTCACCGTGCTCATCGTGCCTCCGTCCGTCCGGGCCCCCGCCGATGTGGCGAGGGCCCGGTGTCTACCAACGATGTCCGACAGGGATGACTGCGGGCACGCCCGCTTCTCAGCGGAGCTGCTGGATGCGGACGGTGTTGCCGGCCGGGTCGCGGAACGCGCAGTCGCGGATGCCGTAGGGCTTCTCGGTCGGCTCCTGCATCACCTCGGCGCCGGTGGCCTGGATCCGGTCGAAGGCGGCGTCGAGGTCCTTGGTGGCCAGGACGACGGAGGCGTAGGTGCCCTTGGCCATCATCTCGGCGATGGTCCGCTGCTCGTCCTCGGTGATCCCGGGGTCGGCGGTTGGCGGGTGGAGCACGATCGAGGTCGCCGACTCGTCGGCCGGGCCGACGGTGAGCCAGCGCATGCCCTCGTAGCCGACGTCGTTGCGCAGCTCGAAGCCGAGGGCGTCGCGGTAGAAGGCCAGCGAGGCCTCGGGGTCGTCGTGGGGGAGGAAGGCGTGGTGCACGGTGAGATCCATGGCGATCACGCTAGGGACGCGGCGGGTGCCGGCGCTTCTCGATTCCTGACCGGTCTGGTGACCTGCTTCGCCGTGCACGACGGGATGCCGGAGGTCGCCTCCGCCGCCTCCCGCCGGTAGGTGCTCGGCGGTACGCCGACCAGTTCGGTGAACCGGGTGCTGAAGGTGCCCAGCGACGAGCAGCCCACCGCGAAGCAGACCTCGGTGACGGTCAGGTCGCCGCGCCGCAGCAGCGCCATCGCGCGCTCGATGCGCCGCGTCATCAGGTAGGCGTACGGGGACTCGCCGTAGGCGCGCTTGAACTCCCGGCTGAGGTGGCCGGCCGACATGTGGGCCCCACGGGCGAGCGAGGCGACGTCCAGCGGCCGGGCGTACTCGCGGTCGATCCGGTCCTTGACCCGGCGCAGCCGCACGAGGTCGCGCAGGTGCGGGTCGGCGGCCGGTCCGCTGGTCACGGGCCGGATCGTGCCACGCGTTCGCCGCCGCGTCAGCGGTCCTGGCGCTCCCGGTAGCGGGCGGCCCGCCGGGCCGCCGCCGCCCGCTTCCGCTCCGTCTCGCGCTGCTGGGCGACCAGCCCGGCGCGCTCCCGGGCGGCGGTCGCGGTGCCGGCGGGGTAGCCCGCCTTCACCACGCGGTTCTCGGTGGTCTCGGGCATGTAGGCCAGCGAGAAGATCAGGCCCAGGAAGATCCCACCGCCCGCGACCGCCAGCCGCAGCCCCAGCGGCGCGGGCAGGAACGCCACGACGAGCGCGATGGGGACGGCCAGCTGGACCAGGGTCCGGAGGACGTGCCGGGCCCACCACGTCCCGGTCGTGGTGTCGTGCAGGACCCAGCCCCGGTGGCGCTCGGGCAGGCGGCCGCCCAGTGCGTACCAGAACCACCGGTGGGGAGCCGGGCGGACGACGGGGGCGCGGCCGTCGTCCCCGGGCGTCCTCGGACCCGCGTCGCCGTCGCTCACCCCGCCATCGTCCCAGGGTCACCGGCGCCGGTGGTCGCCCCCCGCGCCGTCCTGGCTCAGCTCCCGGGAGGTCAACGGCCCAGGTGGCGGTAGCGGTGCAGCCGGGTGCGGAACCGCTCGGTGTCGTCGCGGCCGAGCAGCCCGGCCAGCTCCTCGCCCAGCACCCGGCCCAGCCGCAGGCAGAACTCGACCGGCTCGTCGGCCGCGTCGGGCCGCTCGGGCACCACCCGGTCGACGATCCCGGCGCGCCACAGATCGGTGGCGCGCACGCCCTGGTGCGCGGCCATCTCGTCGGCGCGGTCCACCGTGCGGTGCACGATGGCGCTCGCGCCCTCCGGCGGCAGCGGGCCCAGCCAGCCGTTCGCCGCGGCGAGGACGCGGTCGGCCGGCACCAGCGCCAGCGCGCCGCCGCCGGTGCCCTGGCCCAGCAGCACCGCGAGGGTGGGTGCCTTGAGCACCACCAGGTCGTGCAGGCAGCGGGCGATCTCCCCGGCGAGCCCGCCCTCCTCGGCCTCGCGGGACAGCGCCGCGCCGGGGGTGTCGATGAGCGTGACGAGCGGCAGCCGCAGCTCCTCGGCCAGGTGCATCCCGCGGCGCGCCTCGCGCAGCGCCGCCGGCCCCAGCGGCGCCGACAGCGACTGGCCGCGCCGGTCCTGCCCCAGAACGACGCAGGGCGCCCCGCCGAAGCGGGCCAGCGCCAGCAGCAGCCCGGGGTCCTTCTCGCCGGCGCCGGTGCCGGAGAGACCGACGACGTCGGTGGCCGCGGTCCGCAGCAGCCGCCGGACGCCAGGGCGGTCCTCCCTCCGCGACGCGGTCACGACCTCCCACGCGCTGCGCCCGTCCTCCGGGTCGTCGGCGTCGGTGCCGTCCTCGGCGGTCGGCCGCTCGGCGTCCCGGACGTCGAGGTGCCAGGTCTGCCGGGCCGAGAGCACCCGCAGCGCGCGGTCGGCGACGTCGGCGATCTGGTCGTGCGGGACCACGGCGTCGATGAGACCGCGGGCGGCCAGGTTCTCCGCGGTCTGCACGCCCTCGGGGAAGGGCTCGCCGTAGAGCGCCTCGTAGACCCGCGGCCCGAGGAACCCGATGGCGGCGCCGGGCTCGGCGATGGTCACGTGACCGAGCGACCCCCAGGAGGCCAGCACGCCCCCGAAGGTCGGGTGGCGGAGGTAGACCAGGTAGGGCAACCCCGCCTCCTTGTGCCGGGCGATCGCGGCGGTGATCCCGATCATCTGCAGGAAGGCGACCGTGCCCTCCTGCATGCGGGTGCCCCCGGAGACCGGCGCCGCCAGCAGCGGCAGCCCCTCGTCGGTGGCCCGCTCCACCGCCGCGATCAGCCGCTCGGCGGCGGCCACCCCGATGGAGCCGGCGAGGAAGCCGAACTCGCCGGCGACGACGGCGACGCGGCGGCCGCGCAGCCTGCCCTCGCCGGTGATGACCGACTCGTCCTGCCGTGACTTCTCCGCGGCGCGGGCCAGCTCGGCGGCGTAGTCGTCCGCCACGTCGCGGGGCGGGACGGGGGAGTCCCACGACTGCCACGACCCCGGGTCGAGGACGAGGTCGCGCAGCGTCCGGGCGTCCGGCCGCGCGGTCACGTGGCGGGGCCGTTCAGCCAGGCGCGGATGGCCTCGCCGTCGGCGCCCAGCACAGGGGGAGCCGAGTGCTCCCGGCGCGTGGTCTCGGTCTCGCCGTCGGCCCCGGCGGCGAAGAAGCGCAGCGGCGGGCCGGGCAGCTGCAGCCGGCCCAGGGTGGCGTGGTCGACGTCGACCAGCAGCCCCTGCGACAGCGCCTGGTCCCAGCGGTAGACCTCGTCGATCGTGCGGACCTTGCCCGACGGGATGCCGACCTTGGCCAACCGGGCCAGCAGGTCCTCGGCGGGGATGTCGGCGAACGCGCCCTCGAGGAGGGCGATCACCTCCTCGCGGTGCTCCACCCGGTCGCCGTTCGTCGCCATCCCGGGAGCCTCGGGGTCGAAGCCGAACTCGGCGCAGAGCTTCCGCCAGAGGGAGTCGTTGGCGCACGCCACCTGGACGCTGCCGCCCTGGCAGTGGAAGAGCCCGTAGGGGGCGATCGAGGGGTGGTGGTTGCCCTGCGCGGCACCGACCTTGCCGGCCACGGTCCACGCCGTCCCCTGGAAGGCGTGCACGCCGACGATCGCGGCGAGCAGCGAGGTGCGCACCACCTGCCCGCGGCCGGTGCGGCCCCGCTCGATCAGCGCGGCGAGGACGCCGTAGGCGCCGTACATGCCGGCCAGCAGGTCGCCGATGGGCACGCCGACCCGCTGCGGGTCGTCGGGCCCCGAGCCCGTGAGCGACATCAGCCCACCCTCTCCCTGGGCGATCTGGTCGTACCCCGCGCGACCGCCCTCGGGGCCGTCGTGGCCGAACCCGCTGATCGCCAGCGTCACCAGCCGCGGGTTCAGCTCGGCCAGCACGTCGGTGCCGAAGCCCAGGCGGGCCAGCGTGCCCGGGCGGAAGTTCTCCAGCAGCACGTCGGCGCGCTGGAGCAGCCCGGTGAGCACGGTCTTGTCGCCCTCGTCCTTGAGGTCGAGGGTGATCGACTCCTTGTTGCGGTTGGTCGAGAGGAAGTAGGTGGACTCCCGGTCCCCGCTCTCGGGGGTCACGAAGGGCGGCCCCCAGCTGCGGGTGTCGTCACCGGTCCCCGGCGTCTCGACCTTGATCACGCGGGCGCCGAGGTCGCCGAGCATCATCGCGGCGTGCGGCCCGGCGAGGGCGCGGGTGAGGTCGACGACGAGGACGCCGTCCAGCGGTCCGGGCATGGTGTGCTCCCTCGCTCGGGGGGTGCGGCTCCGATGGCTGCGCCCCGGAAGTGTCTCAGCGCTGAGACATCGGTGGCCGGCCGGGTCACAACCAGCCGGGCACCACGAAGACCAGCCACGACAGCAGCGGTCCGACGGCCACCACGATCGCGGCGTAGGCCAGGATCTGCTTGTAGAAGCGGTCGCGGTCGACGTCCTGCGCGTTGGCCAGCACGAGCGCGCCGTTGGTCGAGAACGGGCTCACGTCGACGATCGTGGAGGCCACCGACAGGGCGACCACCACGCCGATCGCGCTGATGGCCCCGGCCTCGAGGAACGGCACCGCGAGGAGGATGGCGACGCCGATGATCGCCGTCGACGACGCGAAGGCCGAGACGACGCCGCCGATGTAGGCCAGCAGCAGCGCGATGAGCAGCGGGACCCCGAGGCCGATGACCGCGTCGCCGACGTAGTCGATGGTGCCGGCCTCCTCGAGGACGAACACGAAGGTCAGGACGCCGGCGATCAGGAGGATCGTCGACCAGCTGATCTGGGTGACCGCGCCCTTGTGCTGCTGGGCGGAGAACAGCGCCAGGACGACGGCGACGGTGATCGCGACGAAGCCGATGTCCAGGTCGAAGGCGAGCGCCAGGACGGCGACGACGACCAGCCCGACCAGCGTGAGCACCTGCTCGAAGCGCACCGGCGACGGGCGGTCGGGGTGGATGTGCTCGTCGTCGTCCCCGCCGACGGCGGGCCCGGGCGCGGCGCCGTGGCCGCGCACCACCGTGCCGTGGGCGTGCTCGCCGTGCGGGATCGGTTCGGCGGCGACCTTGCGGCCCAGCAGCTTCCGGCCGCCGAGCGCGAAGAACAGGACCAGGGCGATCGCGATGTTGAAGAGCAGCGCCCCGAGGAACACCGCCAGGGGGCTGCCCGGCAGCCCTTCGTCCTCGACGATGGTGTTCACCGTGACGCCGTAGACGCTGATGGGGGAGAAGCCGCCCCCCTGGGCGCCGTGGATGACCATCATCCCCATCAGCAGCGGGCTGATCTCGTGCCGGGCGGCGAAGGTGAGCGCGATCGGGGCGATGATCGCGACCGCCGCCGGCGACAGCGCGCCGATGCCCGTGAGGACGGCGGTGACGGCGAACATGATCCACGGGATGGCCGCCACGTGGCCGCCGACCATCCTCACCGCGCCCCGGACCAGCAGGTCCACCGTGCCGTTGTTCTGCGCGATGGCGAACAGGTAGGTGACCCCGATCAGGGTCAGCACCAGGCCGGCGGGGAACCCGCTGATGATGTCGTCGGTGGTCAACCCCACCGAGAGGGTGCCCACGACGAAGGCGGCGACGAACGCCAGCGCCCCCATGTTGATCGGCAGGAAGGTCGCGATCGCGAAGATCACGACCAGCGCCAGGATGGTGACGATCTCGGGCGACACGGTCACTCCCACCAGGTCCGGGGCTGCGGCTCGCTCACTGTGTCAGTGACTCGCCGGTAGCGCCTGCCATCCACCGGACGGCGTGACCACCGCCGTCACCCGCAGGTCGTGCGGCTCGCCCGGCAGCCGGTCGACCACCTCGTCGTCGAACACGACCGCCACCAGGACCGCCCCGGGCCGGGCATGCCGCAGGGCGCGGTCGTAGTACCCGCCGCCGCGGCCCAGCCGGGTCCCGTCCCGGGCGACCGCCGTCGCGGGGACGACGACGGCGCCGGCCGCGGCGAGCGCGGCCGGGCCCAGCCGCGGCCCGACCGGCTCCAGCAGCCCGAACCGGCCCGGCGCGAGCTCGCCGGTGTGCACCGCCCAGTCCAGCTCCCGGCCGCGGGCGGGCACGACGGGGAGCAGCAGGCGGTCGCGGCCGGCCAGCGCGGCCGGGAGCAGGCCGTGCCCGGGCTCGGCCGGGTCGG
Organism: Blastococcus sp. SYSU DS0541; assembly: GCF_054050875.1. Taxonomy (NCBI): domain Bacteria; kingdom Bacillati; phylum Actinomycetota; class Actinomycetes; order Geodermatophilales; family Geodermatophilaceae; genus Blastococcus; species Blastococcus sp. SYSU DS0541. Next base: position 167,303 of record NZ_JBJHAD010000003.1, on the reverse strand, counting down.
GCACGAACGCGGCGACGGTGGGAACCCCGGCGAGCCGGTCGGCCAGCGTGGCGGCGACCGCCCGCGCGGCCGCCGCCCGCTCGTCGGCGGGGCGGGCCGCGCGGCGTCCCAGCAGCTCGGCGCGGAGCGCGGCCTTGGCGGCGGCCTCCGCGGGCGAGGTGCTCACCGGCGCAGCCTAGATAGGCTGCCCCACATGTCGATGCCCCTCACCCGTACGGCCCGGAAGGCGGTCATCCCCGTCGCAGGAATGGGCACCCGCTTCCTGCCGGCCACCAAGGCCGTCCCGAAGGAGCTGCTCCCGGTCGTCGACCGGCCGGCCCTCCAGTACATCGTCGAGGAGGCCGCCCGCGCCGGGCTGCCCGAGGTGCTCATGGTCACCGGCCGCGGCAAGGCGGCCATCGAGGACTTCTTCGACCGCACCCCCGAGCTCGAGACCGCGCTGGAGAAGAAGGGCGACGCCGGTCGCCTCGCCGCCGTGCACGAGTCCACCGAGGTCGCGCAGGTGCACTTCGTGCGCCAGGGCGAGGCTCGCGGGCTGGGTCACGCCGTGCTGCAGGCGGCCGCCTTCGTCGGCGACGAGCCGTTCGCCGTGCTCCTCGGCGACGACCTGATCGATGCCCGTGACCACCTGCTGGAGCAGATGCTGGCCGTCCAGGCCGAGCACGGCGGCTCGGTGATCGCCCTGCTCGACGTCGGCCGGGAGAACATCGACAAGTACGGCGCCGTGGCCGTCGAGCCGACCGTCGACGGCACCGACGTCGTCGCCGTCACGGGCCTGGTCGAGAAGCCACCCGTCGACGAGGCCCCCAGCAGCCTGGCGATCATCGGGCGCTACGTGCTCGCGCCGGAGATCTTCGACGTGCTCCGCGAGACCGCGCCCGGGCGGGGTGGCGAGATCCAGCTGACCGACGCCCTGGCCACCCTCGTCGAGCGCGGTGAGCCGGTCCACGGCGTCGTCTTCGGTGGCCGCCGCTACGACACCGGCGACAAGCTGGACTACCTCAAGGCGGTCATCCGGCTGGCCAGCGAGCGCGAGGACCTGGGTCCGTCGCTCCGCGGCTGGCTGCGCGAGTTCGTCACCGAGCTGCCCGCCGAGGGCGCGTCGTCGTCCTGACCGGCGCCCGCGAGGGCACGATCGGACCCGTGGCACGACGCCGGCCCCGTCCGGGGCCGGCGCTGCCGCGGGGGCCGGTGCCGGGAGACGGCACGGCGGGACGACGGTGGTGAGGATGCTCGGGCAGAGCGACGACGGCAGCAGCGGCGGGGAGTTCCGGGGGCACCGGGACACCGCGCAGGTCGACATGCCCATGGCCCCGCCCCGGCGGACCGGCCCGGTCGCCGGCGCGCCGGCCGCCGCCGAGCCGGTGCCGGCGCAGCGGGCGCTCACCGGACCGGTGCCGCTGCCGGCGGACGGCCGCTCCGACGCCTCCCCCCACGTGCGCACCGTCGAGCGCCACCTCGACGAGATCCTCGCCGCGGTGCCGCAGCCGGACCCGATCGAGCTCGCCGTCCTCGACGCGCAGGGCCTGCTCTGCGCCGAGGACGTCGTCAGCCAGCGGGCGCTGCCGGCCTTCGACCAGGCGGCCCTCGACGGCTACGCCGTGCGCGCCGAGGACGTCGCCGACGCGACCGTCGCCCGCCCGGCGGAGCTGCCCGTCGTGGGGGAGAGCGTGGCGGGGGCCAGCGGGCCGTCGTCGATCGGCCCGGGGCTGGCGATGCGGGTCGCCGCGGGAGCGATGCTGCCGTCCGGGGCCGACGTCGTCGTCCCGGCGGTGTGGACCGACAACGGCGCGGCGCGGGTCGCCGTCCAGGCCGGGCCGCCGGTGGGCAGCTACGTGCGGCTCACCGGTGACGACGTCGCCCCGGGGGACCCGGCCGTGCACGTCGGCACCCCGATCGGGCCCGCGCAGATCAGCCTGCTGGCCGCCGTCGGGCGCGACCGCGTCCTCGTCCGTCCCCGACCCCGGGTCGCGGTGCTGAGCGCCGGCACGGAGCTGGTGGACATCAGCTCTCCGCTGGCGCCGGGCCAGGTGGTGGACGTCAACAGCTACGCACTGGCGGCGGCCGCCCGCGACGCCGGCGCCGACGCCTACCGGTGGGGGATCCTGCCGGGCGACCAGCGGCGGCTGGCCGAGGTGCTCGAGAGCCAGCTGCTGCGCAGCGACCTGGTGCTCGTCTCGGGCACCTTCACCGGCTCGGGGTTCGACATGGTGCAGGAGGCGCTGGGCGCGCTCGGGGACATGCGCTTCCGCCAGGTGGCCATGCACCCCGGCCCCGCGCAGGGCTTCGGCCGGCTGGGGCGCGACGAGGTGCCGGTCATCTGCATCCCCGGGGAGCCGGTCGCGGCGCTGGTCTCCTTCGAGGTCTTCGTCCGCCCCGCCATCCGCCTGATGCTCGGCAAGCGGCAGCTGTTCCGGCGCACGGTGCAGGCCATCTCCGGCCAGCAGCTGCTCTCGCCGCTGGGCTACCGCCAGTACCTGCACGGCAGCGTCATGCGCCACCCCGACGGCGGCTACGTCGTCGAACCCGTGGGCGAGGCCACCGACGCCCTGCTGGCGCGGATGGCGCGCGCCAACTGCCTGATCGTCATCGACGAGGACGTCACCGAGGTGGCCGCCGGCGGGCTGGTCACCGTCATGCCGCTGCTGCTCGGCGGCTGACCGCGCCCGCCGTGACCGATCCGCTGCTGCACCCCGGCTGGCCGGCGCAGCTCGCCCGGGGGCCGGTGGAGCTGCACCCGCTGCGCCGCCGCGACGCCGCGGAGTGGAGCGCCCTGCGGCTGGCCAACGAGGACTGGCTGCGCCCCTGGGAGCCGACCGCCGCCGTCTCCTGGCAGGCCCGGCACAGCCCGGCGGCCTACCGGGCGATGCGGCGGGTCATGGCCCGCCGCGCCCGCGCGGGCACCTCGCTGCCCTTCGCCATCCGGGTCGAGGGGCGGCTGGCCGGTCAGGTGACGGTCGACAACATCGTCCGGGGCGCGTTGCGCACCGGGTACCTGGGCTACTGGATCGACCGCTCGGTGGCCGGCCGCGGCGTCGCCTCGCTGGCGGTGGCGCTGGTGTGCGACCACGCCTTCGGGCCGGCGGGGCTGCACCGGCTGCAGGCCGACATCCGCCCGGAGAACGGGCCCAGCCAGCGGCTGGTGGAGCGGCTGGGGTTCCAGCGCGAAGGGCTGCTGCGCCGCTACCTCGACATCGACGGCGACTGGCGCGACCACCTCAGCTACGCCCTGCTCGCCGAGGACCTGCCGCGCGGGGTGCTGGAGCGCTGGGAGCGGTCCGCCCCGGGTCGACCCGTCGACTGATCGGCTCGTCGGCATAGCACGCACGGTGGCCGGTGCGGAGGTGGCCGCGGGTGACACGCCGTCTCCCGTCACACCGGTCCCACAACACATCGGCGACACACCCGCGCGCCTCCCGGACACCGACCTCCGGCCTGCATAACCTCGCCCGGCGAGTGACTGATGTGACAGGTGGTGTCGTATGGGATCGGGTGTGCTGCTGGCCGCTCTGGTCGTGCTGTGGTTCGTCGTGCTGGTGCCCATGGTGGTGACCCGCGGCGACGGGCAGGACGGCCGGCTCGAACCTGCCGACTCGGGGCGGACCCTGCAGCGGCGTCGCGCGGTGGACCCCGTGCGTCACGCGGCGACCGAGCGGGTGTCCATCGACCGCGAGGTCCTGCGCACCACGGGGGAGCTGAAGGTGGACGTGCACGCGCTGCGCCGCCGGGTGCTGGGCGGCCTGGTGCTGCTCACCCTGGCGTCGCTGGCCGGCGCGCTGCTGCTGACGCCGTGGCTGTGGATCCTCCAGGCGATAGCCACCGTCGCGACCGCGGGCTACGTGCTGGTGCTGCGCAAGGTCGCCCGGCGTGAGCGGCTGGCCGCGCGCCGCGCCGCCCGTGCCGCGGCGCGGGAGTCCCTCCGGGCGCCGGCCCGCCCGGCCGCCCGGCCGGCACCGGCCCAGCGCACGTCGCCGGAGGTGCACGAGACCGTCGCCCAGGAGGCGCTGCCCGTCCTGCCGCACCCCAGCGTCCCGCTCGCCCCCGTGCACGCCCTGCGCCCCGGGCGCGTGGTCGCCGCGCGCACCCCCGCGCCGGCCGGCTGGCAGAACAGCGCGGTGGTCGGGCTGGACGACGACGACATCGGTTTCGCCGACATCGAGGAGTACCGCCCCGCCCGGGCGGCCAACGGCTGAGGAAGCACCCCCCGCCCCCCCGCCGCTCGCGCGCTCGCGGCGGGGCCTGCACGGGGCCGGCCCCGCCCCCGGTGGCGGGGCCGGAGCGGGCGGGCGGTACTCTTCGACCCAGCACTGGGGGCTGTGGCGCAGACCGGTAGCGCACCTCGTTCGCATCGAGGGGGTCAGGGGTTCAAATCCCCTCAGCTCCACCCACACGGTGGTCGGCGCCGCCGGGGACTCCTCCCCGGCGGCGCCGTCGTCGTTCCGACGGGGCCCGATCCGCCGCCCAGACCGCTACGCTGCCCGGCGACACGGGGCGGGACGGCCCCCACGGGAGGCGCTGCGATGGTTGGGTCACCGGTCGGGGCCTCCCCGGCGCCGCGGCGCGCCCGCGGGCGGGCCGGCGACAGCGCCGCCACCCGGCAGCTCATCCTCGACGTCGCCGCCCGGGAGTTCGGCGAGCGCGGCTACGCGGCCACCTCGCTGAACGACATCGTCGCGGGCACCGGCATGACCAAGGGCGCGCTCTACTGGCACTTCGAGTCCAAGGAGAGCGTGGCGGTCGCGGTCGTCCACCAGATGTTCGAGACCTGGCCGGTACTGCTGCGCGGCGTCATCGACTCCCACGACGACGCGCTCGACGCCCTCGTGGCGGTCACCTACGTGGCGGGGCGGCAGTTCGCGACCGACCCGGTCACCCGCGCCGCCAAGCGCCTCATGGCGGAGCTGCCCCCCGAGGCGCTGGCGAGGCTGCCGCAGCCCTACGTCGGCTGGCAGCACGCGCTCGCGCAGCTGATCACCCAGGGCCAGGCCCGCGGGCAGATCGACCAGCGCGCCGACCCGGTCGGCACCGCCCAGGTCATCGTGGCGAGCTTCTTCGGCATGCAGCAGGTCTCCCAGGAGCTCAGCGCGCGGCGCGACCTGGAGGGCCGGCTGGACTCGTTCTGGGCGCTGGTCCTCCCGCAGCTGCGTCCCGAACCGGTCGTCTGACCCGGCCGCCGGCTGCGCGATCGGTGACGCCGTCGTCGTCACCGTGCCGGCTGCGGGCAGGCGGTGAGCGCTCAGAACCAGGACGGGAACCACATCCGCTGCGCCCACTCGGGGTGGGAGAGCGGCTGCCCGGTGAGCACGGGCCAGAAGAAGGCGAAGGTGGCCGCGACGATCGCGATGTACCCGCAGGCGGTGGCCAGCCCCGCGCGCCGGCGCCACTCGCCGGAGCCCGGGCGGCCGACGACGTCCTGGAGCAGCAGGGCGACCGCGAGCACGAAGAACGGCAGCACCGGCGCCATGTAGAAGAGGAACATCGTGCGCTCGAGGTTGAGGAACCAGGTGAGCCAGCCCGCCGCGATGCCGACGGCCACGGGGACCGCGGCCGGGTCCCGCCGGGCGACGATCCGCCAGGCGAGCCAGAGCGTGGCGGGGGCGAAGAGGAACCAGAGGGTCGGCGTCCCCACCATGAGGATGTAGCGGATGACCTGCTCGCCCTCGGCGTCGACGAGCCCCTGGGGGTTCCACAGCAGGATCGGCCGGCCGGTCACCAGCCACGACCACGGCCCGGACTCCCACGGGTGCGGGCTGGACAGGCCGTTGTGGAAGCGCAGCCACTCGGCGTGCTCGTGCCAGAGCGACCGCAGGGCGTCGGGCACCCACGGGAACGCCGTCTCAGGGTTCTGCTGGGCCCACGCCTTGCCCTGCGAGGTCTCACCGAGGAACCAGCCGGTGAAGCTGGCCAGGTAGGTCAGCACCGGCACGGCGGCCAGTGCCCACAGCGCGCCGGGCAGCCCGCGGCGGGCCGCCGTCCGGGTCGGCCGGGGGACGCCCGCCGCGCGCCACGCGGAGCGGTCCCAGAACAGCGAGAGGACGGCGAAGAAGGCGAGGAACCAGACGCCGCTCCACTTCACCGCGCAGGCGCAGCCGAAGAGGACGCCGGCGGCGATCCGCCAGCCCCGCCGGCCGAGCCGGAAACCGGTCGCGCCGACGTCCGCGGCCGCCCGCACCCGCGCGCGGACGACGTCCCGGTCGACGACGAGGCAGGAGACGGCGGCGAGCACGAAGACCTGCAGGAAGATGTCGAGGAGCCCGATCCGCGACAGCGTGAACTGGAAGCCGTCGACGAGCAGCAGCACCCCGGCGAAGAGGCCGATCACGGTGGAGCCGGTGAGCCGCCGGGTGAGCCGGAAGAGCAGGACGACGGCGATCGAGCCCGCCACGGCCGAGGGGAAGCGCCAGCCGAAGGAGTCGTAGCCGAACAGCTGCTCGCCGAGCGCGATCAGCCACTTGCCCAGCGGCGGGTGCACGATGAACGAGTAGCCGCGGTTGTACTCGAAGCCCCAGACGAGCAGCTCGCGGGCCTCGGGCGGGTAGTACGCCTCGTCGAAGACGAGTTCGCGGGGGTAGCCGATGCCCCAGAGCCGGAGGGTCAGCGCCACGGCGCCGAGGACGGCGGCGATCGTCCACGCCGTCCGCCGGTCGTCCGGCAGCGGCGGGACGACGTCGCGGCGGCGGGCGGGGAACGGCGGGCGGCGCAGCCGGGGCCCGGCCGGCCGCGGGGGCCCCTGCGGGTCGTGCTCCGCCCGCCCGGGTGCCAGCACCGCCATGCGGTCAGGGTAGACACAGGACCCGCCTGCTTTCGGGCACGTGCAGGCTCGCGCCGGGCCCCTGCAGGCGTGCCGCGGAGGCGGGGCGTGACAGGCTCGGCGGGTGAGCGGACGGCTGGTGCTGGGTGGGGCGCCCCTCGGGCAGCCCGGGGACGTCGGCCCGCGGCTGCGGGCGGCGATGGCCGGCGCCGACGTCCTGGCGTGCGAGGACACCCGCCGCCTGCACCGGCTGGCCGCCGACCTCGAGGTGACGCTGACCGGCCGGGTGGTCACCTTCCACGAGTCGGTGGAGCGGGCGCGCCTGCCCGGGCTGCTCGATGCGCTCTCCTCGGGTGCCACGGTGCTGCTGCTCACCGACGCCGGGATGCCGTCGGTCTCCGACCCGGGGTACTCGCTCGTGCGGGCGGCCATCGACGCCGGGATCGAGGTCACCTCCGTGCCCGGGCCCTCGGCGGTGACGACGGCGCTCGCGGTCTCGGGCCTGCCCGTGGACCGCTTCTGCTTCGAGGGCTTCCTGCCGCGCAAGGCGGGCGAGCGGCGGTCGACCTTCACCGCGCTGGCCGACGAGCGGCGGACGATGGTCTTCTTCGAGTCGCCGCACCGGCTGGCCGACGCGCTGGCCGACGCCGCGGGGGTGCTGGGCGAGGACCGGCCGGCCGCGGTGTGCCGCGAGCTGACCAAGACCTACGAGGAGATCCGGCGCGGCGGGTTGGGCGAGCTGGCCGCGTGGGCGGCCGACGGGGTCAAGGGCGAGATCACGCTGGTGGTCGCCGGGGCGCCGGCGCGCGCCGTGGAGCTGACCGCGCCTGAGCTCGCCGCCGCAGTCGCCGACGAGGAGGCAGCCGGCGCGACCCGCAAGGACGCGATCCGGGCTGTCATGGAGCGCACCGGGCTGCCCAAGCGGACCGTCTACGACGCCGTGGTCGCCGGCAAGCGCCCCTGAGCCCTCGCCTCTGCGCTTCCCGGGGTCTCCGGGCGGCAGGTGACCCCGGGGAGTGCACACCGGCTGCGCGCGCTGGCCGCCGCGTCGCTCGTCTTCGCGGACGCCGTCGTCACCGGGTGCAGCGCCGCCGTGCTGTGGGGAGTGGAGCTCGCCGGTCCGGGTGACGACGTGGAGCTGACCGTTCCTCCGTCCCGGCGGCCGGTCCGCGTCGCGGGCATCGGGGTGCGCCGGGCGGCGCTCGCGCGGGACGACGTCCGACCCTGCTTCGGCGCGCGGGTGACCCTGCCCGAGGCGACCGCCGTCCGGGTGGCCGCCGCCCTGCCGCCGGACGACGGCGCGTGGTCTTCGTGACCGCCGCCGATCTCCACCGTCCGGCCGAACTCCTCGCCCGCTTGGCCGCCGTCGTGCAGTTCCCGGGTCAACCCGGCCGTCGGTGACCCCGACGAGCGCACAGTCGGCGCCGCCTACAGCCAGCCGTTGCGCTTGAAGCCGCGGTAGAGCAGCACGATCGCGCCGAGGATCACCAGCAGCACCAGCGGGTAGCCGAACCGCCACTCGAGCTCGGGCATGTGCTCGAAGTTCATGCCGTAGATGCCGGCGATCGCGGTGGGCACGGCGATGATGCCCGCGTAGGCCGAGATCTTCCGCATGTCCTCGTTGTCGGCCATGGTCGTGCGGGCCAGCGACGCCTGCAGGATCGAGGTGAGCAGCTCGTCCAGCCCGCCGACCTGGTCCCGCACCCGGATGGCGTGGTCGAGCACGTCGCGGAAGTAGGAGCGCATCGCCTCGGGGACGACGTCGATCGGCCGCTCCGCGAGCTTCTGCAGCGGCACCTCCAGCGGTGAGACGGCCCGGCGCAGCGACAGCAGCTCGCGCTTGAGCTGGTAGAGCCGGCCGATGTCGTCGGTGCGCTCCGGGCTGAAGACCGACGCCTCGAGCTCCTCGACGTCCTGCTCGACGGCCGCGGTGACCTCCACGAAGGTGTCGACGACGAGGTCGGCGACCGCGTAGAGCACTGCGGAGGGGCCCAGGCACAGCAGGTCGCGCTGCTCCTCCAGCCGTTCCCGCAGGCCGGTCAGCCCGCCGTGCTCGCCGTGCCGCACCGTGATCACGTACCGGGGGCCGAGGAACACCATCACCTCACCGGTGTCCACGACCTCGCTGGTGGCGGTCAGCTCCTCGTGCTCCACGTACGTCGCGGTCTTGAGCACCATGAAGAGCGCGTCGTCGTAGGGCTCGAGCTTGGGGCGCTGGTGGGCGTAGACGGCGTCCTCGACGGCGAGCGGGTGCAGGTCGTACCGCTCGGCGATCGCGCCCAGCTCCTCCTCGGTGGGCGCGAACAGGCCCAGCCACACGAAGCCGTCGCGCTCCTCGGCGACGCGCAGCGCCTCGTGCGGGGTCACCGGCTCCTGCCGCTCCCCGCCGACGTAGACCGCGCAGTCGACGACGGCGCCCTCGTCCGGCCGGCGGGTGGGGCGGCGGTGCTGCGGGCCGGCCGGCTGCGGGCGCAGCGTCGGCGGGTCGCTCGGCCCGAGGCGGGTGGCGGGGTGCTCGTCCCGGGTGGTCATCGCGGGTGCCGCCTTCCTCGCGGGTCGTCGTCCGGGATCAGCAGCCTAAGCGCGCGCAGCTCCCGGATCGGGCGGGTGTCCCACCCCGAGGGGTGAGGCGGCCGGGACCGGTGCTCCAGCCACCGCCCCGACCGGCCGTCGAGTCACGAGACACCTCCGACCGGTCAGGGAGAGAACCCTCGTGGCGAGCACCGTCCTCGACGTCCGCAGCACCGTCGGGTCGTCCCACCTCCGCCCGGAGCGGCCGGCCCCCGACGTCGCGGTCGGCGGCGGGCTGCGACGCATCCCGGTGCCGGCGCTCGCGGCCGCTGCGCTCTCGGTCATCGAGGCCGTCGGTCTCCTCGCGTTCGGGCTCGCCCGGGCCGACGTCGTCCTGGCCTCCCCGGTCCGGCCGTCGGGCTGGGTCGTCGGACTGGCCCTGGTCGTGCTCGCCGCCTGGGTCGTCCTCACCGCCGGCGCCGGGGCGGCGCTGGTCGACGGCTCCACCCGCACCCTGCTCGTCGTCACCTCGGTGGCCGAGCTGGCGGCGGTGTCGGTGCTCGGCGGCATGGCGGTCCTCCTGCCGTTGCCGACCGCGCTCACCGGTGGCCTGCCGCTCCCGCTGCTGTTCGCCGGCGCCTTCGGGCTCACGATCGGCAAGCTGCTGCTCGTGGACGCGCCGTCGGCCCGGGAGTGGGTGCTCCAGGGCCCGCGGGTCCGCGTGCGCCGCCCCGACCCGGTGGTCGTGCACCGCTCGCTGTGCGCCCTCACCCTCGGCTGCATCGCCCTCGTCCTGGGCGGCTTCGCCGTGCTCAGCCCGGTCGAGGCCGGCCCGCCCGGCCCGGTCGGCAGCGTGGTCTCCCAGCCCTGAGCGGGTTCCCCGGCGACCGGCCGCGGGGTCCGCCTAGTCTCAACGCGTGAGTGATCGGCACATCCTGACCGCCGTCGCGTGGCCCTACGCCAACGGCCCGCGGCACATCGGCCACGTCTCCGGCTTCGGCGTCCCCTCCGACGTCTTCAGCCGCTACCACCGGATGGCCGGGGACCGGGTGCTGATGGTGAGCGGCACCGACGAGCACGGGACCCCGATCACGGTCGCCGCCGACGCCGAGGGCATCACGCCCCGCGAGATCGCCGACCGCAACAACCGGATCATCGTCGGGGACCTGCAGTCGCTCGGGCTCAGCTACGACCTGTTCACCCGGACGTCGACGGCCAACCACGCGCAGATCAGCCAGGAGATCTTCCTGGGCCTGCTGAAGAACGGCTACGTCTTCCCGAAGACGACACTCGGCGCGATCAGCCCCTCCACCGGCCGCACCCTGCCCGACCGCTACATCGAGGGCACCTGCCCGATCTGCGGCTACGACGGCGCCCGCGGCGACCAGTGCGACAACTGCGGCAACCAGCTCGACCCGATCGACCTGATCAACCCGGTCAGCAAGATCAACGGCGAGACGCCGAAGTTCGTCGAGAGCGAGCACTACTTCCTCGACCTGCCGGCGTTCACCCGGGCGCTGGGCGACTGGCTGGGCACCCGCAAGAGCTGGCGCCCCAACGTCCTCAACTTCAGCGTGAACCTGCTCGAGGACCTCAAGCCCCGCAGCTACACCCGCGACATCGACTGGGGCGTGCCCGTCCCCCTCGACGGCTGGCGCGACCGGCCCGACAAGCGCATCTACGTCTGGTTCGACGCCGTCGTCGGGTACCTGTCGGCGTCCATCGAGTGGGCCCGCCGCTCCGGTGACCCCGACGCGTGGCGGCAGTGGTGGCAGACGCCGGACTCCGACGCCTACTACTTCATGGGCAAGGACAACATCGTCTTCCACTCCGAGATCTGGCCCGCCCAGCTGCTCGGCTACAACGGCGAGGGCGACAAGGGCGGGACGCCGGGGCCGCTCGGCCGGCTGAACCTGCCCACCGAGGTCGTCTCCAGCGAGTTCCTCACCATGGAGGGCCGCAAGTTCTCGAGCAGCCGCCAGGTCGTCATCTACGTGCGCGACTTCCTGGCCCGGTACGACGCCGACGCGCTGCGCTACTTCATCGCCGTCGCGGGCCCGGAGAACCAGGACACCGACTTCACCTGGGAGCAGTTCCGCCGGCGCAACAACGAGGAGCTCGTCGCGGGCTGGGGCAACCTGGTCAACCGCAGCGTCTCGATGGCGGCGAAGAACGTCGGTGCGGTGCCGATGCCGGGTGAGCTCACCGACGACGACCGGGCGCTGCTGGGCACCACCTCCGGAGCCTTCGGCACGGTCGGCGACCTGCTGTCGCGCAACCGCCAGAAGGCCGCCATCGGCGAGGCGATGCGGGTGGTCGGCGAGGCGAACAAGTACCTGTCGGACCAGGCACCGTGGAAGCTCAAGGAGGACCCGGCCCGCCGGGACACCGTCCTGCACACCGCGCTGCAGGCGATCAAGGACTGCAACGCCCTGCTCACCCCGTTCCTCCCGCACTCGGCGCAGAAGGTGCACGAGCTGCTCGGGGGCGAGGGCACGTGGTCGGTGGCGCCGGAGATCCAGGAGGTCACCGACCTCGACGACGGCTCGCCGTACCCGATCATCACCGGGGCCTACGACCAGGGGCAGGCGGTGTGGGCGTCCACCCCGCTCGCCGCGCCGGGCACGCCGCTGGCGCCGCCGACGCCGATCTTCACCAAGCTCGACGAATCGGTCGTCGAGGAGGAGCTCCGGCGGCTGGAAGAAGGAGAGTGAGCCGGAGCGCCGCGTCCCGCGCGAACCGGCGGGACGAGCCGCCGCCGTCCCCGGAGCCGTTGCCGGCACCGGCGGTGGACAGCCACACGCACCTGGACATCGTCCTGGACGGCTTCCGTCCCGAGGGGGGGCCGACGGCGACGGACGCCGACGTCGACGCCGAGATCGCGGCCGCCGTGGCGGTGGGCGTCCCGCGTCTGGTGCAGGTCGGGGTCGACGTCGCCTCCTCCCGGTGGTCGGCGGAGCTGGCCGCACGGCACCCGAACGTCCTCGCCGCGGTCGCCGTGCACCCCAACGAAGCCGGTGCCGGGGAGGCCGACGACGACGCCCTCGCCGAGATCGACCGCCTCGCCGCGCTGCCGCGGGTGCGGGCGGTGGGGGAGACCGGCCTGGACCGCTACCGCACCGGCCCCGAGGGCTGGGCGGCGCAGGAGGCGTCCTTCCGCGAGCACATCCGCATCGCCAAGCGGCACGGGCTGGCGCTGGTCGTCCACGACCGCGACGCGCACGACGAGGTGCTGCGGGTGGTCGACGACGAGGGGGCGCCCCAGCACGTCGTCATGCACTGCTTCTCCGGCGACGCGGCGTTCGCCCGGGCCTGCGTCGAGCGCGGGTTCGTGCTCTCCTTCGCCGGCACGGTGACGTTCGGCAGCGCGGGCTACCTGCGCGAGGCCGCGGCGCTGACCCCGCTGGAGCAGCTGCTCGTGGAGACCGACTCGCCGTTCCTCACCCCGGTGCCGCTCCGGGGCCGGCCGAACGCCTCGCGGCTGGTGCCGCACACGGTGCGCGCCCTCGCCGAGGTGACCGGGACCGACCTGGCGCAGTTCTGCGACGCGCTCACCGCCACCGCCGAACGCGTCTTCGGCACCTGGCACTAGCGCCGCCGCCGGGACGCCGGTGTTACCGGAGCGTGACCGGCGCCTGCCCCACGCCCGGCATTCCGGGGGACACTGGCACTCGTGGGTCGTCTCATCGCCGTCGTGGTGTTCATCGCCGTGCTGGTGCCCGGTGTGCTGCTGGCTCGCGCATGGGCGCTGGCGAGCGGGCGTCGCGCCGTCGCCGGTGGCGCCGTCGAGCTGGCCGACCCCAGCCGGGAGGGGACGGCGACGCTGCAGCGCCAGGCGGCGCACGGTCGCCGCTGGCGGTGGCTGGGCCTGCTCCTGGGCATCGCCGGGGTGGTGGCGAGCGTCGTCGTGCTCGCCGAGGCGTCGGTCTTCCTGTGGGTGCCGATCCTCGTCGTCGGCTCGCTGGCGGGCGTCCTGCTCGCCGAGGCGACCCGGCCGCGACCGCGCTGGCAGCTGAGCGCGCCGCCGCGCCGCCCGCGCCAGGGGGAGCAGATCTCGGCCTGGCTGCTGTGGACGATGCGCGTGGTGGTCGCCGCGGAGCTGTTCCTCGCCGGCTGGTCGTGGTCCACGGGTGACCTCGGCGGTCCGGTGGCCTGGGCCCTGGTGGCGGTGCCGGCGGCGGCCTGGCTGCTGGCCGAGGTCGCGCTGCTGCGGGCCCTGCTCCGGCCGATGCCGGCTGACGGGGCCGACGTGCCGGTCGACGAGGCGCTGCGCACCTGGACGGCGCACCTGGTGGTCGCCGCCGCGAGCGTGAGCGCGCTGCTGCCGCTCGGCGCCCTCCTGCTGCGGGTGGGGCTCGACCTGGGCGACGAGGTCGGCGAGGGGTTCGACGTGCTGCCGGTCGCCTTCGTCGCCGGAGGGTTCTCCGCGCTGGCCGCGGGGGTCGCGGTGGCCGTGTTCCTCTGGAGCTGGCTGCGGCCCGTGCCCTCGAGCGCGCCCGCGCTGGCCGGCTGAGCACCCCGCCGTTCCCCCGGACGGGGGTCTCCACCCCGTGGGGTTGGTCACCCGTCGCCGGCCGGAGGGGCGGCCCAGCCGGCGTCCCGTCGCGGCGTGGCGATGACTCGGCGTGTCGGCGAGTCGACACAGCGGAGCAGGTGCCCTCTGCTTCACTCCTCGTGCACCAGAGCCATCCGCAGAGTGTTCGTTATCGTGTCGTGACCGACAGCCGGGGTGGAGCGACGACCCGGGCGGCGCCGCACCGGGGCAACCCGGCGGCTGCCGTTCGAGCCGCCGACGCGACCGGGCCGCTCCGGCGGTCCCGACGCTCTCCTGCCCGGGTTCTGTGACCCCTGGAAGTGTCGTGCGCCGCTCCCTGCAGTTCAGCCTCTTCGCCCTCGTCCTCCTCGGACTGGTAGGCGGGACGCTGGCCTTCTTCCTCGCCCAGAAGTCCGTCACGCTGACCGTGGACGGGCAGAGCCGGGACGTCGGCACCTACGCCGGCACCGTGGCCGAGGTGCTCGAGGAGGAGGGGCTCTCCCTCGCGGCGCACGACGTCGTGCTGCCCGCCGCCGACCAGGTGGTGGCCGACGGCGACACCGTCGTCCTCAACCGGGCGCGGCCGATCGAGCTCACGGTGGACGGCGTCTCCCGCGAGGTGCTCGTGACCGCCCTGTCGGTCCAGGAGGCGCTCGACCAGCTCGGCTTCCGCACCGACGGCCTGGTGGTCTCCGCCAGCCGCAGCGAGCGCCTTCCGCTGGAGGGGATGCGGCTGAGCATCACCACGCCCAAGGAGGTCGTGCTCGTCGCCGACGGCCAGGAGCGGGTGGTCACCACCACCGCCGCCACGGCCGGTGACCTGCTCGCCGAGCAGGGCATCGCCCTCAGCGGGACCGACCGCACCAGCCTGCGGCTGTCCCAGGCGCTGCTGAACCGGATGCGCCTGCAGGTGTACCGGGTGCAGGTCTCCGAGATCAGCGAGACCACCCCGGTGGCGCACGGACGCGTGGAGACCCAGGACGCCGAGGCCTTCCAGGGCGAGGAGACGGTGACCGTCCCGGGCGTCGACGGGGAGCAGGTGACCACCTACCGGGTGACCGTCGTCGACGGTGCCGAGACCAGCCGCGAGACGCTGTCGAGCAGCGTCACCCGCCAGCCGGTCGACGAGCAGGTCGCGGTCGGCACCAAGACCCGCCCGACCAACCGCCCGGCCGCGGACGGCCTCAACTGGGCCGCGCTCGCCGGGTGCGAGTCCGGCGGTCGCCCGGACGCGGTGAGCTCGACGGGCAAGTACCGGGGCATGTACCAGTTCTCGCAGGCCACCTGGAACTCGGTCGGCGGCACCGGCGACCCCGCCGCCGCCTCGGCCGACGAGCAGACCTACCGCGCGCAGCTGCTGTACCAGCGCTCCGGCGCCGGCCAGTGGCCGCACTGCGGGCCCCGCCTGTTCAGCTGATCCGCTGACCACCGCACCGGAGCCGACCGACGGGCTGCTGGGGCCGGCCGCGATCCGCGACCTGGCCCAGCAGCTCGACCTGCGTCCCACCAAGACGCTCGGCCAGAACTTCCTCCACGACGCGAACACCATCCGGCGGATCGTGCGCACCGCCGACCTGCGGCCCGACGACGTCGTGCTCGAGGTGGGGCCCGGGCTGGGCTCGCTCACCCTCGGGCTGCTGCCCTCCGCCGCGCACGTGACGGCGGTGGAGATCGACCCGCGGCTGGCCGAGCTGCTGCCCGGCACCGTCGCCGCCCGCCGGCCCGACCTCGCCGACCGGCTCACCGTGGTGCGCGACGACGCGCTCCGGATCCGCGAGCTGCCCGGCCGCCCGCCCACCGCGCTGGTGGCCAACCTGCCCTACAACATCGCCGTCCCGGTGCTGCTGCACCTCCTCGAGCTGCTACCCACGCTCGACCGGGCGCTGGTGCTCGTGCAGGCCGAGGTCGCCGAGCGGCTGGCCGCCGCGCCGGGGACGCCGGCCTACGGCGTCCCGTCGGTCAAGGCCGCCTGGTACGGCGAGGTGCGCCGGGCGGGCAACGTGGGGCGGCGGGTCTTCTGGCCCGAGCCGAACGTCGACTCCGGCCTGGTCGCCCTCGTCCGCCGTCCGCCGCCGCCGGGGGACCGGGTGGCGACCTTCGCCGCCGTCGACGCGGCCTTCGGCATGCGCCGCAAGGGCCTGCGCGCGGCGCTGGCGCGCTGGGCGGGGAGCCCGGCCGCGGCCGAGCAGCGCCTGCGGGCGGCCGGCCTCGAGCCCACCGCCCGCGGCGAGCAGCTCTCCGTCACCGACTTCGCCCGCCTGGCCGCCACCGAGGCGGTGCAGCCGTGAGCGCCGTGGTCGTCCGGGCGCCGGCGAAGGTCAACGTGCACCTCGGCGTCGGCCCGCTGCGCAAGGACGGTTTCCACGCGCTGCACACCGTCTACCTCGCGGTGTCGCTGCACGACACGGTCACGGCACGGCCGGGTGAGGGGCTCTCGCTGCGGCTGAGCGGCGAGGGCGCCGACGGCCCCGGGCTGGTGCCCGCCGACCGCACCAACCTCGTCTGGCGGGCGGCGGAGCTGCTCGCCGCGCACGCGGGGGTCCGCGCCGACGCCGACCTGGAGGTGGTCAAGGGCATCCCGGTCGCCGCCGGGCTGGCCGGGGGGAGCGCCGACGCCGCGGCGACGCTGGTCGCGCTGGACGCCCTCTGGGGGACCCGGGCCGGCCGGGAGGAGCTCCTCGGGCTCGCCGCCCGGCTCGGCAGCGACGTGCCGTTCGGCCTCGTCGGCGGGGTGGCTCTCGGCACCGGCCGGGGGGAGCAGGTCTCCCCGGTGCTCGCCGCCGGGCGGTGGCACTGGGTGCTCGGCATCGCCGGGGAGGGGCTCTCGACGCCGGCGGTCTACGGGGAGCTCGACCGCATGCGCGCCGACGGCCGGGCGCCGGACGTGACCGAGCCGACGCAGGCCGGGCCCGTGCTCGCCGCGCTGCGCTCGGGCTCGGTCGACGAGCTCGCCGGGGCGCTGGCCAACGACCTGCAGCCGGCCGCCCTGGCCCTCCGGCCGGAGCTGAGCCGGGCGCTGCGCGCCGCCGAGGACGCCGGCGCCCGCGCCGCGCTGGTCAGCGGCTCGGGGCCCACGGTGGCCGCGCTGGCGGACGACGAGCGGTCCGCCGTCCGCCTCGCCGCCGAGCTGGGCGGCGTCGGGGTCTTCCGCACCGTCCGGGCCGTCAGCGGCCCCGTCCCGGGGGCCCGGCCCGTCGGCTGACCGGCCGGGACCGGGCGGGGCGCTCAGGCAGCGGTGGTCAGGCGGCGGTGGTCGCCGGCACGCGGCGCTTGGCGGCGAGCCGCACCGGGTCGGGCCACTTGACGTTCCAGGCCCAGCCGAGCTTCTCGAACGCCCAGATCACCCGGGCGCTGATGTCGATCTGCCCGCGCAGCACGCCGTGCCGGGCGCAGGTCGGGTCGGCGTGGTGCAGGTTGTGCCACGACTCGCCGGCGCTGAGGACCGCCAGCGGCCAGAAGTTGGTCGCCCGGTCACGGCCGGGGGAGACGAACGGGCGGTCGCCCACCACGTGGCAGACCGAGTTGATCGACCAGGTCACGTGGTGCAGCAGCGCGATGCGCACCAGTCCCGCCCAGAAGAAGGCGGTCCACGCGCCGGCCCAGGTGCCGGTGACCAGGCCGCCGATGAGCGCGGGCAGGAACACGCTGACAGCGGCCCACACCACGAACAGCCGACCGGTGGTGACCAGGGCGGAGTCCTTGAGCAGGTCGGGCGCGTAGCGCTCGGCGTTCGTCTTGCGCCGCTCGAACAGCCAGCCCAGGTGGGCGTGGAACATGCCCTTCAGCAGCGCGCCGGCGCCCGTGCCGTAGCGCCACGGCGAGTGCGGGTCGCCCTCGCGGTCGGAGAACGCGTGGTGGCGCCGGTGGTCGGCCACCCACTGGATGACCGGCCCCTGGATCGCCATGGAGCCGGCGACGGCCAGCCCCAGCCGCAGCGGCCGCTTCGCCTTGAAGGAGCCGTGGGTGAAGTAGCGGTGGTAGCCCACCGTCACACCCAGCAGGGTGAAGAAGTAGAAGCCGACCGCCAGCCCCACATCCAGCCAGGAGAGCCCCCAGCCCCACACCGCCGGCACGACCGCGGCCAGAGCGAGGAAGGGCACCACCACGAAGACGTAGAGGGTGACGATCTCCAGGACGCTCTTGCGCCGCCCGATCGCGTTCTCCGGGAGCCCGGCGTGCGGGTCCGCGGGGCGCGGGGGAGCCATGGGCCGGGTGCGGGCAGGAGCGGACAAGGGGCCTCCGAGGCGACCGAGGGGGGTGTTGGCCGGTGCGCGCGGCCCGGCTACGTGGCCGTAACGTACGCCACCGTGGGGGACCCGGCGACCGGACCGCGGGGCGACCGCGGCCCCGCGCGCGTGCTCCCGGCACCGGCGGGGCCCTAGGCTCGCCGTCGGGCGCCCTCCGCCGGCGCCTCCCGGGCCCGCACCGGCCCGGGGATGGGGGATGGGGTAATCGGCAGCCCGCCGGCCTTTGGAGCCGGGAAGTCTCGGTTCGAGTCCGAGTCCCCCAGCGCAACCCGCCGACGCCTCCCGAGGAGTTCCGTGACCCACCCGCAGCCGGTTCCCGCCCCCGATGCGCCGACGGTGGCCGCCGTCGTGGTCCTGGCCGCCGGGCAGGGCACCCGGATGCGCTCGTCCACCCCCAAGGTGCTGCACCCGCTCGGCGGCCGCAGCATGCTCGGGCACGTGCTCGCCGCGGCCGCGCCGCTCTCGGCGGGCCGGACGGTGGTCGTCGTCGGCTCGGGCCGGGAGGAGGTGGAGGCCCACCTCGCGGAGATCGCGCCCGACGCCCGGGCGGTCGTGCAGGAGGAGCAGCTCGGCTCGGGCCACGCGGCAGGTGTGGCGCTGGCCGCCGTCCCGGACCTCGAGGGCTCCGTCCTCGTCGTCAACGGGGACTCGCCCCTGCTGACCGGCCGGACGCTCACCGGGCTGGTGGCGGCCCACGACGCCGCCGGGAGCGTCTTCACCGTCCTCACCGCCGAGGTCGAGGACCCGACCGGTCTGGGCCGGATCGTCCGCGACGACCGCGGGACCCCGCAGGCCATCGTCGAGGAGCGCGACGCGACCGACGAGCAGCGCGCCATCCGGGAGGTCAACGCCGGCGTCTACGTCGCGGACGCCGCCACGCTGCGGCGGGTCCTGGCCGGCCTCGGGACGTCGAACGCGCAGGGCGAGCAGTACCTCACCGACGCGCTCGCGCCGCTCGTCGCCGGCGGGGCCCCCACGGCCGCCGTCCTGGCCGAGGACCCCGACGACGTCCTCGGCTGCAACGACCGCGTGGAGCTCGCCGCCCGCCGCCGCACCCTCAACGACCGCCTGCTCGAGGAGCTCATGCGCAGCGGCGTCACCGTCGTCGACCCGCTCACCACGTGGGTCGACGTCACCGCGACCGTCGGCCGGGACGCGGTCCTGGAGCCCGGCACCCACCTCCGCGGGGTGACCTCCGTGGGTGATGCTGCCCACGTCGGCCCGGACACCACCCTGGAGGACACCGAGGTCGGCGAGGGCGCCACCGTGGTGCGGGCGCACGCGGTCGGGGCGCGGATCGGCGCGCGGGTCTCGGTGGGTCCGTTCGCCTACCTGCGCCTGGGCACCGACCTCGGCGCCGGGGCGAAGGTCGGCACGTTCGTCGAGACCAAGAACGCGCAGGTGGGGGAGGGGGCGAAGATCCCGCACCTCTCCTACGTGGGCGACGCGACGATCGGCCGCGGCACCAACATCGGGGCGGCCACGGTCTTCGTGAACTACGACGGCGTGGCCAAGCACCGCACCACCATCGGGGAGCACGCGCGCACCGGTGCCGACAACATGTTCGTGGCGCCGGTCACGGTGGGGGACGGCGCCTACACCGCCGCGGGGTCGGTCATCACCTCCGACGTCCCCCCGGGGGCGATGGCCGTCGCTCGGGCACCCCAGCGGAATGTGGCAGGCTGGGTGCGTCGCCGACGGTCCGGAACGCCCGCTGCGGAGGCCGCGGCAGCGGCCGAGGGCCGGACCGAGGCACCCGGGACGGACCCGTCCGAGTCCTCCCGTGCGGCCCACGACAGCTAGGGACAGCGAGCCGATGAGTGCGATCCGGCAGACGACGAACAAGAGCATGATGCTCTTCTCCGGCCGGGCCTACCCCGCGCTGGCCGACGAGATCGCCGGTCACCTCGGGGTCACCCCGACGCCCACCGCCGCCTACGAGTTCGCCAACGGCGAGCTGTTCGTGCGGTTCGAGGAGTCGGTGCGCGGCTGCGACGCCTTCGTGGTGCAGAGCCACACCGCGCCGATCAACACCTGGCTCATGGAGCAGCTGATCATGGTCGACGCGCTCAAGCGCGCCTCGGCCAAGCGGATCACCGTCGTCGCGCCCTTCTTCCCCTACGCCCGGCAGGACAAGAAGCACCGCGGCCGCGAGCCGATCTCGGCCCGCCTGGTCGCCGACATGTTCAAGACCGCGGGCGCCGACCGGCTGATGACCGTCGACCTGCACACCGCCCAGATCCAGGGCTTCTTCGACGGCCCGGTCGACCACCTCTTCGCCCTCGACCTGCTGGTCAAGCACGTCTGCCAGCGCTGGGGCGACCGCGACATCACCGTCGTCTCGCCCGACTCCGGCCGGGTCCGCGTCTCCGAGCGGTGGAGCGACAAGCTCGGCGGCACCCCGCTGGCCTTCATCCACAAGACCCGCGACCCGATGGTGGCCAACGAGGTCGTCGCCAACCGCGTCGTCGGCGAGGTGGAGGGCCGGGTCTGCATCCTGGTCGACGACATGATCGACACCGGTGGCACGATCGTGAAGGCCGCCGAGACCCTCTTCGACGCCGGGGCGGCGGACGTCATCGTCACGGCCACGCACGGCGTGCTGTCCGGAGCCGCCGTCGAGCGGCTGTCCAACAGCAAGATCAGCGAGGTCATCGTGACCAACACGCTGCCCATCGAGCCGGCCCGCCAGTTCGACAAGCTCACCGTCCTCTCGATCGCCCCGCTGCTCGCGCGGGCCATCAAGGAGGTCTTCGAGGACGGCTCGGTCACCAGCCTCTTCGACGGCGCCAGCTGAGCTCATCCCGCCGGGGGAGCGGCCGGGTGGTCCCCGGCCGGTCCCCTGGGAGGATGGCCGGCGTGCCCGCTCGCGCCCGACTCACCGACGCCCAGGTGGCCGCCGTGGCCCGCTACCACTTCGGCCTGGGCGCCGCGGTGCCCGACCTGCCGCCCGGGGACGCCTTCGAGGACGCCCAGGGCGTGCCGGTCGCCGTCCGCGAGGGCGACGGGCTGGCGGTGGCGGAGATCCCGCGCTGGCGCTCGCCCGCGGCGGTGGCCCGGCGGCTGACCGACCTCGGCTGGGTGGCGCCGGCCGCCTGGGTCGGCCGGCCCCCGGCCGACCCCGCGGAGCTGCCCGACCGCGTCCTCGCGCTGCTGCCGGTGGCCGGTGCGCCGGCGGACTCCGCCTCGGTCTCCACCGGCGCCGCCGCCTGGGCGGGCGTGCGCGCGACCGGCCGCGAGGTCGAGCTGGTGCTGGTACCGGTCACCGCCGCCCACCCGGAGCTGCCCTGGGGCGAGCTGGCCGCCCGGTACGGCGCGACGCTGCTCGGGGAGCGGGCCGACCCCGAGCCCGCCCGGACGGGTGGCACGGTGCTGTTCTTCACGGGGCTGTCGGGTGCGGGGAAGTCGACGATCGCCGGGCGCGTGGTCGAGCTGCTGCTCGAGTCCGGTTCGGCGGTCACCCTGTTGGACGGCGACGAGGTGCGCCACCACCTGTCGGCGGGGCTCGGCTTCTCGCAGCAGGACCGGGACACCAACGTCCGGCGGATCGGCTGGGTGGCCGCGCAGATCGCCAAGCACGGCGGGATCGCCGTCTGCGCGCCGATCGCCCCGTACGCGGCGGTGCGCGCCGACGTCCGGCGGGAGGTGGAGGCGCAGGCAGGGCGGGGCAGCTTCGTGCTGGTGCACGTCGCCACGCCGCTCGCCGAGTGCGAGGCCCGGGACCGCAAGGGTCTGTACGCGAAGGCGCGCCGCGGCGAGATCCCGGCGTTCACCGGGATCAGCGATCCCTACGAGGCGCCCACCGACGCGGAGGTCACCGTCCACACCAGCGGCACGGACGTCGAGGCATGCGCCCGCCTGGTGCTCTCGGCGATGGAGGGCGCTCGACGGTCGTAGCGCTCAGCAGGCGCTCCTCGCGCGGGAGGGGTTACAGCACCATCCCCGCGCCGACCGTCGCGTTGCTGCCCTCGTCCACGAGGATGAAGCTCCCCGTCGTCCGGTTGACCCGGTAGGGGTCGGTGAACAGCGGCGCGGTGACCCGCAGCCGCAGCCGGCCGATCTCGTTGAGGGCCAGCGTCGCGGCGCCCTCGTCGCGGTGCAGCGAGTTGACGTCCAGCCGGTAGCGCAGGTCCTTCACCAGAGCGCGGGCCGACCGCGTCGTGTGCTTGACCGCGTACTTCCCGCCCGGCCGCATCGGTTCCTCGTGCAGCCAGCAGACCATCGCCTCGACGTCCTGGGAGACGGCGGGCTGGTTGTGGGGCCGGCAGATCATGTCACCGCGGGAGACGTCGATCTCGTCCTCGAGCCGGATCGTCACCGACATCGGCGGGAAGGCCTCGGCGACGGGTCCGTCCCTGGTCTCGATGGCGGCGATCCGCGACGGCAGCCCCGAGGGCAGCACGACGACGTCGTCACCGGGCTTGAAGATGCCGCCGGCCACCTGGCCGGCGTAGCCCCGGTAGTCGGGGTGCTCGGCGGAGAACGGGCGGATGACGTACTGCACCGGGAACCGGGCGTCGATCAGGTTCCGGTCGGAGGCGATGTGCAGCTCCTCCAGGTGGTGCAGCAGCGAGGTGCCCTCGTACCAGGGCATGTTCGCCGACCGGGTGACGACGTTGTCGCCGGCCAGCGCCGACACGGGGATGACCGTCAGGTCGCCCACGTCGAGCTTCGCGGCGAAGGCGCGGAACTCGTCGGCGATCGCGTCGAAGACGCCACGGTCGTAGTCGACGAGGTCCATCTTGTTGACGCACAGCACCAGGTGCGGCACCCGCAGCAGGCTGGCCAGGAACGCGTGCCGGCGGCTCTGCTCGAGCAGGCCCTTGCGGGCGTCGACCAGGATCAGCGCCGCGTTGGCCGTCGACGCACCGGTCACCATGTTGCGGGTGTACTGGATGTGCCCGGGGGTGTCGGCGACGACGAACTTCCGCTTGGGAGTCGCGAAGTAGCGGTAGGCCACGTCGATGGTGATGCCCTGCTCCCGCTCGGCCCGCAGACCGTCGGTGAGCAGCGCCAGGTTGGTGTACTCGTCACCGCGCGCGGCGCTGGTGCGCTCCACCGCCTCCAGCTGATCGCTGAAGATGGACTTGGTGTCGTACAGCAGCCGACCGATGAGCGTCGACTTGCCGTCGTCCACCGAGCCGGCCGTGGCGACCCGCAGCATCTCCATCAGAAGTACCCCTCGCGCTTGCGGTCTTCCATCGCGGCCTCGCTGGCCCGGTCGTCGGCGCGCGTCGCCCCCCGCTCGGTGACCCGGGTGGCGGCCACCTCCTCGACGATGTCCTCGACGGTGCGCGCCGCGGACGCCACGGCGCCGGTGCAGGTGACGTCCCCGACGGTGCGGTAGCGCACCGTCGCCTCGAAGACGTCCTCGCCCTCCGCCGGGGTCACGTGCTCGTTCGGCCACAGCAGCATGCCGTCGCGGAGGAACAGCTCGCGGCGGTGGGCGAAGTAGATCGACGGGAGCTCGATGCCCTCCCTGCCGATGTACTGCCAGATGTCGAGCTCGGTCCAGTTCGACAGCGGGAACACCCGGATGTGCTCACCGCGGTGGTGGCGGCCGTTGTAGAGCGACCACAGCTCCGGCCGCTGGTTCTTCGGGTCCCACTGCCCGAACTCGTCGCGGAAGGAGAACACCCTCTCCTTGGCGCGGGCCTTCTCCTCGTCGCGGCGGGCGCCGCCGAAGGCGGCGTCGAATCCGTGTCGCTCGATCGCGTGGAGCAGGGTCACCGTCTGCAGCGGGTTGCGGCTGGCCCGGGGGCCCCTCTGCTCCCGCACCCGACCGGCGTCGATCGACTCCTGCACCGAGGCGACGACGAGGTGGACGCCGGCCTCGGCGACCCGGCGGTCGCGGTGCTCGATGACCTCGGGGAAGTTGTGCCCGGTGTCGACGTGCATCACCGGGAAGGGGATGCGGGCCGGCCAGAACGCCTTCTCGGCCAGGTGCAGCATGACGATCGAGTCCTTGCCGCCGGAGAACAGCAGCACGGGGCGCTCGAACTCGGCGGCGACCTCCCGGAGGACGTGCACCGCCTCGGCCTCGAGCGCGTCGAGGTGACCCAGCTCGTAGCGCGTGGTCATGCCCGCTCCCCCTCGGCGGTGCGGGCCGGGCCCAGGTCCGCCAGGGCGCCGAGCAGCCGCTCGGTCAGCTCCGGGCGGCAGACCACCAGGTCCGGCAGGTAGGGGTCGGCCTGGTTGTAGGCCAGCGGCGAGCCGTCGAGCCGGCTCGTGTGCGCACCGGCGGCGCGGGCGACGGCGACCGGCGCCGCGGAGTCCCACTCGTACTGGCCGCCGCCGTGCACGTAGGCGTCGGCCCGACCGCGCACCACCGCCATCGCCTTGACCCCGGCCGAGCCCATGGGCACCAGCTCGGCCCCGAGCGCGGCCGCCAGCTCCTGCACGAGCGCCGGCGGGCGGCTGCGGCTGACGGCCAGTCGCACCGGCCCCTCGGCGCGCGCCGGCAGCGTCGCGGGCGCGACCGTGCCGAGCGTGACGCCCTCGGCCGGCAGGGCGACCGCGCCGGCCACCAGCTCGCCGCGCTCCCAGAGCGCCACGTGCACCGCCCAGTCGGCGCGGTCCAGCTCGGCGAACTCCCGGGTGCCGTCCAGCGGGTCGACGATCCAGACCCGCTCGGCGCCCGCCCGCGCGGGGTCGTCCGCGCCCTCCTCGGAGAGCACCGCATCCCTCGGGCGCGTCGCCCCCAGCCGGGTCACCAGGTGCGCGTGGGCGGCGGCGTCGCCGGCGTCCTTGAGCGCCTCCGTGCCGGGGTGGGAGCCGGCCCGGACGCGGAGGAGCACCTCGCCGGCCGAGGTGGCCAGGGCGTGTGCGAGGGCGTGGTCGGATTCTGAGTGCATGTCTCCTCCGTTCACCGGCGGTCTCCCGATACTGGGCGCTCGGTCGCCACGGCGGCACCTGCCCTCATCCCTCCGGGGCAGGCGCCGCCACGCCACCGCGCTGGGGTACCGTGTCTCCCGTTGCCCGGCGAGGGAGACGGTCCACCCGTACTCCGTGATCGACGTGCGTGTGCCCCGTGGGGTGTGCTGCGCCCGGTCGCCGGACCGCAGACCGATCCACCACCCGAGGAGCACACCACCGTGGCTGACTTCCGTCTCGAGGCCGAGACCCGCACCGAGTTCGGCAAGGGCAGCGCCCGCCGCACCCGGCGCGCCGGCCGCGTCCCCGCCGTCCTCTACGGGCACGGCCAGGACGTCGTCCACCTCTCGCTGCCGGCGCGCGAGTTCGCCGCGGCGCTGCGCAACGGCGGCGGCAACGTCCTGCTGACCATCGTGCTGGAGGGCAAGGAGCAGCTGGCGCTGACCAAGGCCGTGCAGCGCGACCCGCTGACCCGCGTGCACGAGCACGTCGACCTGCTGCTGGTCCGCCGCGGTGAGAAGACCACCGTCGACGTGCCGATCGTCGTCGTCGGCACCCCGGCGCCGGACGCCATCCCGAACCACCAGCTGAACACCGTCCAGATCGAGGCCGACGCCACGAGGCTGCCCGACAGCATCGAGGTCGACGTCACCGGCCGCGACGCCGGGCAGAACATCACCGCCGGTGACCTCGCGCTGCCGGCGGGCTCCACGCTGATCACCGACCCCGAGGCCCTCGTCATCGGCTTCCTGGGCGCGCCCACGGCCGAGGCCCTGGAGGCCGAGCTCGCCGAGGCCGAGGCCGAGGCCGGCATCGAGCGCGAGGAGTCCGACGAGGCGGCCGAGGGCGCCGGCGAGGGCGACGTCGTCCCCGAGCCCCTCGACCAGGGCAGCGGCGAGTCGATGGACGCCGCCGAGAACAGCAAGAACGACTGAGGCATCCGCTGACCGAGAGCACGGACCGCAGGGGCGCCGGCACCGCCGGCGCCCCTGCGGCGTCCCCGCCTCCCGAGGGCCCGTACCTGGTCGTCGGCCTGGGCAACCCCGGTCCGACCTACGCCGGCAACCGGCACAACGTCGGCGCGATGGTCCTCGAGGAGCTGGCCCGCCGGGCCGGCATCCGGCTCGCGGCGGGCAAGGGCGCGCGCGCCCGCGCGCTCTCCGGGGAGGGCCGACTGGCGGGGCGGCGGGTCGTGCTCGCCGTGCCGTCGACCTACATGAACGAGTCGGGCGGCCCGGTGCGGGGCCTGCTGGACTACCACAAGCTGCCGCCCGAGCAGCTGGTCGTGATCCACGACGAGCTGGACATCGACTTCGGCGTCGTGCGGCTCAAGCGCGGCGGTGGGGAGGGCGGCCACAACGGGCTCCGCTCGGTCACCCGCTCGACCGGGACCAAGGACTACCTGCGGGTGCGGGTCGGCATCGGCCGCCCGCCGGGCCGGCAGGACCCCGCCGATTACGTGCTCAAGGACTTCTCGGCGACCGAGCGCAAGGAGCTCGACCTGTTGCTGGTCGAGGCCGCCGACGCCACCGAGCTCCTCCTCACCTCCGGCCTGGAGGCCGCGCAGAACCAGGTGCACCCCCGCACCTGACGGCGCCGCCGCACGGCCCTATCGGGTGAAGCGTGACGCTGCGTGTTGACGCCTCGGTCGGGGCGCTGTGAGTGTGGCGGTGATCAGCACCGTGCCGCCCGGGGGAGCCACTGCCCGGGGTCGCCGTCGCCCGGGCTTGCGACACCGGGCCGGCTACGGTGCGTAACGTTCGGGGGACGCATGCTGCTGGATCGCCACCAGGCGAGCTCGGGCGCGGTGATCCAGCCGGGGGCCGCCGGCGGATCCGCCGCCGCCTCCGCGCCGCGCGCCCGGGCGATGGCCCGGCGCGCCGCACCGGCCTGGGTGGGGTCCTACACCCGCACGCTGGTCGCGGTGGAGACCGTGCTGGCCGCTGCCGCGGGCGGCACCGTGGTGGTCGGGCGGGACGTCCCGGCCGGCCCGGACACCCCCCTCTTCTGGGGCGCCCTCGCCCTCGTGGTGGCCTGGCCGGTCCTGCTGGGGTCCACCGGCGCCTACTCCGAGCGGGTGTACGGCACCGGCAGCGACGAGTACCGCCGCGTCGGCCGTGCCGCGCTGCTCCTCCTGGGCATCACCAGCTTCCTGTCCTACGCCGCCGCGCTCGAGCTCAGCCGCGCGCTCGTCGTCGTGGCCATCCCGGCCCTCGGCCTCGCCACGCTGCTCGGCCGGTACGCCGCGCGCACCCGGCTGCGCGGCTTGCGGGCCCAGGGGCGGTGCACGAAGAAGGTCGTCGTCGTGGGCCGCGGCGGGGCGGTGCTGGAGCTGGTCACCCGGCTGCAGCGCGAGCGCTTCGGCGGGCTGGAGGTGGTCGCCGCCGCCGTGACCCCGGACGACCGGCTGCGGGTCGCCGAGCGCGCCGGCGTGCCCGTCGGCGGGCTCGACGACGTGCTCCTCCTCGCCGACACCTGGGACGCCGACACCATCGCCGTCACCTCGGCCAGCGAGACGGCGGCGCAGTACCTGCGCCGGCTGTCGTGGCAGCTCGAGGGCAGCGGCATCGAGCTGCTGGTGGCCCCCGGCCTGATCGAGGTGGCCGGACCCCGGCTGCGCATCCGCCCCTTCGAGGGGCTGCCGCTGCTGGCGGTGGAGGAGCCCTGCTTCGAGGGCTGGCGGCGCGTGGTGAAGGGCGGCATGGACCGGGCGGTCGCGGCGCTGGCGCTGCTCGTCCTCTCCCCGCTGCTGCTGGTCATCGGCCTCGCCGTCCGGTGCACCAGCCCCGGCCCGGTCCTCTACCGGCAGGAGCGGGTGGGCCTCGCCGGGCGCACCTTCACGATGCTGAAGTTCCGCAGCATGGTGGTCGACGCCGACCAGCAGCTGGAGCGGCTGCGCGCGGAGAACATCTCCGACGGCCCGCTCTTCAAGCTCCGTGCCGACCCCCGCGTGACGCCGGTCGGGCGGCTGCTCCGCCGGTTGTCCCTCGACGAGCTGCCCCAGCTGCTCAACGTGCTCGGCGGCTCCATGTCGCTGGTCGGCCCGCGACCGCCGCTGCCCGCCGAGGTCGCCCGCTACGACACCTCGGTCAGCCGCCGCCTGCTGGTGAAGCCAGGGCTGACGGGGTTGTGGCAGATCTCCGGGCGGAGCGACCTGTCGTGGGAGGAGTCCGTGCGGCTGGACCTGCGCTATGTCGAGAACTGGTCGCTGGCGACCGACGTGCTCATCCTGGCCAAGACCGTGCGCGCCGTGCTGAGCCGCTCCGGCGCCTACTGAGCCGGGCGCGGTCCCCCGACCGGGGGGCTCAGACCCCGCGACCTCGCCGGTTCAGGACCGACAGCACGCGCTCCGCCGAGACCAGCCGTCCCGCCACCGCCAGGGCGAGCACCGCGCGGGGTTCCCGCCACCGACGACGCAGCGCCCGGAACGCCCACCGCAGTGCGGCCCGGCGCTCGCCCAGGGCAGCCGTGCCGAATGCCAGCTGCCCGTAGACGCGGGCCGCACCGGCATCGTCCTCGGTGATCCCCGGGTGACGCCGCAGCATGTACTCGAGCGACCGGACCAGCGTCGTGAACCTGCGGGAGAAGTGCGAGGACCGGCCCCACCGGACGGTCACGAGCGGCTGGTCGACGTGCTGCAGTGGCTGGGCCGCGGAGGCGCGCAGCAGCAGGTCCCAGTCCTCGTTCTGGCTGCCCGGGATCTGCTCGTCGACCAGCCCCAGCCGGCCCAGGAGGGCCGAGCGGCGCAGCAGCAGGGTCGAGCTGTGCAGCATCGCCATCCGGCTGCGCAGGAGGTCGGCGTGCCGGATCTCCTCCCGGTGCGCCAGCCGGTCGACCTCGGTGCCCTCGTAGGACACCCGGATGGCGGTCGTGACCACGTCCACCCCGGGGTGCTCCGCGACGCGCTCGAGCTGGGCCCGCAGCTTGCCCGGTGCCCACAGGTCGTCGTCGTCGCAGAAGGCGACCCACTCGCTGTCCAGGGCGAGGATCCCGGTGTTGCGGTTGCCGGCCAGCCCGGGTGTGCGCTCGTTGGCGATCACGCGGACCCGGCGGCCGTCCCGGCCGAGCTCTTCCAGGGAGCGGTCCGGAGTGCTGCGGTCGAAGACCACGACCACGTCCAGCCCGACGGGTGCGTCCTGGTCGAGGATCGACCGGAGGGTCTCCCGGAGCATCGCCGGCCGGTCGTGCGTCGGGACGACGACGCCCACGGTGGGCCGGGCGCCGACGGTGCCGTCGGCCACGCCCGTCACCGGGCCGACCGCCGCAGGTACCGGTGGTGAGCCAGCAGCGGCAGCGTCAGGAGGGTGACCGCGAGGCGTCCGCGCCAGGGGAGCCGTGCCCGCCAGGCGTCGTCGCGCCGCAGCGTCAGGGGCCCGTTGCGGAAGCGGACCGGGTTGCCCGCCACGGTGTGCGACGGCGTGAGCTGCACCGTCCTGTCGTCCGAGAAGGGGGTCGCGGAACCGTCCACCGAGAGGCCGGCGAAGTCGGCGATCTCGGCGACCCGCTCCCGCGGGTGTGCGACGAAGTCCTCGTACCGCAGCACCAGGGTGGCCGTGCCGAGCCGGCGCAGCAGCGCGAAGAGCAGGTTGTGCCCCAGCCAGAGCGCCGAGGAGCGCGCGGGCGAGTAGCGGGCCATGAGGTCCCCGGTCGTGGTCGCCTCCGGGCGCTGGACCTCCTTGGTCCAGGAGTAGGCCACCCCCCGGCTGTCGCGGACCACGTGCACCACCCGGAGGTCGACCCCGGGGGAGTGGCGCAGGCAGAACGCGAGCGACGAGTGCTTGCTCGAGTCGATGACCACCGGGCGCCCCGAGACGTCGGCGATCGCCCGGTAGAGCCGCGCGAAGGTGCCGACGTACTCGGCGAGTTCGGCGCGGCGCCGGCGGGGAAGGCGGCCGAGCGCCCAGAGGGGCACGTGCCGGGTGCGGTCCACCCGGGACTGGAGGTGCCGCATGCGCCTGGCGGTGCCCTCGTCCCACCCGCCGAACGCCCGCGCGCCGACGGCGGTCCAGAAGGGGCACCGGCCGAACGCCTCACCGCACCCACACATCTCGTCGTCGAGCACGCCGCGCTGCCACAGGTGCACCAGCTCACCAGCGGGGGCGGTCTCCGGCAGCTCGCCCAGGACGCGCTCCAGCACCGTGGTGCCGCTGCGCCCCAGGCCGCCCAGGAAGAGGACCCGGGTGGCTGCCGGAGGGGTCGACGAGGCGGGCGTGCCGGGGGCGGGTGCGCGGCTGGTGGACACGCTGCGAGGATGCCAGCCGGAGTCGTGGCCCGTTACCCAGCGTCACCCCCATGGGGGTGATGCGTGCGGTGGAGGGTGGCCCACCCCGGAGGGGTGAGCGAGGTTGGTCGGGGCGCACCCCGGTGCCAGCCTGCCTGCGTGCCATCCTCCGCCCGGCGGCTCACGGCTGTCTTCTGCGTCCTCCTCGGTGTGCTGCTCCTCGGTGTCCTCCTGGAGCTGCTGCCGGCCGTGCTGCCCGACGTCGTCGCCTCCCGCGTCGCTCGGAACAGCGAGGGGGTGCTCCTGGCGCTCCTCCTCCTGCTGTGGGTGCAGTACGCCCGGCCGCGACTCGCCCGGCACCGGCAGCAGTGGCCCCTGACCGCGCTCGCGGCCGTCGTCGGCGTGGCGATCGGCCTGGCTCTGCTGGCCGGCGACCTGCCGAGCCGGGTCCGCACGCTCAACGAGACCTTCCTCGCCGCGGCGCTGCTGGTGCCCTACCTGCAGCTGCGGCGGCCGTTGCCGGCCCGGCTCGCGGGGTGGCTCTCGGCCGGGGTCCTGGTGCTCGTCGTGGCGTTCAACCGCACGGGCGTCGTGACCGATCTGGCGGAGGCGCTCGGGGTGCTGGTCCTGGCCCCGGTGGCCTTCGATGTCGTCGATCGCGGCATCCTCGACCCGGCGGGGCGGACCTCGGCCGTCCGGCGCGCCGCGTGGTACGGCGCCCTGGTGGTGACCCCGGTCCTCCTGACCGTCCTGCAGCAGGTCGGACTGCCGGGCGTCGCGGGCGAGGCGGTCCGCTACGGCGTGCGCATCACCGAGGCGTTCGTCTGCCTCCTCCTCGTCCAGCTGTGGTTCGCGGTGCTGCTCCGCCGGACCGGCCGCGCCGACCCGCCGGCGGGTGCGCCGGTCGTCGCCGGCCTCGCGCCCACGGAGCCGGCCACCCGCGGCTGAGCGCGGCGGGTGAGGCGCCCCCGGCCGCCTCACCCCATGGGGGCGACTGACCACCCATTCGCTCGCATTGGATCCCCGCGACCCATTCAATGAATGCCGGTCGCAAGCCCGGAATTGCCCGGACGCCATTCCAGTCATTGTCGGCGGCCATTTCGGAGCAAGGGGTTCGTCATGTTGCTGCTCGCGCCGGACGTCGATCGTGCACCGGACCTGCTGGTCGACGCCCTGGTCGCCATGAAGGACGAACGGGTCGCCACCGGCCGTTGCGTGCGCGCGACGTGGCTGAACCACCACACGATCCGCATCGTGCTCTCCGACGCCGCCTCCGCACTCGCCCGGATGGATGTCTGCGGAATCGACGGGCAATTCCTCAAATGGCTGCTGCGTCATCCCACCCGCACCAGTGCCGACCTCGTCGTACCGCGCGTCCTGCAGCGTGACGGGACCATTCGCACCGTGCTCGCCATCGGCGGGCACGGTGATCGGGCCGGGGGGCTGTCGGCCGCCCTCAGCGGCCTCGCCGGGCGACCGGTGCGCGTCGTCCACGTGGACGGCTTCGACGGTCTCCTGCGCGGGGCGGAGCTGGCGCGGCTGGTGCGGTCCGTGGAGCCGGAGATGGTCCTGATCGGGCTCGGGGCCGGCCTGCAGGAGCAGGTCCTCCTCGAGGCGGCCGACGCGATGGCCGGCGGTTATGCGATGACGTGCGGCGGATTCCTCGACCAGGTGCTGCAGCCGGGCTACTACCCCGCCTGGGCCTATCCGCTGCGGCTGAACTGGCTCGTCCGGCTGGCGCGGGAACCGCGGCGGCTGTGGCGCCGGTACACCGTCGGGGCCGTGCGCGCGCTCACCTGCAGCGCGAGGTGGCGCCGCGCGGTGCGCGACGTCCCGGGTGTCGACGCCCATGCCTGGTTGTGCGGCGCCGGCGGCGGCCGCGGCACCGCGCCCGCTCGTGCGGCGACGGCCCGCCGGATCGACGGGCTGGTCCTGCCGCTACCGCGGCGGGAGCTCTTCGCCACCCCCGACGACCCCTCGCCCGCGGTCTGAGCTCGGGAGGCGCCCGACCCGGCCGCACGGAGGTGCCGGCCCGGGCCGCCGGGATCAGGCGGCCCCGGCCGCGCCCCGTCGTGCGGAACGGAGCGCGTCCAGCGCCAGCGGGTGCCGCCAGCGCCGGCACGCTGCGACGTACAGCAGGCCGCCCACCAGCAGCGCCGCCGACGTCGGCGCCGCGCCGTCGACCGGCAGGGCGCGCCCCACCAGCGGCACCAGCCCGAAGCACACCAGCGACGCGCCCATCGCGATGCCGGTCCCGGCGCCGAACGGGTTCATGCCGAGCGCCCGCCAGACCTGGGCGAGGGCGAGCAGGTTCTTGACGAGGATGGCGGCGGACCAGCCGACGGCGGCGCCGAGCAGCCCGAGGGACGGGATCAGGGCGACGTCCACGACGACGTTGACGGCGAGCGCGGCGAGCGCGTTGCCCAGGTTCCACCGGGTCCGGCCGGCCATGATCAGGACGACGTCGACCATGCCGATCGCGGAGGCGACCATCATGGTCGCGCTCAGCACGAGGACGACCGTGACACCGGCGTCGTACCCGGCGCCGAACAGCCCGAGCAGCGGGTCCGCGGCGGCGGCCACGACGAGGTAGAACGGCCAGACGAGCAGCACCAGCCAGCCGGTCGCCGTCCGGTAGACCGTGCGTGCGGCCGACCGGTCGGCGACCGCGAACAGCGCTCCCACCCGAGGCTCGACCACCGCGGCCAGCGCCTGGTTGACGAACTGGCCGATCACCAGGAACCTCGTGGCGGCGGTGTACACCGCCGCCTGGACCGGTCCGGCGAGCACCGCGAGCAGGACGATGTCCAGGCGCTGCAGCACCAGCTGGACGATGCCGGTCACCGCCCGCGGGGCCGTGAAGGCCCAGAACTCCCGCCGCACGCCGGGGTCCCGCGCCGCCCGCGGCGCGCCGGCGGTGGCGGCGCGCTGGAGCCTGACCAGCCACGCCCCGGCCAGCACGGCCGAGAGCGCCCACGGGGCGCCCCAGGCCAGGGCGAGCGCGGGGAGGGAGCCGCCCGCCGCGGCGACGAGCGCCACCGCTCCCAGCTGCAGCAGCGAGCGGCCGAGGCGGTCGACGACGACGGTGGGGAGGATGACGTCGTGGCCGCGCGTCGCGCCGACCAGCACCTCCGAGACCGCGGTCACGGGCAGCAGCAGGGCGAGGACCCGGATCGCGTCGACGGTCTCGCCGGACCGCGAGCCCGTCGCCAGCTCCGCCACGCTGCCGGCGCCCAGGAGCAGGACCAGCGCCAGCGCACCCGCCAGCAGGACGACGGGCGTGAGCGCTACCCGCAGGATCTGGGGCACCTTCCCCGCCGTGCCCAGCGCCCGGGCGCGGGAGACGGCCCAGACCACGCCGGTGCCGGCACCGAGCCGGGCGGTCGCCTCGGCGACGAGGTGGACGGAGGTCAGCGCGAAGAAGATGCCGGCCAGGTCGGCCGGGAGGGTGCGGGTGAGGGCGAGGACCACGCCGATCCCCGCCGCCGCGGAGACCGCCGACCCGGCGACGCTGGCCATGCCGCGCCGGGCCAGCCCGGCCAGGCCTGACCGGGGGTCGCCACCGGGTGCGCCGCCCGCCACGCCCTCGCCGGTCGGCCCGACGGCCGTCGCCGCCGGGCCGACCGCCTCAGCGCGGCCGGACCTCATGCTCGCGCCAGCTCACCGGGCGGCCGAGCCACCGGGCGAGCTCGGCGTCGAACGGCGCGAAGTGCTCCTCCAGCCGCGCGCGCAGCCCCGGGTCCATCGGGGAACGCGGGCGGGCGTTGTGCCGCTCGAACGCCGGGTAGCCGGTGTGCGGCAGGTCCAGGAAACGGAGCACGTCGTCGTAGACCGGCTCGGGCTCGGCGAAGAATCGGTGGCTGTCGACGACGTGGAGGCGCTCCCTGCCGAAGATGCTCTCGAGCCGCTCGAGGTGCTCGACGTACCTGCCCCGCTGCAGGTAGCCGTGGTGCTGGTGGCTCGGGCTGTTGTAGCCCTCGTCCGCGAGGATGCGGTCGGCCTCACCGGCCAGCCGGGACTCCTCGAGGGCGAGGGCGGTCTCGAAGTCCTCCGTCTCGAAGCCGCGCGCCAGCTCGTGCGCGTGCGCGGAGTAGGCGCGCTCCACCGGGTCGCGCAGCAGGACGACCAGCTTGACGTCCGGGAGGTCGCGCGCGATCCGGGCCGCGGCGAGCGGGTGGAACATGTAGTACGGGCTCGACTCGAACGTGAGCGCCCGGCTGCCGGTCCGGCGGCCGATCGCTGCCGCGGTGGAGCGCAGCGGGAAGTGGGCGCGGTACCAGCTCATGCCGCGCCCGTACGCGGTGTCGAAGTAGTGCACGCCCTTGTGCAGCACCGGCGGCAGGACGTTGGGGTGCGAGCGCAGCGTCCGGTACATCGACGTGGTCCCGCAGCGCTGACCTCCGATGATGAGGAAATCGGGCCGCATCCGCGCCCGGCTGAACGGTCGCCCGACGGAGCGGGCGGCTGTCTGGAGTGCCCGGTGGACCGTGGGTGAGCGGCGCAGGCGTTCGATCATCGTTCCTCTTCTTCCAGGAGCCCCAGCCCTCGGTCGAGGGCCGGCAGCAGGTAGGTGCGGGGATCGCCGAGCGGGGCGCCGGCGTCCACCTGGCGGTCGGCCAGGTAGCGGAGGCTGAGGTCGGCGAGGTAGACCGTCGCGGTGGCCAGTGCGGCCCTCCGGTCCTGCCCCAGCGGAGCCAGGAGGTGTGCCGCACCGTCCACGAGCCGGTGCGCGGCGGGGGCGGGTTCGTGCCGGCGCGTCACCAGGTCCCGTTGCAGCACGTGGTGGAGCAGGTCGAGCCCCGCGGGAACGCCCCGGCGGAAGCGCTCCCAGTCCCAGACCAGGATGCGGTCGGGCAGGCACGCCATGTTCCAGGGCGTGCAGTCGCCGTGGGCGCCACCCAGCGACAGCCGGGTGTGCCCGGCGGCGGCGTCGACGCGGTGGACCAGGCCGGCCAACCGGTCGGCCGCCTCCCCTGCGGGCAGGCCCGCCGTCCGGGCCCGCAGGTCGCGCCAGAACGGCGCGGCGGAGAGCTCGATGCCGTCGACGCGGTCCACGGAGCCGATCTCCCCGACGGCAGCCACCAGGCGGTCGTCCGTCAGCGACCGGCGGGACGACCACACGGGGAGTGCCGCCTGCGCCAGCAGGGCGTGGCCCTCCCAGTCCCCGGCGTGCAGGAGCGTGGGCACCTGCACCGTCCCGGTGACGGCGCCCGCGAGTCGGGTGAGGGCCGCCGCCTCGGCGCGGACCAGACCGTCGGTCAGCCGGTCCACGCCCACCTTGGCGTAGGCGAGCGTCTTCCCGGCAGGGCTCACCAGCTGGAGGACCGGCTTGCGGTTGGCCCGCGGCGGCCCCAGGTGCATGCCGACCCGCACGTCGCAGCCGAGCAGGC
Source organism: Blastococcus sp. SYSU DS0541 (assembly GCF_054050875.1). Taxonomy (NCBI): domain Bacteria; kingdom Bacillati; phylum Actinomycetota; class Actinomycetes; order Geodermatophilales; family Geodermatophilaceae; genus Blastococcus; species Blastococcus sp. SYSU DS0541. Next base: position 131,776 of record NZ_JBJHAD010000003.1, on the reverse strand, counting down.
CGGCGAGGTGCTGCCGGAGGTCGCCGGGGACCGCGTTCGCGGGGGAGACGACGTGCAGCCGCTCCCGCCGCAGCGCCGTCCCGAGCCCCGCCCGGAGGCCCAGGGCGAGCGCTCCGGCCCGGAGCCGGTCGGCCCGACCGCGCCCCTCGGCGTGGTGGCGGACGACGGCGGCCGCCGCTCGCCGGCCCGCCGGGGCCAGCAGCCGGGGCCGCCGGCGGCTGGGCAGGAGGAGGTACTCCTCCACCGTGCCGGCGCCGGGGTCCCGGCGCGGTGCGGAGCCCGGCACCAGCGTCCGCGACGTCGGCCACAGCAGGGGGGTCACGTCCGCCAGGTGCGCGAGCCGGTCGTCGGTCACCGCGCACCTCCCGGCGCCGCGACCGCCCCGGGCGGCACGGCTGCGGTGTCGGACCCGCGGTGCCGGTCGTTGCGCCACAGCAGGGCGATGGCCAGGAACGTGATCAGCAGGGGGATGACGAGCGCGTTGTAGAGGAGCATGTAGAGGAACGGCAGGCCGATCGCCAGCACCGCTGCGCCGGCCAGCGGGCTCCGGTCGTGGCGGAAGGCCCACAGGGTCCGCAGCATGAAACCCAGGTAGAGCGCCGCGCCCACGACGCCCTGGGAGATGAGCAGCAGCCACAGCTGGCCCGTGCTGCCCAGCGGCGGGTTGCCGCACGTCGGGCAGTTCTCGTCGCGCCCGACCGCGATGGAGTTGTTGCTGCCCAGCGGTCGCCGGCTGGACCCGAAGCCGAGCACCGGCGAGTGCTTCGTGGCTTCCAGCGTCCCGGTGATGGTGAAGGCGCGGACCCCGTCGCTGTGCGGGTTGTCGATCCGGCCCTGGACGACGGTGCCCAGCGGCGAGGCGACGACCAGGACGGCGGCCACGACCAGGCCGAGGGCCAGCGCGGCGACGCCGGCGAACCGGCCGCTGCGGGCCAGCCACAGCGCGGTGAACGCGACGGTGAGCCCCAGCGCCAGCCAGACCCCGCGGTTCAGCGACTCGACCACCGGGACCACGGCCAGGACCAGCACGAGCAGGCCCACGACGCGGCGGGGGCCGGGCGTCCGCAGCCAGCGCACGGCGAAGAAGCCGAGCAGCAGGGTGAGGACCATCCCCCACGTGTTGGTGTAGCCGAACGGCGCCGCGGGCCGGCCCGAGGTGTAACCGAGCACCTCGTGCAACTGGGCGGCCGCCGGGTGGACCAGGCTCTGCACGAACTGGTTCCGTGCGATCGCATCCGGCAGCAGCACCTCGACCGGTGAGGTGACCGAGAAGGTCGGTGCGAAGGTCCCGAGCAGGCCGCCGCCGACGACCACCAGGAACAGCCAGGACAGCTGCCGCACGAGGCGCTCGCGGGGGAACTCCTCCTCGGTCAGGTTGCCGACGTACAGCAGCGCGACGGCCACCACGAGGTAGCCCGCCAGGTTGAACGCGACCGAGATCAGCCGGTCGGTCGCCTCACCGGGCAGGGTCCCGGGCGGATCGACCCCCAGCATGGTGGTGCTGAGCGCCACCCAGAGGAGGAAGAGCAACCACAGGCCGAAGCCCGGTGGCGCCTGGAGCGGACGCCGGCGCCAGAGGTGCACGACCATCGGCACGGCCAGGGCGAAGACGACGAGCGTCCCGAGCCCGAGGATCCACCACAGCGGGTAGAGCACCAGGAGGGCCGTGATCGGCCATCCCGGGTGCCGGGACACCGGCTGCCGCGACCCCGGGGGGACGCTCCCGGCAGCCCGTGTGGCGGCGGGCGCCGCCAGGGTCATCGTCGTGCGGCGCCGCTGCCGACGGCCGCCTCCGCGGCATCCGGACGGCGCGGGGCGGCAGCGGCCGGCGGGAGCTCCGGACCCGGTCCGGCCGGCTCGTACCGCGCCAGCACGGCGCCCAGCACTGGCCGGCGCACGGCCTGCAGCTGGTCGAGCGCGTCGGCGACCTGGCGGGCGGTGGTCTGCTCGGTCTCCACGACCAGGAGGGCGTGCTCGGCCGCACCGACGAGGGTCTGCGCACCGGTGCCGCCCTGCGTCGCCGGAGCCTCCACGACGACGTAGGAGACGGTGGCGAGCAGCTGGTCGACCAGGTCGCGGAAGCCGCGGGTCTGCAGCAGCGCCTCGGCGCGGTCGGGATCCGAGCCGGCGCCCAGGACCCGCAGCGTGGGAAGGCTGCGGGAACGGACGGCGACGTCCTCCAGCGTCTTCTGCCGGTCCAGCACGTCGGCCAGGCCCGCCTCGCGGGAGTAGCCGAGCACGGCGTCCGCGGTGCCGGCGAAGACGTCGGCGCAGACCAGGCAGACGTCCTCCCCGGCACGGGCGAGCGCGGCGGCGAGGTTCGCGGCCACGGGGCCTCCGCCCCGGTGGACGCCCGCCACGAGGACCACCTTCCGGGACGGGCCCTGCCCGAGCTCGGCCATGACCAGGTTGCGCAGGCGGGCGTAGGTGCGCCCGTCCGGGGAGGTCGGTGCGACCACGGAGACCTCGCCCTCCCGCAGGGGGGCGACCAGCGTCGCCATGGCCGACGCCCCGGACCGCCGGTGCAGGTCGTCGGCGGTGCGGATCCGGTCGTCGGACCGGTGGCGGAGCGCTGCCGCACCGACGCCCACCAGCAGCCCGAGCAGGCCACCGGCGAGGAGGGAGAGGACGACGTCCGGGCTGCTGGGCGAGGGCGGCAGCTCCGCCTCCGTGACGACGCGGCCGGGCAGGACCGCAGCGGCGCGGACCTCGTTCTGCTGGGCGCCCAGACCGGTCAGCTGGTTGCTGAGCGAGCTGGCCTCGGCGCTGCGGCTGGCGCGCTCCGGCGAGCCCTCGGGCAGGGTGCGGACGGCCTCGGTGACCACCCCGAGCCGTTCGCTCACCTGGTCGATGCGGGTCTGCAGGGCCTGGTACTCCGCGTCGAGGGCTGCCTCGGTCGAGTTCTCACGGGCCTGCAGGTAGGCGTCGGCGAACGCGCGCGCCCCCTCCTGCGCCTCCTGCGCGGTCGGTGCCACGAAGGAGATGGTGAGGATGTCGGTGTTCGGCGGGACCGTGACGGTCACGCGGTCGCCGAGGTCGTCGACCTGCTCCTGGGGCAGGTCGAGCAGCACGGCCGCGTCGAGGACGGTCGCGGTCGAGGTGACCAGCCGCGCCTCGGTGTCGAGGTTGATGTCGGCCGCTCTGGCGGCCGACTGCGTCGAGACCGGCGTCGGGGCGGTGACCAGGACCGAGGTGGCCGAGGTGTACTCCCGCGGTACGACGAGGAGGTAGAGGCCCGCGACCGCGAGTCCCAGGACGCCGCAGATCACGACCGCGGCCCACTCGCGGCGGAGCAGGACCCAGTAGTCGGACAGGCGCACGGCGTTCGGGGTGCTCTGGCTGGACAATGTTCTCCTGGTCCCCTCGTCGACCGGCTCCCGGAGCCGGTGCACCCGGTTGGGCACTCGTGTACCTGTCGTCGTCTCGAGGTGGTCCGACCGGTGTGCCAGTCGTACCAGCGGCGCGTCCGTGCAACGACCCCTCCACCCGGTGCCACCACCCGTAGGGGGCAGGTGGCGCACCGCGGATCGGGCGGCCCGCGGTGCAGGGCGTGGCGGTAGCCGGCCGTCAGTGACGAGCCGGCCGCTCCGACCCGGTCGACGCCATCGCGGGCTGCGGGAGCTCCTCCTGCCGTCGGCCCCGCCACTGCTCCCAGAGCGCGGTGAGGATGCGGGCGCGCGGCGGCAGGCCGTGCCGCGCGCGAGCCGCCATCCACAGCAGGGGGGCGACGACGACGACCACCGCGAGCGTCGACACCATCGCCAGGTCGGGCAGTCCGAGCAGCTTCAGCGCGGACGCGAGCAGGACCAGGGCGAGCGCGCGCCGCACCAGGCCCCCCGGCGCCCGGGAGGAGAGCCGGGCGCCCAGGTAGACGCCCGGCAGGCAGCCCACCAGCAGGGAGGTGGTGAGGTCGAGGCGGAAGTCGCCGAACAGCAGGTGCCCCAGTGCGGCGGACGTGACCAGCGGGACCGCCTGGACCAGGTCGGTGCCGACCACGCCGGCGGCCGACAGCCGGGGGTACAGCCAGAGCAGGGCGATGATGATCAGCGAGCCGGACCCGACCGACGTCATGCCGACGACGAGCCCGCCGATGGCGCCGACGACGATCGTGGCGACCGGCCGCAGCCGGGGCACCGCGAGGTCGGGATCACCCGGTGCCGGGAGCGGCCCGCAGGCACCGCGGGCCCGGCGCTCGGCCGCTCGCCGGCCCCGCGCCACCATCGACTGGTAGGCGCGCACGATGAGGCCGGCGGCTGCCAGGAGCAGCGCGACGCCCAGGGCCGTCTTCGTCCACGCCTGGACGCCGCTGCCGGAGCCGAGGGCTCGGGAGACCAGGACGCCGCAGAAGGCGCTCGGTACCGAACCGATGCACAGCAGCGCCACCAGGCGCAGGTCCACGGTGCCGCGCCGCAGGTGGACGGCGCCGCCGACCGGCTTCGTCACCGCCGACACGACCAGGTCGCTGGAGACGGCGGCCAGGGGTGGCACGCCGAAGAAGAGGACGAGCGCGGGGGTCATGAGCGCACCTCCGCCCATGCCCGTCAGCCCGACGACGACACCGATGAGGAGGCCCGCCAGCACCAGCGTGAACTGCAGGTCCACGGTCCCCCTCCCCTCCTGTCCCCGGCGCGACGCGCACCCGTGCGTGACCGGGAATGCCACCGCCCGGATTCCCGAACCTAGGTGCGGGGGAGGGCGGCGGGGCCTGCGGACGTCGCGTCCCTCCCCCCATGGAGGAGGGACCGGTCATCCGATGGGGCGGGACGGCCGGCATCCGCCGGACGGGGCCGGCGTGCCGCCGTAGCGTCGGCCGGCCGGAGGGCCGGTTCCCGAGGAGACCGGGCCGGCCACGGCGGACCGAGGGGTGGTGGACATGCTGAGGACGGGGCGTCGCTCCTGGTGCCTGGTCGCCGCCGTCCTGCTGGTGACGCCGGTGTCCGGTTCCGCGGCGGGGACGTCCGCACGCACGAACGTCCCCGACTACGCCCACCGCTGCCTGGCGGTCGGTGCCTACGTCGTCTCGGCGGACACGGCGCCCGGTCCGGCGCTGGAGGCCTTCCGGGCCAGCGCGGACGAGCTGGGGCCGTTGACGATCCGGCGGTCGTTCAACCCGTCGCTCCCGGAGAGCTTCGAGCGCTCCGCGGCCGCGGAGGACCCGAGCGCGGGCCTGCGGTCGTTCGTCTCGTGGAAGCCGCCCGGTCGTGACGTCCGGGGAGCCGCGGCGGGACGCTACGACGACGAGGTGCGGGCCTGGGCCCGGACCGTGCCCGAGGGCGTCTTCGCCACCGCCTTCCACGAGCCGGAGAACGACATGTCGGCCGAGGAGTTCGTGGCCCTGCACCGCCATCTGCACGAGGTGGTCACCGGGGCGAATCCGTCCATCCGGTGGGGGCCGGTGTACATGGCCTACTGGTGGGACCCGGCCGAGCCCGACCACTACGTGGGCGACCCGCGGGCGTGGTGGCCGGGAGCTGCCTACGCCGACTTCGTGGGCGTGGACTGGTACGCCTTCGAGCCGGTGGCCATGACGACCAGTCCCTCCTTCCGGCACTGGTACGACTTCATGGCACCGACCGGCCTACCGCTCTTCGTCGTGGAGTACGGCCAGTACGAGCTGAGGCCGGGGGAGGTGTCGGACCCGGCGATGGAACGGGCCCGTGCCCGGGCGATCAGGCAGGACGCCGCCTGGATCGCCCACCACCCGCAGGTGGCCATGTGGATGTACTGGCAGGGACCCGGGCCCACCGGGGACTGGCAGTTGCGCGACGAGCCGTCCCGGCAGGCATGGCGGGAGGTCGCCGAGAGCGGCTGCCGTCCCTGAGAGGCACGCCGCCTCGGGGCCGCATCACCACTCTCCGTGATCGACCTGCTCCGCATGGCGAGGTCGTCGCCCGTCGTCGCCACCCGTCCGGGCGAGAAACCGGCCTCGGCGTGGAAGATCGACACTACGCACTGTGATCCTCGGCGGGCTTGGGGCTCGGTTTCACGGGGGGAGCCCCTCCGTCGCGGAGGGACGCACGGGCGATATGGCAAGGATCTGGCGCGGGCTGTGGGCGGCGATCGTCGTCGCGATCATGTCGACGTTCGTCACGGGGGTCGGGCCGGCATCGGCCGCCACCGCCCAGGGCGGGGTCGTCTCGGCACAGCCGGGTGCGTCGACGCCGTACGTGCTCGACAACCGGGTGCTCGACATGGCGCAGGTCGGTGACCGCATCGTGGTGGTCGGCGACTTCACCGCGGTCCGGGACTCCCCGGCGAACGGCAGCGGCGCGTGGGACCAGCCCTACGTCTTCGCCTTCGACGCGCGGACCGGGGCCATCGACCGCGCGTTCGCCCCCGCGCTGAACGGCATGGTCCAGGCGGTGGAGGCGGGCCCGGAGGGCACCGTCTACCTCGGCGGCACGTTCGCGACCGTCAACGGCGCGACCGGGACCCGCAACCTCGTCCAGGTCTCCCTGGCGTCGGGCGCACGAGTGGACGGCTTCCGCCCCGCCGGCATCAACGGCGCGGTGACCGACCTCGTGCTGGCGGGCGGCCGGCTGTACGTCGGCGGCTACTTCAACGCCATCGGCGGGGTGCCGCACGGTGGTCTGGCCACCCTCGACCCCGCCACCGGGGCGACCGACGAGTACCTGGGCGTGGACGTCGCGGTCAACCACAACTGGCCCAGCGGCGCGAGCCGCGGTTCGGTGGGCGTGAAGGACCTCGCCGTCTCCCCGGACGGCACCCGGCTCGTGGCGATCGGCAACTTCAAGATCGCCGACGGGTTGCCGCGGGACCAGGCGGTCGCGGTGCTGCTGCAGGACCAGGGCGCCACGGTGGACCCGGGGTGGCGTACCCGCCGCTACGAGCCGGCCTGCGCCAAGGACTACATGGACTCCTACGTGCGGGAGGTGGACTTCGCGCCCGACGGCTCCTACTTCGTCGTCGTCACCACGGGCGGGGAGTACAGCGGCACGCTGTGCGACACCGCGGCGCGCTGGGACGTCGGGACCACCGGGGACGACGTCCAGCCGGCCTGGGTCGCCGAGACCGGGGGCGACACGCTCCACTCGACCGCGGTCACCGGCGCGGCCGTGTACGTCGGCGGCCACCAGCGCTGGCTCAACAACCCCCACGGCTCCGATCAGGCGCTCGCCGGTGCGGTCCCGCGCCCCGGGATCGCCGCGCTGGACCCGCGCACGGGCCTCCCGCTGTCCTGGAACCCGGGGCGGCACCCCCGCGGCATCGGTGCGGAGTCGCTGCTGGCGACCGACACCGGTCTCTACGTGGGTTCGGACACCGAGTTCTTCGGCGCCCGCGAGCACTACCGCCCGCGGCTGGGCTGGTTCCCGCTCGCCGGCGGCGCCGCCCTGCCGCTCGAGGACACCGGCGCCCTCCCCGGGAACGTCTACCTCGGGGGCAGCGTCTCCATGCTCGGGCTCCAGGTCACCAACGACCTGCGGAGCCGGAGCTTCGACGGCACGACCGCTGGACCCGACCGCTCCATGCCGACGGGCGGCCTGGACTGGCGGTCGGTCAAGGGCTCGTTCCTCGTCGACGGCAGCCTCTACTACGGCGCCTCGAGCGGGGGCTCGTTCTCCCTCTTCCGCCGGAGCTTCGACGGGACCACGTTCGGCCCCGCGACGCAGGTCGACCCCTACTTCGACCCGGTCTGGAGCAGCGTCGACTCCGGCTCGGGCACCACGTTCCAGGGTGCGCGCCCCAGCTTCTACAGCGAACTGTCCTCGGTGACGGCGATGGCCTACCAGGGCGGCCGGCTGTACTACACGCGCACCAACAGCAGCCAGCTGTTCTACCGGTACTTCTCGCCGGACAGCGGGGTCGTCTCCGAGACCCGGTTCTCGGCGGCCGGCAGCGGCTTCTCGTCCGTCTCCGGGCTCCTCGTCGACGGTGACCAGCTGTACGTGGCGAGCTCGTCGAACGGTGAGCTGCGTCGTACGGCGTTCACCGGGGGGGTGCCCGGAGGGGAGGCGACGGTCGTCAGCGGCCCGTCCCGGGACGGGGCGGACTGGCGGGTGAAGGCCCTCTTCCTCGGTCCGACGCCGAACCAGGCGCCGGTCGCCGCGATCGCCACGGACTGCCTGGGCCTCGCCTGCGCGCTGGACGCGTCGGGTTCCACGGACGCCGACGGCACGGTGGTCGAGCACCGGTGGGACTTCGGGGACGGGACGAGCGGCACGGGGGTGGCTCCGGCCAAGACCTACGCCGAGGCCGGCACGTACACCGTGACGCTCACCGTGACCGACGACGACGGTGCCACCGGGTCGGCGGCGCAGCAGCTCGTCGTGGCCCCGGCCGAGGAGCCGGGCATCGCGTTCGTGGACGCTGCCGCCACGACGGCGCGGCCGGTGCGGGCGGCCTCGGTGACCGTGCCGGCCGCCGTGGAGGCCGGGAACGGGCTGGTGCTGGTCCTGTCGACGAACTCGGCCGCGGCCGGCACGGCCCCCGAGGGGTGGACGCAGGTCGGCGCGCAGTCAGCGGGCACCGGGATGAACACCCAGGTCTTCACCCGGGTCGCCGCTTCCGGGGACGCCGGTTCGACGGTGACGGTGTCGCTGCCCGAGTGGTCGGCGGTGTCGCTGCAGGTCCTCGCGTACTCGGGTACCGCCGCCTCCGGGCCGGTGGCGACCGTGGTGGGGGCCGCGAACCTCGGAGGAACCTCGCACACGACTCCCACGGCCATGGCTGCCGAGGGCCAGACGGTCCTGTCGGTCTGGTCGGACAAGGGGCCCTCGGCGCGGCAGTTCACGGCCCCGCAGAGCGTGACGGAGCGCAGCAACCTCGCCGGCGGGGGCCGGGGCGACGTGGCCACGTTGGTGGCCGACAGCGGCGCTCCCGTGCCGGCGGGCCCGGTGGGCGGGGTCACCGCGACCGTGCCCACGTCGAGCAGTCGCGCCACCATGCTGACGCTCCTGCTGCAGCCCGCCTCCGGCACGGCGAACCAGGCGCCGGCCGCGGTCATCTCCTCCTCGTGCGCCGAGCTCACCTGCTCGTTCGACGCCGCGGAGTCGACCGACCCGGACGGTGGACCGCTCTCCTACGCGTGGGACTTCGGGGACGGTGCCACCAGCACCGAGGCGGCGCCGGTGCACACCTACGCGGCGGCCGGTGAGTACACGGTGGCCCTGACGGTCACCGACGCCCAGGGTGCAGCCGACGGCGGGACGGCGACGGTCACGGTGACGGCTGCTCCGGTGGGCACCGGCATCGGCCTGCGCGGTTCGGCCGGTGTGGCGGCACGGCCGGTGACGGCGGCGTCGGTGGACGTCCCGGACTCCGTGCGCGCCGGCGACGGCCTGGTGCTGGTCCTCTCCACCAACTCCGCGGCGACCGGGACCGCGCCGGAGGGCTGGACGCCGGCCGGTGGCCAGGCCGCCGGCACCGCCATGACCACGCAGGTCTTCACCCGCGTGGCCACGGCGAGCGACGCCGGCTCCACCGTCGAGGTCTCGGTCGGCACCTGGTCGGCGCTCACGCTGCAGCTGATGGCGTACTCGGGCACCGCCGTCTCGGGGCCGGTGGCCTCGGTCACGGGTGCGGCCGACGGGGCGGGCCTCACGGCGCACACCACGCCGGTGGCCGAGGCGGCGGCGGGTAGCTGGGTGCTGTCGATCTGGTCGGACAAGGGGCCGGAGGGGCGGCAGTTCACGCCGCCGGCGGAGCTGAGCGAGCGCAGCAACATCGCCGGTGCCGGCAACGGTGACGTCGCCACGCTGGTGGCCGACAGCGGCGCTCCGGTGGGCGGTGGGCCGGTCGGGGGGCTGACGGCCACCGTGTCGGCGCCCAGCAGCCGCGCGGTGATGCTGACGGTGGTGCTGGCGGCGGACGAGGTGGCTCCGCCCGCCGAGCCGGTCGACCCGGCCGACCCCGGCGATCCGGCCGAGCCGGTCGGGTCCGCGCCGGAGGCGGTGCTCACCTCCACGTGTGCCGGGTTGACGTGCGAGTTCGACGGGTCGGCGTCGTCGGACGCGGACGGGCCGGTGACCTCGTGGGCGTGGGACCTGGGTGACGGGACCACGGCGACCGGCCCGGTGGTGGAGCACGCGTACGCCGCGGCCGGGGACTACCTGGTGTCCTTGACGGTGACCGACGCCTCCGGGGGCATCGGTACGGCGGAGGCGACCGTGACGGTGGCCCCCGCCCCGGTCGGCGCCGGCATCGGCTTGCGTGGTTCGGCCGGTGTCGCGGCACGTCCGGTGACGGAGGTCGCGGTGGAGGTGCCTGCGGCGGTGCGGCCCGGCGACGGGCTGGTCCTGGTGCTGTCGACGAACTCGGCGGTGACGGGGACCCCTCCGGCCGGCTGGGCCCTGAGCGGTCAGCAGGCCGACGCCACCGCGATGACCACCCAGGTCTTCTCCCGGGTGGCGGCGGCCGGTGATGCCGGGTCCGTGGTGACGGTGAGTCTGGGGGGGACGTCGTCGGCGGTCACGCTCCAGCTGCTGGCCTACTCGGGGACGGCCGCCACGGGCCCGGTGGCGTCGGTGGCGGGCGCCGCCGGCGGGTGGTCGCCGGGGACGGCCCACACGACGCCGGTGGCCGAGGCGGCGGCGGGTAGCTGGGTGCTGTCGATCTGGTCGGACAAGGGGCCAGAGGGGCGGCAGTTCACGCCGCCGGCGGAGCTGAGCGAGCGCAGCAACATCGCCGGTGCCGGCAACGGTGACGTCGCCACGCTGGTGGCCGACAGCGGCGCTCCGGTGGGCGGTGGCCCGGTCGGGGGGCTCACGGCCACCGTGTCGGCGCCCAGCAGCCGCGCGGTGATGCTGACCGTGGTGCTCGCCCCCGCGGTCTGACGGGGCGGCGCGGCGCTCGGGCGGCCGGCCGGTGGGAATCGATCCCGCCGGCCGGCCGTTCGGCGTCTCCAGGGGTCACCGGCCGCGGGCCGGGACACATCCCTCGGCGGATTAGCCTGGTCGGTGGCGGACCGCTGTGCTGCACGCGGCCGACCTCCGTGATCGAAGGACCCCCGGGAGAACAGACGTGACCTTGCGCGGCGTGCTCGACGTCGTCCTCGCCGACCCGGGCATGGCCCGCGTCGTGGCCGCGGCCGGGAACGCCGAGCTGGCGGTCACCGCACCGCCGCCCGTGCAGCCGCTGGTGGCCGCTGCGCTCGCCGCGCGTGGCGGCGCGGGGGTACCCGTCCTCCTGGTGACGGCGGGGGAGCGCGACGCCGACGCGGCGGCCGATCTGCTCCGCTGCTTCCTGCCCGACCGCCGGGTCGAGACCTTCCCCGCCTGGGAGACGCTGCCACACGAGCGGCTCAGCCCGCGGGCGGACACCGTCGGCCGGCGCCTCGCGATCCTGCGCGACCTCACCCACCCCGGTCAGAACGGCACGATCGACGTGCTGGTCGCCCCGGTGCGGAGCGTGCTGCAGCCGCTGGCGCCGGGGCTCGGCGACCTGGTGCCCGTCGAGCTGAAGCCCGGTGACTCCGCCGGGCTGGACGACATCGCCCAGGCGCTCTCCGACGCCGCCTACAGCCGCGTCGAGCTGGTCGAGAAGCGCGGCGAGTTCGCCGTCCGCGGCGGGCTGCTCGACGTCTTCCCGCCGACCGAGCCGCACCCGGTGCGCGTGGAGTTCTGGGGTGACGAGGTCGACGAGCTGCGGTACTTCTCCGCCGCCGACCAGCGCTCGCTGGACGAGCGGCCGGACCGGCTGTGGGCGCCGCCGTGCCGCGAGCTGCTGCTCACCGGGGAGGTGCGGGCCCGCGCCGCTGCACTCGCCGTCGAGCACCCCGGCCTGATCGAGGTCCTGGGCAAGCTGGCCGAGGGCATCGCCGTCGAGGGCATGGAGTCGCTGACCCCGGCCCTCATCGGGGACGCCGCCATGCAGCTGCTCACCGACCTGGTGCCCGCGGGCACCCACGTCCTCGTCTGCGACCCCGAGCGGGTGCGCAGCCGCGCGGCCGACCTGGTGCGCACCGCGGACGAGTTCCTCGCCGCCTCGTGGGCGACCGCCGCGGAGGCGGGGGAGGCCCCGCTCGACCTGGGGGCGTCCTCCTTCCGCGACCTCGCCGACGTGGAGACCGCCGCCCGCACGCGCGGGCTGCCCTGGTGGACCACCGGGGTGTTCGCGCTCGGGGGTGGCCTGGGGGACGAGGACACGGCCGACGAGCGGCAGGTCACCCTCGACGCGACGCCCGTCGAGCGCTTCCACGGCGACCAGGGCGCCGCCGTCGAGCGCATGCGCGGCTGGCACCGCGACGGGTGGCGGGTGGTCGTCACCTTCGCCGGCCCCGGCCCCGCCGAGCGCGCCGCCGACCAGCTCACCGAGGCCGAGCTCGGCGTCCGGTTGGTGCCCGATCTCGCCACCGCCCCCGACGCCGGGCTCACCCACGTCACCCAGGGCAACCTCGAGGCGGGGTTCGCCTTCCCGGGCGTCGGGCTGGCGCTGGTCACCGAGCACGACCTGACCGGCCAGCGCGGCACGACGATGCGCGACGCGGTGAAGATGCCCGCCCGCCGGCGCAACGCCGTCGACCTGGTGCAGCTGCAGCCGGGCGACCTGGTGGTGCACGAGCAGCACGGCGTCGGCCGCTACATCGAGATGATCAGCCGCACCGTCAACGGCGGGCAGCGGGACTACCTGATCGTCGAGTACGCGCCGTCGCGGCGGAACCAGCCGCCGGACCGGCTGTTCGTGCCCACCGACGCCCTCGACCAGCTCACCCGGTACGTCGGCGGGGAGGCCCCGGCGCTGTCCAAGCTCGGCGGCGCCGACTGGCAGAAGACGAAGAGCTCGGCCCGCAAGGCGGTCAAGCAGATCGCCGGTGAGCTCATCCGCCTGTACTCGGCGCGCATGGCCACCCAGGGCCACGCCTTCGGCCCCGACACCGTCTGGCAGCGCGAGCTGGAGGACGCCTTCCCGTTCCAGGAGACGCCCGACCAGCTGGCCGCGATCGACGAGGTCAAGGCCGACATGCAGCAGACCGTGCCGATGGACCGGATCATCTGCGGCGACGTCGGCTACGGGAAGACCGAGATCGCCATCCGGGCCGCGTTCAAGGCGGTCCAGGACGGCAAGCAGGTCGCCGTCCTGGTGCCGACGACGCTGCTGGCCAACCAGCACTTCAAGACCTTCTCCGAGCGGGTCGCGCAGTTCCCGGTGACGGTGAAGGTGCTCTCCCGGTTCCAGTCCGACCGCGAGACCACCGAGATCCTCCGGCAGCTCGCCGCCGGCGAGATCGACATCCTGGTGGGCACCCACCGGCTGCTGCAGCCGACCACGCGGTGGAAGGACCTCGGCCTGGTCGTCGTCGACGAGGAGCAGCGCTTCGGCGTCGAGCACAAGGAGTACCTGAAGACGATGCGGACGGCGGTCGACGTCCTGTCGATGTCGGCCACCCCGATCCCGCGCACCCTGGAGATGAGCCTCACCGGCATCCGCGAGATGTCGACGATCCTCACCCCGCCCGAGGAGCGGCACCCGGTGCTGACCTACGTGGGTGCGTGGAGCGACAAGCAGATGGCCGCGGCGATCCGCCGCGAGCTGCTGCGCGACGGCCAGGTGTTCGTCATCCACAACCGGGTGCAGTCGATCGACAAGGCCGCGGCGAAGATCCGCCACCTGGTGCCCGAGGCCCGCATCGCCGTCGGGCACGGCCAGATGAAGGAGCACGAGCTCGAGCGGATCATGGTCGGCTTCTGGGAGAAGGAGTACGACGTCCTGGTGGCGACGACGATCGTCGAGTCGGGCCTGGACATCCCGAACGCCAACACGCTGATCGTCGACCGCGCCGACACCTTCGGGCTCTCCCAGCTGCACCAGATCCGCGGCCGGGTCGGGCGTGGGCGGGAGCGGGCCTACGCGTACTTCACGTACGACCCCACCCGCACGCTGACCGAGACCTCGGTGGACCGGCTCACCACGATCGCGAACAACACCGACCTCGGCGCCGGCATGGCGGTGGCGATGAAGGACCTGGAGATCCGCGGCTCGGGCAACCTGCTCGGCGGCGAGCAGTCCGGGCACATCGCCGGCGTCGGCTTCGACCTGTACGTGCGGCTGGTCGGGGAGGCGGTGGCCGACTACCGGGCGCAGGTGACCGGCGAGGAGGCGCCCGCCGAGCCGGTGGAGGTGCGGGTGGACCTGCCGGTGGACGCGCACCTGCCGCACGACTACGTGCCGGGCGAGCGGCTGCGCATGGAGGCCTACCGCAAGGTCGCCGCCATCCAGGACGAGGATCAGGCGCAGGCGGTGCTCGACGAGCTCACCGACCGGTACGGCGCCCCGCCGGCACCCGTCCTGAACCTGCTCGCGGTCGCCCGGTTCCGGGTCGCGATGCGGGCGCTGGGCATCACCGAGGTCTCGCTGCAGGGCCGCACGGTCCGGGTGGGCCCGGTCGACCTGCCGGAGTCCAAGCAGATGCGGCTGGCCCGGCTGGCCGACGGCGCCTCGTACAAGGCGGCCGTGCGGATGATCTCGCTCAAGGTGCCGGTCGGCCCCGACCGCCGGACCCCGCTGCGGGACGTCGCCCTGCTGGAGAACCTGCACTCGGTCCTGCGGGCCGTGCTCGAACAGCCCGTCGCCGCGTAGCCGGGCCGGGGCGGCCTGCGGTCCAGGTCACATGCGGTGTGGCAGTCTCGCCGCGTGATGCAGCACCGCGCCGTTCGTGCCGGCACCGCCGCGCTCCTGGCCGTCCTCGCCCTGGCCGGGTGCCGGTCGGCGCCGGACGTCGCGGCCTACGTGGGCGACGAGCAGATCACCGTCGACGAGCTGCAGGCCCAGGTCGACGACCGCCTGGAGGACCCCGAGATCGCCGCCGCCGTCGCGGGCCGGGAGGACGACTTCACCGTCCAGGTGCTCGGCCTGCTCCTCGAGGGCGAGGTGCACGACGCCGCGGCGCAGCGGTTCGACGTGCAGATCACGGACGCCGAGCTGACCCGCCGGATCGAGGAGCTGTTCGGCGACCCCGAGGCCGTCTACGCCCGGCTCGCCCCGCAGGGCATCTCCCCGGCCGACGTCCGCGAGAGCGTGCGCCAGCAGCTGGTGCGCCAGGAGATCGCCATCGGCGAGGGTGCGGCGGAACCCGTGGACGAGGCCGCGCTGCGCGCCCGCTACGAGGAGGTCCGGGAGCAGGTGGGCCAGGTCGAGTACGGCGTCGTCACCGTGCCCGACCAGGCGACGGCCGACGCGGTCGGCGCGGAGCTGGCGGCCGATCCGGCGAGCTATCCCGCGGTGGCCGCCCGGTTCCCCGGCCAGTTCACGCTGCCGGAACTCACCCGCTCGGCACCGGGCGAGCTGCCCGCCCCGCTCGCCGAGCCACTGGCCTCTGCGGCGCCGGGGACGGCGGTCGCGGTGCCGGTGCCCCAGGCCGGCGGGGTCGTCGTCGCCTTCCGCGCCGGCACGGTCTACCCGTCGTTCGAGGAGCTCCGGCCGCAGCTGGTCCAGGCGGCCGGCGAGGAGGTGGAGGCGGCGGCCGCACCGCTCCTCGAGGAGGTGCGGGCCGACCTCGACATCACGGTCAACCCCCGCTACGCGGTCTACGAGGACGGGCGGCTGCTGCCGGGCGGCACGGGGGTCGTCGAGATCCTCGAGGACGGGACGACCCCCGTCGAGTAGCCCCGGCGTCCGGTACCCGGAGACTGGGCGGGTGCCCGTCGCCCTCGTCGTCACCGTCGACCCCCGTCTCCCCGCGCTGCTGGGCGCGGACGGCTGGACGGCGGTGACCGGCCCCCGGCCCGTCGTCGCGCTGCCCGGCGCTGCCGCGGGGACCGCGATGCTGCGGGCCGCCGGCGTCGCGGTCGAGGAGCTGCCCGGCGCCGAGGCCGCGAGCGCCCGCGAGGACGACGTCGTCTGCCTGGCGTCGCCGGACGAGGCGACCGCGCTCCCCGGGGTCCCCGCGGTGGCCGGGGCGCCGGCGCCGCCCGGCGCGCGGCTGCTGGACGTCGTCGCCGTCATGGACCGGCTGCGCTCGCCCGGCGGGTGCCCGTGGGACGCCGAGCAGACCCACGCCTCACTGCGCGGCTACCTGCTGGAGGAGGCGCACGAGGCCTACGACGCGATCGTCGACGACGACTACCCGGCCATGCGGGAGGAGCTCGGCGACGTGCTGCTCCAGGTCGTCTTCCACGCCCGGGTGGCGCAGGAGGACGACGGGCGCGGCTTCGACGTCGACGACGTCGCCGGCGACCTGGTCGACAAGCTGGTGCGCCGGCACCCGCACGTGTTCGGGGACGCCGGGCCGCGCGATGTCGCGCAGGTCGAGGCCGGCTGGGAGGAGATCAAGAAGGCGGAGAAGCAGCGCCGCTCGCCCACCGAGGGCGTCTCCCGCTCGCAGCCCGCCGCCTCGTGGGGCGCGGCCCTCGTGCGCCGGGCCGGGCGGGTGGGTCTGCCCACGCCGGAGCCGGCCGAGCTGCCGGACACGAGCCCGGAGGCGCTCGGCGAGCGGCTGCTGGGCGTCGTCGCCGCCGCCGAGGCCCGGGGGTGGGACGTGGAGGACGCGCTGCGGGAGGCGGTGCGCCGGTACGCCGGGGAGCTGGACGCCGCCGCCGCGGACCGACCCGATGCGGGGACGCCGGCCTGACGGAGGGCCCCCGGCTGGCTAGCGTGGTGCACCTGCGCCGTTGCCTCGAGAGGAGCCGGTCCGCTGCCCGCCACGCTGTCCGCCCCCGCGACCGACCCCGTCGGCCCCGACGAGGCCGTCGAGGGCGTGTCCGGCCTGCTGCCGTCGGAGACCTGGCAGGTCCTGCTGGTCCTCGCCGGCGCCGCCCTGGTGGCCTGGCTGCTCGGCGTCCTCATCGGCGTGGTGGTCCGGCGCGTGGGCCGCGGCTCGCCGGTGACCGCCGACCTCTCCCGCCGGGGCCGCACCCCGCTGCGTGCGCTGCTGGTGCTGGGCGCGGTGACCGTCGTGCTGGAGGCGGCGAACGAGCTGGGCGACTGGTCGGAGGTCGTCGTCCACGTGCTGGTGCTCGCGGTGATCGCGACCATCGGCTGGCTGGTCGCGGTCGCCGTCTTCGTCGCGGCCGACGCCTGGCTGGCCCGGTACGACGTCGACGTCGCGGACAACCGGCACGCCCGGCGGGTGCGTACGCAGATCTCGCTGCTGCGCCGGCTGGCCGCCGTCCTCGTCGCCGTGCTCACCGTCGCGGCGATGCTGCTGACCTTCCCCGGCGCCCGCGCCGCCGGGGCCAGCATCCTGGCCAGCGCGGGCGTCATATCCATCGTCGCCGGCCTGGCCGCCCAGACCTCGCTGGCCAACGTCTTCGCCGGCCTGCAGCTGGCCTTCACCGACGCGATCCGGGTCGACGACGTCGTCGTCGTGGAGGACGAGTGGGGGCGGATCGAGGAGATCACCCTGACCTACGTCGTCGTGCACATCTGGGACGACCGGCGCCTGGTGCTGCCCTCGACGTACTTCACCACCACGCCGTTCGAGAACTGGACCCGCAAGGAGTCCGCCGTCCTCGGCGCCGTCGAGCTCGACGTGGACTGGACGACGCCGTTCGACCGGATGCGCGAGGAGCTCGACCGGCTGGTCGCCGACGACGAGAACTGGGACCAGCGGGTCAAGGTCCTGCAGGTGACGGACGCCGTCGGCTCGCTGGTGCGGGTGCGGGTACTGGTCAGCGCACAGGACGCGGGGACGCTGTTCGACCTGCGCTGCGCCGTCCGCGAGGGGCTCGTCGGCTGGCTGCAGCGGGAGGCGCCGCACGCCCTGCCGCGGGTCCGCAACGAGGGCGCCGCCGGGTACGAGGCGCCGGAGCGGCGCGGACCGCGGCCGGCGCCCGACCCCCGCACCGCCCCGCGGCCGGCGAGGCCGGCCGACCGGGGGCCGACCACCAACGAGGGGCTGTTCACCGGCAGCCTGGAGGCCCGGAAGCGCTCGCAGGCGTTCAGCGGGCCGAGCGAGGAGGACCAGGCCGAGCGGGCCCGCCACGACCGGGCGGCCGCCGACGGCGGCACCGCGGAGCAGCGGCCGGTACCGCCGGCGCGCTGATCCGGGCGGGGCGAAGCCGGGGGAGCACCACACCGGGCGGTTCGCCTGGCTAGGCTGCTCCCCGTGCCGAGCATCGATGCCGTAGGCGCGCGGGAGATCCTCGACTCGCGCGGAAACCCCACCGTGGAGGTCGAGGTCGCCCTCGACGACGGGACGATCGCCCGGGCCGCCGTGCCCAGCGGCGCCTCCACGGGCGCCTTCGAGGCGGTCGAGCTGCGGGACGGGGGTGACCGCTACGGCGGGAAGGGTGTCACCAAGGCCGTCGACGGAGTCCTCGACGTCATCGGCCCCGAGCTCGTCGGCTACGAGGCCACCGAGCAGCGGCTGGTCGACCAGCGCCTGCTCGACCTCGACGGCACGCCGGACAAGTCGCGCCTGGGCGCCAACGCGATCCTCGGCGTGAGCCTCGCCGTCGCGCGGGCCGCCGCCGACTCCACCGGCCTGTCGCTGTTCCGCTACGTCGGCGGGCCCTCGGCGCACATGCTGCCGGTGCCGATGATGAACATCCTCAACGGCGGCGCGCACGCCGACAGCAACGTCGACGTGCAGGAGTTCATGATCGCCCCCATCGGGGCGGCCACCTTCGCCGAGGGGCTGGCGATGGGCACCGAGACCTACCACGCGCTCAAGGCGGTGCTGAAGGGCCGCGGCCTCTCCACCGGCCTGGGCGACGAGGGCGGCTTCGCGCCCGACCTGCCGAGCAACCGCGACGCCCTGGATCTCATCGCCGAGGCCGTCGACAAGGCCGGCTACACCGTCGGGACCGACATCGCCTTCGCGCTCGACGTCGCCGCCACCGAGTTCCACACCGAGGGCGGCTACGACTTCGAGGGCCAGACCCGCTCGGCGGAGTACCTGGTGGACTACTACCGCGGCCTGGTCGACGCCTACCCCATCGTCTCCATCGAGGACCCGCTCGACGAGGAGGACTGGGACGGCTGGATCGCGATGACCGCCGCCCTCGGCGACCGCGTGCAGATCGTCGGCGACGACCTCTTCGTCACCAACCCGACGCGGCTGGCCGACGGCATCGCCCGCGGCGCGGCCAACGCCCTGCTGGTCAAGGTCAACCAGATCGGCACGCTCACCGAGACCCTCGACGCGGTCAACCTGGCCCACCGCAACGGCTACCGCTGCATGATGAGCCACCGCTCGGGCGAGACCGAGGACACCACGATCGCCGACCTCGCCGTCGCCACCGACTGCGGGCAGATCAAGACCGGTGCCCCGGCCCGCAGCGAGCGCGTGGCCAAGTACAACCAGCTGCTCCGCATCGAGGAGGAGCTCGACGACGCCGCCCGCTATGCCGGTGCGTCGGCCTTCCCGCGGCTGAACGGCTGAGCGGAGGGCGATGAGCAGCGTCCGCGGCCGGCGGGGCGGGAGCGAGGGGCGGCGCGCGACGGGCCGGGCGCCCCGCGTGCACCACTCGCGGCCGGTCCGCACCGGGCTGCGGTCGGGGGCGTCCAGCCGGCCCGCGCAGCGGCGCCCCAACCGCCGTCCGGAGCGACGGCCGGCCGCGGCGGCCCGGCGGCGCCCCCTGTTCACCGGCCGTGCGGTGGTGCTCGTCGGGCTGGTGCTGCTGCTGGCCCTCACCCTCGCCGGGCCGATCCGGCAGTACCTGGCCGGTCAGGCCGAGCTCACCCGGCTGGCCGCGGAGGGCCGGCAGCTCGACGAGCGGGTCACCGCGCTGCAGGGGCAGCTCGAGCTGCAGGCCGACCCGGTCTACGCCCAGCGGCAGGCGCGCGAGCGGCTGTCCTACGTGCTTCCGGGTGACCGGCTGGTGCTGGTCGTCGACGGCGAGGCCGTGGAGGGCGATGCCGGCACGCTGGCGGCGGCCGCCGCGGAGCCGGGGCAGCTGCCCTGGTACGAGGGGCTGATGCGCTCGCTGGCCGACGCCGACGGCGGCGACGGCACGCAGGACGACGACGGGACGGCGGAGTGAGATGAACGACCCCGCTAGCCCCCAGCCCTCGCACGCTCCGCCCGGGCCCCTGCGGCGCGGCCGTTCCAGCCCGGTCAGCGAGGAGGACCGGGAGGTCGTCGGCCGGCAGCTCGGCCGCCCGCCCCGGGCGCTGGTCGGCGTCGCGCACCGGTGCCCCTGCGGCCAGCCGGACGTCGTCGAGACCTCGCCGCGGCTGGAGGACGGCACCCCGTTCCCGACGCTGTACTACCTGACCTGCCCGCGCGCCTCGGCCGCCGCGAGCCGGCTGGAGTCCACCGGGCGCATGCGGGAGTGGCAGGACGAGCTCGCCACCGACCCGGAGCTCGCCGCCGGGTACCGCGCCGCGCACGAGGCCTACCTCGCCACGCGCGACGCCGAGGACGTGCTGCCCACGCGCGCGACCGCCGGCGGCATGCCCGACCGCGTGAAGTGCCTGCACGCGCTGGCCGGCCACGCGCTGGCCGCCGGGCCGGGCGTCAACCCGATCGGGGACCGCGCGGTCGCCGAGATGGGGGAGTGGTGGGCCAAGGGGCCGTGCGCCCGGCCCGAGGACGACGCATGACGCGGGTGGCCGCCATCGACTGCGGCACCAACTCCATCCGCCTGCTCGTCGCCGACGTCCCGGTGCAGGGCGGCCACACCGACCTGCTGCGGCGGATGGAGGTCGTGCGGCTCGGCCAGGGGGTCGACGCCACCGGCCGGCTCGCCCCGGAGGCGATCGAGCGCACCCGCGTGGTGCTGGCCGAGTACGCCGCGCAGGCCCGCGACCTGGGCGCCACCGACGTCCGGATGGTCGCCACCAGCGCCACCCGGGACGCCGCCAACCGCGCCGACTTCGAGGGCATGGTGCGGGCCACCCTCGGCCGGACGCCCGACGTCGTGACCGGCCGGGAGGAGGCGGAGCTGTCCTTCCTCGGGGCGACCGGGTCGATCGCGGCGGCGGCCGCCGCCCACGGGCTGGACCCGGCGCCCGCCCCCTGGCTCGTCGTCGACATCGGCGGTGGCTCCACCGAGTTCGTGCTCGGCGACGACGACGGCGTGCTCGCCGCCCGCTCGGTCGACATCGGCTGCGTGCGGCTCACCGAGCGGCACCTGCACGAGGACCCGCCCACCGCGGAGCAGGTCGCACGGACCGAGCGCGACATCCGCGCCGCGCTCGTCTCCGCCACCGCCGAGGTGCCGGTGGAGAAGGCGGCGAGCCTGGTCGGGCTGGCCGGGTCGGTCACCACCGTGGCCGCGCTCGCGATGGGGCTGCCCGCCTACGACTCGACGGCGATCCACGGGTCGCGCATCCCGGTGGCCGACGTCCGGCAGGTCTCGGCGGACCTGCTGGCCGCGACGCGGGCGCGTCGTGCCGCCGAGCCGGTCATGCACCCGGGCCGGGTCGACGTCATCGGCGCCGGGGCGCTCATCCTGCGCGTGCTCATGGACGAGTTCGGGCTGCCCGAGGTCACCGTCAGCGAGCACGACATCCTCGACGGCATCGCCCTGCGCCTCGCCCGTTGAAGGACCCCGGTGCCCCCCACGACTCGCACGCTCGTCGCGGGCCCCCGCACCGGGGCCGTTCCATGACCTCGCGGGACGACGGCGGGTTCCCCGTCACGCGGACGCCGGCGGGCGTGGTGCGCAGCGCGCGGGCCGCCCGCGAGCTGCCCGTCCTCGACGACCGCATCTCCGGTTGCTACGCCTGCCCGCGGCTGGTGGCGTGGCGGGAGGAGGTGGCCCGGGTCAAGCGCGCCTCCTTCCGCGACGAGGAGTACTGGGGCCGGCCGGTGCCGGGGCTGGGCCCGGCCGACGCGCGGATCGCCGTCGTCGGGCTCGCCCCGGCCGCCCACGGGGGCAACCGCACCGGCCGGGTCTTCACCGGCGACCGCAGCGGCGACTGGATCTTCGCCGCGCTCTGGCGCGCCGGGCTGGCGAACCAACCGACGTCGACGCACATCGGCGACGGGCTCGAGCTCACCGACGTGCGGGTGGCCGCCGCGGTGCGCTGCGCCCCACCGGCGAATGCGCCCACGCCCGAGGAGCGGGACACCTGCTCGCCGTGGCTGGCCCGCGAGCTGGAGCTGCTGCCCCGGCTGCGGGTGGTCGTGGTGCTGGGCGGCTTCGGCTGGACCGCGCTGTGGCCGGTGCTCGCCGCCGCGGGGTACGTGCTGCCCCGCCCGAGGCCGGCGTTCGGGCACGGCGTCGAGGTCGCGCTGGCCGGCTCCCGCGGCCCGCTGACCCTGCTGGGCAGCTACCACGTCAGCCAGCAGAACACCTTCACCGGCAAGCTGACCGAGCCGATGCTGGACGCCGTCCTCACCCGGGCGACCGAGCTCGCCGCGAGCTGATCGGGGCACCTCACCGGTCGACGGCGTCGTCGGCACCGGCACCTCGGCGGGCCGGTCACCCAGCTGGCCGGCGGACCTCCACGTGCCGGCCGGTGGCGTCGTCGCGCTGACGGCGTCCAGCCGGCGCCGCTGCGCGCCCGCCGGCACGCGCGGCCCCAGCGCCGGGCGCACCAGGGTGCGGACCGCCGTACGGGCACCCGACCGGAGCGGGCCCGGCCCGCTACCGTGCCTTCCGCGCCCCCGTAGCCCAACTGGCAGAGGCAGGCCCCTTAAAAGGGTCCCAGTGTCGGTTCGAACCCGACCGGGGGCACGAGGCCGGCTTACGCGGCCCGGGCCGCGTACAGCGGGTCCGGGTGCGGCAGGTGAGCGGCCGGTGCCTCAGGCCGCGGCGAGAGTCGCCCCTATCTGCACGAGGATGCCGAGGGCGACGGCGAACACCAGGTAGGCGAACCAGCGGCGCAGCCGGACGGTGTCGAGGCGGCTGCCGAGCCGGCCGGCGGTCAGTGCGGTGACGACGGCCGCGGCGGTGAACGTGACGGTGACCGGCACGTCGAGGGGCGCCTCTCCGGCGTGCGCAGCGAAACCGGCGGCGGAGTTGGCCGCGATGATGACCAGCGACGTGCCGATCGCGGTGGTCATGGGCAGGCCGAGCACGATGACCAGCACGGGGATGATCAGGAATCCGCCGCCGACGCCGAGCAGGCCGGTGAGGAACCCGACGACCAGCCCGCCGGCCAGGGTGCGCGGCAGGCAGCGCCGCCAGTTGACCCGGCCGCCGTCGACGGCGCAGGCCGCGCCGGTTGCCGGCTTCTCGGCCAGCATCCGCATGCCGGCGCCGATCATGAGGGCGGCGAACAGGCCGAGGACGACGTCGGCGGGCAGCAGCCGGTTGACCGCGGCGCCGGCGAAGGCGGTGGCCGCGCCGGCCGTGCCGAACAGCAGCGCGATCCGCCAGGCGATCTGGCCGGCGCGTAGGCGGGGCAGTAGTGCGACCAGCGAGGTGCTGCCGACGACCAGCAGGGACGTGGCGACTGCCTGGGGGAGGTCCTGGCCGGCGGCGTAGACGAGGGCGGGGACGGCCAGGATGGAGCCGCCGCCGCCGAGCAGACCGACGAGTGCGCCGACGACCAGCCCGGCGACGACGGCGACGATCACGGACGCAGCGCTTCCCGCGCGTCGTCGAGGGTGACCGGGCGCCCGGCGCGGTTGTACGGCAGCTTCGCCAGCGCCGCACCCATGGCGCACGTGTCGGTGAGTGCGGCGGCGGTCAGGCCGGCGCCGACGCCGCCGGCGAGGAACCGTGCCTTCGGTAAGCGGAGGCTGGCCAGGATGCTGGTCGCGACCAGGCCGCCGGCCACCAGGCGTACCTGGCGTTCCAGACCCCAGCGGGGGCGGCCGTGGCGGACCGGCTGCCCGGCGGCGGTGTGCGCGGCGATGCCGCCGTCGAGGACGGCCAGCTGATGTGCGCCGGCCGCTGTCAGCGCGGCGTGCGCGGTGCGGGCGCGGCCGCCGGCGTGGCAGACGAGCACGACGGACCCGTCCAGGTCGTCGGCCAGCTGGTCGGCGTGGGCCTGCACCAGCGGCAGGGGGATGTTGATCGAGCCGGGGATGTGCGCGGTCTCGTACTCGGCCGGGGTGCGGACGTCGACCAGGGTGGGCGCGGTGTCGGCGGCGAGCCGATCGGTCAGCTCGGCGGGGGTGATCAGGTCGGTCGTGCCGGAGTTCACGGGGTGCGGTGTCCTCTGGATCGGGGGCTGAGGTGGTGCGGGCAGGGTGCAGCCGTCGGCCACCGGGGACGGGGTCTCCCGGTGGCCGACGGAGCGCGAGGTGGGCCGATCAGACGGTGGCGGGCTGGGCATGCAGGCCGGCGGCGGCCGCGCCGGTGTCGGGATCGCCGTAGCCACCGTCGACCAGCACCGGGCGGCGGTCGGCGCGGGCGAGTATCGAGGCGGCGATCGAGGCGCGGTAGCCCGAGCCGCAGTAGACCCACACCTCGCCGTCGGGGACCTCGTCCATCCGGTCGGCCAGGTCGTGGATCGGGATGTGCAGCGAGCCTCGGACCCCGCCACCGGCGCGCTCGTCGTCGCGGCGGGCGTCGAGCACGACCAGCGTCGGGTCCTCGGCCTGCGCAGCGGCAAGGCCGGCGAAGTCGCTGACCGGGTGAGTGGCCAGTTCTCGGCCGTGGGCCAGCGCCTGGGGGCTGCCGATCGCAGCACCCGTGAGCCGGTCGATGCCGATGCGGACCAGCTCGCGGCGGGCTTCGGCGACCTGCTCCGCGGTCTCCCCGATAACGGTGATCGGTGCACCCCACGGGATGAGCCAGCCGACGTAGGTGACGAAGTTCGCGATCGCCAGCTCGAAGTTCAGCGCCCCCGGCAGGTGGCCGGCGGCGAACGCGATGCGGCTGCGCAGGTCGATCACCCATTCGCCGGTCGCCAGCCGGTCGGCGAGCTCGGCGGGGTCGACCGGCCGCGGCATCGACAGGTCCACCGGCGCCGGTCCGGCGGCGTTGCCCGGCCCCATGTGGGCGTACCAGGCCGGGATGGCGGTGAGGCCGGCGACGAGCTGGTCGACGAACGTCTGCTCGTCCTGGGTGAGCGCCGGGTTCACCTGTGCCTGCTCGCCGACGGTGGAGGAGTCCCCGCTGGTCGGGGTGGCCGCGCAGAAGCTGCCGAAGCCGTGGCTGGGGAACACCGGGGTGCCGGCGGGCAGCTCGTCGACCAGGCGGCGGACCGAGTGGTACTGGGCGTGGGTCAGCTCGTCGGTGTGCTCGGGGCCGACCAGGTCAGTGCGGCCGGTTGCGCCGTAGAGCATCGAGCCGCCGGTGAACACCGCCTGCACCGCGCCGTCGGCGTCGGCGAGCACGTAGCTGACGTGGTGGTGGGTGTGTCCGGGGGTGTGCATGACCCGCAGCCGCATGGGGCCGGCGGTGAGCACGTCACCGTCTGCGACCGCCGTCCGTTCGAAGGCGACGGTGTCCCCGGCCGGGACGGCGTAGTCGGCCCCGACTGTGCGCGCCAGCTCCAGCCCGCCACTCAGGTAGTCGTTGTGGAGATGACTCTCGGCCACGAGAGCGATGTCGACGTTCCGCTTCTCGGCCAGGGCGAGCACCCGGTCGATGTCGCGCTGCGGATCGATGACCACGCCGACGCCGTCGGCGCTGACCAGGTAGCTGCGGTCGCCGAGGCCGGTGGTCTCGATGATGTCGATCTGCACGGAAGATCTCCTTATACATTACGGGGTAGGGGTATGCGCGGCCGAAATGAGGCGCGGGGTCAGCGCGTCGTGACCGGCCGGCCGTCGTCGATCCAGGCGGTCATGCCGCCGGCGAGGTTGGCGACGTCGTAGCCCTGGGCGGCCAGGAGCGCCGCGGCCTGCGAGCTGCGGCCGCCGCTGCGGCAGACGGTGATGACCGGTCGGCGTCGGTCGAGCTCGAAGGCGCGGGCGGTCAGCTGGCCCAGCGGGATGTGGGTGCTGCCGGCGATGCGCCCCTCGGCGAGCTCGTCGGCTTCGCGGACGTCGAGCAGGACGGCCTCGGTGCGGTCGGCGGCCTGGGCGGGTGTGAGTGGGGGAATCTGCGGGTTCACGGCGTGCTCCGGGGGTCGGTGGGTCAGGCCAGGCTGAGGAAGAGTCGCTCGAGCTCGCGCAGGTCGACCTCGCGGGTCTCGCCGTCCTCGTTGATCGAGCAGTAGCGCATCCCGGTGGAGATGACCGCGAACCCCGCCTTGCTGAGCGCCTTCGAGGCGGCAGCCAGCTGCGTGACCACGGCCGAGCAGTCCCGGCCGTCCTCGATCATCTTCACGATGCCGCCGATCTGCCCCTCGATCCGGCGGAGGCGCTTGACGACGTCGGTGAGCTCACCCTGAGGGATGTCCATGCACCCATCATGCATACCCCCCGGGGTATGAGCAACCCGGTGCTTCGTGAGGGCCGGCACAGTCGCTGCCCGCGGGCCGTTCGCCGGGGCCTATCCCGTCCTGTTCGCGACGGCCCTGCCCATGCGCGCCAGCGCCTCGGTCAGCACCGTGGGGGAGGTGGCGAAGTTGATGCGCACGTGCCCGGCGCCCCCGGTGCCGAACACGTGGCCCGAGCTCAGCGCCACCCGGGCGTGGTCCAGGAAGAACCGGGCCGGCCCCTCGAGGTCGCTGACGACGGCGGGGCCGCGGCTGGGCGGCTCGGGCGGGAGGCCCAGCGGCCGGCAGTCCAGCCAGGCCAGGTAGGTCCCTTCCGGAATGCGCAGCGTCGTCGTCGGCAGGTGCTCGGCCACCAGCTGCTGCAGCAGTCGCCGGTTCTCGTCGAGGGCTGCGAGCAGCGCGTCCAGCCATCCGCCCCCCTCGCGGAAGGCCGTGGTGTGCGCGATGACGCCGAGGTGGCTGGCCCCGTGGCCCACCTCCTCGGGCAGGCGGGCCAGATCACCGGCCGCCTCCGGCCCGGCTATCACCACGGCCGCCTTGAGACCGGCGAGGTTCCACGCCTTGGATGCCGACACCAGGGCGAAGCCGTCGTCGGTGACGCTGAGGTAGGGCACGAAGCGGGCGCCGGGGAGGACCAGCGGTGCGTGGATCTCGTCGGAGACGACGCGCACGCCGTGCCGCCGGGCGAGTGCGGCGACCGCCTCCAGCTCGGTGCGGGTGTGCACGGCGCCGGTGGGGTTGTGCGGGTTGCTCAGCAGGAACGCCGGACGCGTGCGGCGGGCGCGGGCTCCCGCGAAGGCGGCCTCCAGGGTCTCGAGGTCCAGGCGGCCGTCCGCATCCAGCGGGGCTTCGGCGACCGCGCGGCCCGCGCTCTCGACGAAGGCGTAGAAGGGCGCGTACACCGGCGGGGTCACCACCACGACGTCGCCGGGGTCGGTGATCAGGCGGAGGACCTCGACGACGCCCATCATCACGTCCGGTACGACGGCCGTGCGTGCCGGATCGACGCCGGTCCAGCCCCACCGGTCGGCCGCGAAGGCGGCGATCGCCTCGGGATACTCCTGGCCCGCGTGGTAGCCGGTGTCCCCGGTCTCGACCGCGCGGTGCAGCACCTCCCGGACGGGGGGTGCGAGCCGGACGTCCATCTCGGCCACCCACAGCGGCAGCACGTCGGCCGGGTGGGTGCGCCACTTGCTGCTCGTCCTGCGGCGCAGGTCCTCGAGGGTGACCTGCAGGAACGGGTTGGCCGGTTGCTCCTCGCCCGCGGGGCGGGATGCGTCGGCGGTGATGGGGGCTCCGATCGGTGCTGCCGGTGGGCCGGTGCCAGGACAGCATCGACCAGCCCCGGCGGAGCCCGCTCGGCGAGCGGATCCGGCACGCACCCGCGGGGGTGATCCGGATTGCCCGGAGCTGTGGAACGCTATGGCCGTGTCGGGCGTTGACCTGACCGAGTGGAGTGCGCGATCAGGCTCCACGACCGACGAGTCACCTCGAGGAGATGACGATGGCCAGTAGGAACCCGGCGTTCAGCCGTGGGTTCGGCAACGCGGGCCCCGGCCAGCAGTACGCCGGTTGGGGCAACCAGCCCCAGTACGGCGCCCCCCAGTACGGGGCCCCGCAGTACGGCGCCCCGGCGCCGCAGCAGGACCCGTACGCCGCGCCGTCCCCGTACGGGACGAGCGAGGCCACGCGCTACATGACGATGGACGACGTCGTCCAGAAGACCGGCCTGGCCTTCCTGGTCACCGTCGTCTCGGCGGCGGTCACCTGGGCGGTGCTGCCGCAGGAGCTGGCGTGGGGCCTGGCCATCCCGGCCGTGCTCGTCGCGCTGGTGCTCGGCCTGGTGATCGCCTTCAAGCAGATCGCCAACCCGGTCGCCACGCTGACCTACGGCGGTCTGTACGGCATCGCCCTGGGGGCGATCAGCGAGGCGTTCAACGACCTCTACCCCGGCATCGTGGTGCAGGCGCTGATCGGCACCTTCGGCGTCTTCGCCGGCATGCTGGTCATCTACAAGACCGGTGCCATCCGGGTCACCCCGAAGCTCACCCGCTGGATCGTCGGCGCCCTCATCGGTGTCCTGGTCCTGGTGGTCGTGAACCTGGTCGCCGGCTTCTTCATCGAGGGCGGCCTGGGCCTGCGTGACGGTGGCCCGCTGGCCATCATCTTCAGCCTCGTCGTGATCGGTGTGGCGGCGTTCTCGCTGCTGCTCGACTTCGACATGGCCGACGAGGCCATCCGCCGCGGCGCCCCGGCGAAGTTCGCCTGGTACGTCGCCTTCGGCCTGCTGATCACGGTCATCTGGCTGTACCTCGAGATCCTGCGCCTGCTCTCCTACTTCCAGGACGAGTGAGCCGGTGCCCCGCCGCCGCAGGGCGGCGGGGCGCACACACGACAGCGGCCCGGTCCCCGCGAGGGGGCCGGGCCGCTGTCGTGTGCGCTGCCTTCCCGCCGCGATCATGGCGTCGGGACCAGGTCCCCGGGGGCCGGGGTGGTCACCGCGCCATGATCGCGGCGGAGGGGGCTACCTCAGGACAGGCGCTCGAGCACCATCGCCATGCCCATGCCGCCACCGACGCACATGGTCTCCAGGCCGAACGTCTTGTCCTTGGTCTGGAGCCCGTTGATCAGCGTCCCGGTGATGCGGGCGCCGGTGCTGCCGAACGGGTGCCCGACGGCGATGGCACCACCGTGCACGTTCAGCTTCTCGATCGGGATGTCCAGGTCGCGGTAGCTCGGGATGACCTGCGCGGCGAACGCCTCGTTGATCTCGACGAGGTCGATGTCGTCGATGGTCATGCCGGCCCGCTGCAGGGCCAGGCGCGAGGCGTCGACGGGCCCGTAGCCCATGATCTCCGGCGAGAGCCCGGTGACCGCGGTGGAGACCACGCGGGCCAGCGGGGTGAGGCCGAGCTCGCGAGCCTTGGTGTCGCTCATGACCACCACGGCCGAGGCGCCGTCGTTGAGCGGGCAGGCGTTGCCGGCGGTGACCCGGCCGTCGGGGCGGAACACCGGCTTGAGGCCGGAGATGCCCTCGAGGGTGGTGCCCGGCCGCGGGCCGTCGTCCTTGGTGACGACGGTGCCGTCGGGGAGCGTGATCGGGACGATCTCGCGCTCCCAGAAGCCGTTGTTGATCGACTCCTCGGCGAGGTTCTGGCTGCGGACGGCGAACTCGTCCATCTCCTGGCGGGTGACGCCCTTGAGCAGCGCCAGGTTCTCCGCCGTCTGCCCCATGGCGATGTAGACGTCCGGGACGTCGCCGTTCTCCCGCGGGTCGCTCCAGGAGTCGGCGCCGCTCTCGGCCACCTTGGCCACCCGGGCCTCGGCGTCGGCGAACACCGGGTTCTTGGTGTCGGGGATCGCGTCGCTGTTGCCCTTCACGAACCGGGACACCGTCTCGACACCGGCCGAGATGAAGACGTCGCCCTCGCCGGCCTTGATGGCGTGCATGGCCATGCGGGTGGTCTGCAGCGAGGAGGAGCAGTAGCGGGTGATGGTGGTGCCCGGCAGGTGGTCCATGCCGAGCAGCACGCTCACGACGCGGCCCATGTTGAAGCCCTGCTCGCCGCCGGGGAGGCCGCAGCCCAGCATCAGGTCGTCGATGTCGCGCGGGTCGAGGGCGGGCACCTTGTCGAGCGCGGCCCGGATGACCGCGGCGGCGAGGTCGTCGGGCCGCATGTCCTTGAGCGACCCCTTGAACGCGCGCCCGATCGGCGAGCGCGCGGTCGAGACGATGACGGCTTCTGGCATGGTTCCTCCACGGTGAGGGCGGTCCGGGCGCAGTTCGCCGGACGTCGGTCATCTCGGAAACTACCCCCGCGCCGCGGCCGGATGGACGGGCCGCAGGTCAGGAGGACGCGGGTGTGGCCGGGGTCACCCCGAGCGGCCGGCGAGCGGGCTGCCCTCGTCGTCCCCGGCGTGCTGGGCCTCCTCGGGCGTGGGCATCTCCGTCGGCCGGCGCCGGCGCAGCAGCGCCCACGGGCCCCACGGGCCGGTGTCCGAGCCGCCCACCTCGGCCGGCTGGACCTCGGTCCCGGGACGGTTGACGGCCCGGGCCGCCGCCCGGGCGACGGGACGCGCGGTGTCGCGGCGCAAAGTGCGCAGCCCGCGGTCGGCCCTGGCCGGCCAGACGCCGAGGGCGTCGGCGACCGAGGGGAGCAGCACCGCCGCCGCCGCGGCGTAGCCGGCGGCGCTGGGGTGGAACTCGTCGGCGCTGAACATGCCGGCGTCGGAGGCGAACGCCGGGCCCAGCAGCGAGCCGAGGGAGACCGTGCGGCCCCCGGCCTCGACGACGGCGATCGTCTGCGCCGCGGCCATCTGCCGGCTCCACCGCCGGGCCAGCGTGCGCAGTGGCTGGGCGATCGGGCGGATGGTGCCCAGGTCGGGGCAGGTGCCGACGACGACCTCGCAGCCGGCCGCGGTGAGCCGGCGGACCGCGTCGGTGAGGTGACCGACGGAGACCGACGTCGCCGTCCGCGCCGTCACGTCGTTGGCGCCGATCATGATGACCGCGACCGTGGGGTGCTCGGCCAGCGCGCGGTCGACCTGCTCGTCGAGGTCGGCGGCGCGGGCGCCGGAGCGGGCCAGGCGCACCAGCCGGACGGGGCGCTCGGCGAGCTCGGCCAGCCCGGCGGCGACCAGCACGCCGGGGGTCTCCGCGGCGCGCTGGACACCCAGCCCGACGGCGCTGGAGTCGCCCAGGACCGTGAGCACGATCGGCATGCCGCCGCCCCGGCCGTAGACGCCGTCACCCGACGGCGGGTCCTGCTTGAGGTTGCGGGCCTCGACCTTGCGGCGGGCCGACCGCGCCTCCTCGCGGAGCAGGGCGACCAGGGCGGCTCCGGCCAGACCGACCCCGCCGCCGCCGTAGACGGCACCCGTGGCCAGCCGTCGGGCCGTGTCCGTCCGGGTCATGGTCCCTCCGTCCCTGCTCGGTGCCTGCGTCGTCGGGGCACCACCGACGTTATCGGCCCCTACGGTGCAACCTGTGCCCCCATCCCTCCCTGGTGTGACCGCGTCCCCCGGCTCCGACGAGCGGACGCGGCAGATCGTCGACGTCCTGGTCGAGGCCTTCGGCGACCTCATGGATGCCGACGCCGAGGCCTTCCGCACCAAGTTCCGCAAGATGGCCGCCGACCCGTTCGCCTTCTACCGGGGCAGTGCGCCCCTGTTCTACGCGGACATGGCGACGGCCGAGGACCCCTGGTGTGACGAGAAGACGGCCCGGGTGTGGATCCACGGTGACCTGCACGCCGAGAACTTCGGCACCTACATGGACGCCAACGGCCGCATCGTCTTCGACGTCAACGACTTCGACGAGGCCTACCTGGGGCACGTCAGCTGGGACCTGCGCCGCTTCGTCGCCAGCTTCGCCCTCATGGCGTGGCGGAAGGCGTTCTCCGACGAGGTGATCGGCGAGCTACTCACCGTCTACCTGCACGCCTGGCTCGACCAGGTGGCGGCCTTCACCCGCTCGGACGCCGACCGGGAGTTCGCCCTGGTCGCCGGCAACACCGGCGGCGCGGTGCGGGACCTGATCCGCCGGACGGCGACCCGCACCCGGCTGGGCCTGCTGCAGCGGATGACCGTGGTCGAGGACCACGAGCGCCGCTTCGCAGAATCCCCGCGCAACCGGCGCCTGGGCGACGCCGAGCGCGAGGAGGTGCTCGCGGCGCTGGAGCGGTACAAGGCGACGCTCCCACCCCGGCCGTGGCGGCGGGAGGTCGCCTACGACGTCAAGGACCTCATCGGCACCGGGGGCTTCGGGATCGGCAGCGCGGGGCTGCCGGCCTACAACGTGCTGCTGGAGGGGTACGACCAGGCGCTGGAGAACGACGTCGTCCTGTCGGTGAAGCAGGGCAACGTGCCGGCCCCGAGCCGGGTCGTCGACGACCCGGAGATCCGCGGGTACTTCGAGCACGAAGGCCACCGGACGGCGGTGAGCCGCCGCGCGCTGCAGTCGCACGCCTCCCAGTTCCTGGGCTACACCGACATCCGCGGCACCGGGTTCGTCGTCGCGGAGCTCTCGCCCTACGAGCTGGACCTGGAGTGGGAGGACCTCACCGAGCCCGCCGACATCCGCCCGGTGCTGGAGCAGCTCGGGCGGGCGACGGCGAAGCTGCACTGCGTGGGCGACGCCGACAGCGACCACACCCTCGTCCCGTTCCAGACGGAGGAGGCCATCACCGCCATGCTCGGCGGCCGCCGCGAGGAGTTCGTGGCCGACCTGGTCGCGTTCGCGCACGACTACGCGCACCGGACGCAGGAGGACCACCGGCTGTTCGTCAACGCCTTCCGGGCCGGGCGCATCCCGGGGATCAGCTCCAGCGGCTGAAAGAGGACCCCGCCCCCTGCGGCTCCGTCCGGAGGCTCGCCCCGAGCCTGCGAGGGGTGAGGGGGACGGGGTCCTTCTCGGGGCCGTTCCAGCACGTCACCACCAGCTAGCGGACGCGTCGTCCCCGCCGGGTGCGCAGGTAGTCGGCCACGACGTACTCGCCCAGCCGGTCCGCGTCCGGCTCGAACACCCGCCCCCCCGCGCGCTGGGTCAGGTCGTGCACGAAGTGGACCAGCCCCGGGTCGGGGTCGAGGGCGAAGACGTTCACCGTGGCCCCCGACCGGGCGACGCGCTCCACCTCGGCGACGGTACGGGCGATCGTCTCGGGCATTGGCGGCCAGCAGAAGAACGGCGTCCCGTCGTCCTCCAGGTGGGCGGTCGGCTCGCCGTCGGTGACCACCAGGACCACCGGCTCGGCGTCCCGGTGCCGGGCGAGGAACCGCCGAGCCAGCATGAGCCCGTGCTGCAGGTTGGTGCCCTGCAGGGTGTCGACGGAGAGCTCCGCGAGCGTCTCGGGCCGCAGCACCTGCGCGGTGGAGGAGAAGCCGATGATCTCGATGGCGTCCTGCGGGAACCGGGTGGTCACCAGCGAGTGGAGCGCCATCGCCGTCGACTTCGCCGCCCCCCATGTGCCGCGCAGCGCCATGGAGTAGGAGAGGTCGACCAGGAGGGCGACCGCGGCGCCGGTCCGCCGCTCGGTCTCCACCACCTCGAAGTCCTCGACGGCGATGCGCACCCGGCGCTCGCCGCCGGGGCGGGGGACGCCCGCCGTCCGCAGCACGGCGTTGCGGACCGTGCGGACGACGTCCAGCGGCTGCTCGTCGCCGAAGCGCCAGTCCCGCGAGGCGCCGGTGAGCTCCCCGGCCGCCCCGGCGTCGGCGACGTCGTGCTCCCCGCGGCCGGTGGCGTCGAGCTTCGCGAACACCCGGCGCAGCGCGGTGGCACCCAGCCGGCGGACCGCCTTCGGCGAGAGCTCCAGCGTGCCGCCGGACCGGTTGAGGTAGCCCTGCCGCTCCAGCTCCCGCTCCAGCTGGCGCATCGCGGCCAGGTCGTCGGCGGCCGAGCGGCCCAGCGCGCGCTCCAGCAGCTCCTCGTCGACGTCGGCCAGCGACGCCCCGGCGTACCCCTGCGAGAGCTGGTTGGACAGCGCCTCCAGGTCCGCCAGCTCCGCGACGGCGGTGGTGGCGTCGCCCATCCCGAGCGACTGCTCGCCGTCGGGCACCTGGCCGCGCTGGCCCCACGGCAGGTCGGGGCGGGCCTGGCGCAGCGCGTCGGAGAGGTGGGCCATCTCGCTGGCCAGACCCATGTCCTCCATCGTCTGGGCCATGAGGCCGGCGAGCTCGGCCCGCTGATCGGGGGAGAGCCCGGCCATCATCCGCTGCTGCGCGGCGGCCCGGCGGGCCAGCGAGTCGATCAGCTCCTCGACCGACCCCGGGTTCTCGGGGAAGAACTGGCCGTGCTTCTCCATGAAGTCGGCGAACTGCCGGTCGGTGTCCTCGCCGCGGTTGTGCGCGTCGACCAGCCGGGAGAGGTCGGCGACCATGTCCTTGACCGCCTGCATGTCCTGCTCGGTGGCGTTCTCCAGCGCCTGCTTCATCGACGCGAAGGAGCTGTCGAGCACCTCGCGGCGGAGCAGGTCCTGGATCTGCTCGTAGGCCTGCCGGCCCTCCTCGGAGCGCCAGTCGTAGTCCTTGAGCGCGCGGACGGCGCCGGCGGTGTCCTCGGGCAGCGCGTCCAGCTCGGCCTCCTTGAGCCGGGCCATGTCGTCCGGGTCGGGGAACAGCTCCCGCCGCTCGGCCTGCACGGCGCGGTCGAGCAGCTCCCGCACCTCCTGCAGCGTGCCGTCCATCCGGCCGGCGGTGCGGGCCTGCCGGAGCCGGTCGCGCACCTGCCGGCGCAGTTCGTCGAGGCCGCGCCGGCCCTGGGTGCCGCGGCGCAGCAGCTCCCGCAGCGCCTCCCGGACGCCGCTGCCGTCGAGCACCGAGTCGCCGATCTCGTCGACGGCGTCGCCGAGGTCGTAGGGCGGGGCCAGCGGGTCGGGGCCGCCCCGCCACTCGCCGTACCGGTAGCCGCGGGGGCGGTGCGTGCCCACCTCAGGCCCCGTACACGGTGCGGCCGCCGTCGGTGTCCTTCGCCAGCCGGCGGGTCAGGTGGAGCCCCTCGAGGGCGAACTCCACGGCGGCCGCGGCCTGCTCGGCGGACTGGTCGCCCTCGGGAACCCCCAGCCGGCCGAGCAGCTCGGCCAGGCGGGGCACGGTCCCCAGCTGCCCCAGCAGGGCCGGGGCCGGGACGAGGTCGCCGGACTCGACGGTCTCCCCACCGGTGAAGTGCTCCTGCAGGCCGGTGAGGTCCAGACCCGCGCAGCGCGCGCGGAAGGTCTGGGCGGTGGCCTGGCGCAGCAGGTGCTCGAGGATCTCGAGCTCGCGGTCGTCGTCCGGGTCGCTGCCCGCGTCGGCGAACTCGACCTTGCCGCGGCTGGCCGGGACGATGCTCGGCAGGTCGACGACCCGCGCCACCGGCCGGGTCTCCCCGGCGACGGCGGCCCGGCGGACGGCGGAGGCCGCGACCGTCTCCAGCCCGGCGATGGCGAACCGCGCGCTGACGCCGGAGCGCTGGTCGACGTGGCTGGACTCGCGGACCAGCCGGGTGAACCGCGCGACGATCTCGACCAGGTGCGCCGGGACGACGGGCCGGGCGAGGTGGTCCGCGCCGAACGCCGTCGGCCAGCTGACCTCGGCCTCCTGCTCGAGCAGCCGGATCTCGTCGGCGAGCTCGACCGGGTAGTGGGTGCGCACCTCGGCGCCGAAGCGGTCCTTCAGCGGGGTGATGATCCGGCCGCGGTTCGTGTAGTCCTCGGGGTTGGCGCTGGCGACGAGCAGCAGGTCCAGCGGCAGCCGGACGCGGTAGCCGCGGATCTGGATGTCGCGCTCCTCCAGCACGTTGAGCAGCGCGACCTGGATGCGCTCGGCGAGGTCGGGCAGCTCGTTGACGCTGAAGATGCCGCGGTTGGTGCGGGGGACGAGGCCGTAGTGCACGGTCTCGGGGTCTCCCAGCGTGCGGCCCTCGGCGACCTTGATCGGGTCGACGTCGCCGATGAGGTCGCCGACGCTGGTGTCCGGCGTCGCCAGCTTCTCGCCGAACCGCTCGCTGCGGTGCAGCCAGCCGACCGGGGTCGCGTCCCCGTGCTCGGCGATCTGCCGGTGCGCCCACACGCTGATCGGGTGCAGCGGGTGCTCGTTCAACTCGCTGCCGACCAGCACCGGGGTCCACTCGTCGAGCAGGCCGACGAGTGTGCGGATCAGCCGGGTCTTGCCCTGGCCCCGCTCACCCAGCAGGACGAGGTCGTGCCCGGCGATGAGGGCCCGCTCCACCTCGGGCAGGACGGTGTCCTCGAAGCCGACCATGCCGGGCAGGGAGGGCTCCCCGGCGGCCAGGCGGGCGAGCAGGTTGGCGCGGATCTCGGCCTTGACGGGACGGGCGGTGACGCCGGTCGCCCGGAGCTCGCCGAGGGTCGTGGGTGCGGGGGAGGGGGATGCCGGTGCGGGGGTGTCCGTCACCTCAGCCACGGTACGACGCCGAGTCCATTTGTCGTCCTCCGGACGACACCGTGGCCAGTTGCCGTCCCGACTTTCGCGGAGCCGCTCCGTCACGCCTGCGCGGCCCCCTCCGCCGTGACCTCGCCGAGTCCTGGCACTGCGATGATCTCGCCCATGTCGGTCCCCCTGGTCACCGCTGCCGACGTCGCGGCGGCGGCGGAGTTGCTCGCCGGCGTCGTCCGCCGCACCCCGCTGGAGCACTCGCGCGGCCTGGCCGACCTGGTGGGCGGCCCGGTCTGGCTGAAGTGCGAGAACCTCCAGCGCACCGGCTCGTTCAAGATCCGGGGCGCCTACACCCGGATCGCGCGGCTCACCGACGAGGAGCGGGCCCGCGGCGTCGTCGCAGCCAGCGCGGGCAACCACGCCCAGGGGGTGGCGCTGGCCGCCCGGCTGCTCGGCGCGCGGGCGACGGTGTACATGCCCGAGAGCGCGCCGCTGCCCAAGGTGGCGGCCACCCGGGCCTACGGCGCCCACATCGAGATGCTCGGGCAGTCGCTGGCCGAGCCGCTGCTGGCCGCCGCCCAGCACGCCGAGCGCACCGGCGCGGTCTTCATCCACCCCTTCGACCACCCGGACGTGATCGCCGGGCAGGGCACCGTCGGGCTCGAGGTCCTCGAGGAGTGCCCCGAGGCCGCGACCGTGCTGGTCTGCGCCGGCGGCGGCGGGCTGGTCTCCGGCATCGCGGCCGTGGTCAAGGAGCGCCGCCCCGACGTCCGGGTGGTGGCCGTGCAGGCCGAGGAGGCCGCCGCCTTTCCGGGCTCGCTGGCCGCCGGCCGGCCGGTCGAGCTGGAGAGCATGTCGACGATGGCCGACGGGATCGCCGTCCCCCGCCCCACCGACCTGACCTTCGCCCACGTGAAGGGCCTGGTCGACGAGGTGTGCACGGTCAGCGAGGAGGACCTGTCGCGGGCCCTGCTGTTCTGCCTGGAGCGCGCGAAGATGGTCGTCGAGCCGGCCGGGGTGGCCGCGGTCGCCGCCGTGCTGGCCGACCCGCGGGCCTTCGAGCCGCCGCTGGTCGCCGTCGTCTCCGGCGGCAACATCGACCCGGTGCTGCTGCTCAAGGTCGTGCAGCACGGCATGGCGGCGGCCGGCCGGTACCTCTCGCTGCGGCTGCGCGTCCCCGACCGTCCGGGGTCGCTGGCCGCCGTCCTGGCCGAGCTCGCGGCGGCCGGCGCCAACGTGCAGGAGGTCGAGCACGAGCGGACCTCGACGCGGCTGGGCATCGGCGAGGTGGAGGTCTTCGTCGTCGTCGAGACCCGCGGGCCGGTGCACGCCGGCGAGGTCATCGCGGCCCTGCGCGGGGCCGGGTACGCCGTCACGCCGGAGTAGCCGCCGGCCGGACCGATGAGTCCGGCGGCCGATCGCGGTCTCAGCCCTGTCCCGCACCTCGCGGGGCGGGGACGGAGGGCGTGCGCGTGTACGCGACGGAGAAGAGCGGCGGGGAAGTGTCGGTGGGCGGGCCTAGCGTCCGTGGCATGACCGACGCGATCGTGGTCGAGGGGCTGGTCAAGCGCTTCGGCGCCACCACCGCGCTCGACGGGGTGGACCTCACCGTGGCCGAGGGGTCGGTGCTCGGGCTGCTGGGCCCGAACGGCGCGGGCAAGACGACGGTGGTGCGCATCCTGACCACCCTGCTCGAGGCCGACGCGGGCCGGGTGCAGGTGGTGGGCCTCGACGTGGTCCGGGACGCCGACCGGGTGCGGGCCGCGATCGGGCTCACCGGCCAGTACGCGGCGGTCGACGAGTACCTCACCGGGTTCGAGAACCTGGAGATGGTGGGCCGGTTGTACCGGCTCGGCCGCGCCGAGTCGCGGAGGCGGGCCGGTGAGCTGCTGGAGCGGTTCGACCTCGCCGGCGCGGCCAACCGGCCGGCGAAGACCTACTCCGGCGGCATGCGCCGCCGGCTGGACATCGCGGCCTCGCTGATCGCCCGGCCGCGGGTCCTCTTCCTCGACGAGCCGACGACCGGGCTGGACCCGCGCAGCCGGCTGGCCATGTGGGAGTTCATCGCCGACCTCGCCGACGGCGGTACGACGATCCTGCTCACCACGCAGTACCTGGAGGAGGCCGACCGCCTGGCCGACCGGATGGTCGTCATCGACCGCGGGCGGGTCATCGCCCGCGGCACGTCCGACGAGCTCAAGGCACAGGTGGGCGGTCAGCGGCTGGAGTTCACGGTCACCGACGCCGCCGTGCTGCCCGGCATGGTGGAGCGGCTGCGCCCCCTCGCCGTCGACGCCCCGGTCGTCGACGCGCAGGCCCGGCGGCTGTCGCTGCCGGTCAGCGGCGGCGCGGAGGTCCTCGCCGAGGCGCTCCGCCGGCTGGACGGCGCGACGGCGCAGATCTTCGACGTCGGCCTCCGCAGGCCCGACCTGGACGACGTCTTCCTCGCCCTCACCGGCCGCGCGGCCGAGGAGGTCGCCACCGACGACGACCCGACGGTCGAGCCGGCCACGACCGGAGGTGCCCGATGAGCAGCATGGCCGCGACGCTGTCCGACAGCGTGGTCATCACCAAGCGCAACCTGATCAAGGTCAAGCGGGTGCCCGACCTGATCGTGTTCGCGACGCTCTCGCCGATCATGTTCGTGCTGCTGTTCCGCTACGTCTTCGGCGGCGCGATCCAGTTGCCGCCGGGCACGAGCTACGGGGAGTTCCTGCTGCCCGGCATCTTCGCCCAGACGATCGTGCTGGGGAGCACGACCACGGGCGCGAGCCTGGCGGAGGACCTGCAGAAGGGGCTCATCGACCGGTTCCGGTCGCTGCCCATGTCGCGGTCCGCGGTGCTGATCGGCCGCACGGTGGCCGACGCCGGGCTGAACGTCATCTCGATCACGGTGATGGCCCTGACCGGCCTGGTGGTCGGCTGGCGGATCAACTCCTCCGTGGGGGAGGCGGTCCTCGGTTTCTTGGTGCTGCTGCTGTTCGCCTACGCCATCTCCTGGCTCATGGCGATGGTCGGGCTGCTCGTCCGGACGCCGGAGGTGGTGAACAACGCCAGCTTCATCGTCATCTTCCCGCTGACCTTCGTGGCCAACACCTTCGTGCCGCTGGAGACCTTCCCCGCCGTGCTGCGCACCTTCGCGGAGTGGAACCCGGTGTCGGCGGTGGTCCAGGCCGCGCGCGACCTGTTCGGCAACACCTCGCCGCTCGCGCCGTCGCCGGACGCCTGGTCGCTGCAGAACCCGGTCCTCTACACGCTGATCTGGGTGGCGCTCATCCTGGCGGTCTTCGTGCCGCTGTCGGTGCGCGCCTACCGCCACGCCGCCGGCCGTTGACGCAGCCGCTGGTTCGGCCCGCGTCTGCCTGGTCGCGCCGAGTGGGGCCCGGAGGGCTCCGCGCAGGTGCGACGGAACGGCTCAGCGCCGGTCGGGGACGGCACCTGGCCGCGGTGCGATCCGGAGGATCGCGTTCGACGCCGCGGTGCGATCCGGAGGATCGCGATGTAATGGCGAGCGATGAGCGCCGAGCCCACCCCCGCCCTGTCCGTCGACAACGCGCTCGCCGCGCCGTCCGAGCTGCCGTTCCGGCTGCCCCCGTTCGCCGACCTGACCCTCGAGCACTGCCGGGAGGGGCTGCTGGTGGGGATGGCCGAGCAGCGCCGGGAGGTGGACGCGCTGCTGGCCTCGGCCGAGGAGCCGACCTTCGAGAACACCGTCGTGGCCCTGGAGTGCTCCGGGGCGCTGCTGGACCGTGCCTGGTCGGTGTTCGGCAACCTCTCCTCCTCGGTCGCGACGCCCCGGCTGCGGGAGATCGAGCGGGAGATCGCCCCGCTCGCCGCTGCCCACGACGACGCGCTCCGGCTGGATCCGGCGCTCTTCGCCCGCATCGACGCCGTGCACGGCGCGCGGGAGACCGCCGGCCTCGATGCGGAGTCGGTACGGCTCGTGGAGCGGTACCACCTCGACTTCGTGCTCGCCGGTGCCCGCCTGGACGAGGCGGGCCGGGCGCGGCTCGGGGAGCTCAACCAGCAGCTCTCCGGGCTGTCGACGACGTTCGGGCAGAACCTGCAGCTGGCCACCGAGGCGGCGGCGGTACGGGTGGCGGACGCCGCCGAGCTCGACGGGCTGAGCGAGGAGGAGGTCGCCGCCGCGGCGCGTGCGGCCACCGATCGCGGCCTCGACGGCTACCTGCTGACCCTCGTGCTGCCGACCGGTCAGCCGGTCCTGGCCAAGCTGCGGAACCGGGAGCTGCGGCGCCGGGTGTTCGAGGCCTCGGTCGGCCGGGCGTCGGCGGGCGAGCACGACAACCGGCCGGTCGCCGAGCGCATCGCCCGGCTGCGCGCCGAGCGGGCCCGGCTGCTCGGCTTCGACACCCACGCCGACCTGGTGCTCGCCGACTCCACCGCGCGCACCACCGCGGCGGTCGACGGGATGCTCGCCTCCATGGTCCCGGCGTCGGTGGCCAACGCCGGGGCCGAGGCCGAGGTGCTGCGCGAGCTGGCCGGTCGTGACGGGGTCGAGCTCGCCGCCTGGGACTGGGCGTTCTACAGCGAGCGGGTGCGCGCCGAGCGGTACGCCGTCGACACCACCGCGCTGCGGCCGTGGTTCGAGCTGGACCGGGTGCTGGTCGACGGCGTCTTCCGGGCGGCCGAGCTGTTGTACGGGTACCGCTTCAGCCCGCGGCCGGACCTCGCCGGCTACCACCCCGACGTCCGCGTCTGGGAGGTCAGCGACGCCGAGGGCGCGGAGGTGGGGCTCTACCTGGGTGACTTCTTCGCCCGCGAGGGCAAGCGCGGCGGGGCGTGGATGAGCTCCTTCGTGCGCCAGTCTCGGCTGCTG
Source organism: Blastococcus sp. SYSU DS0541 (assembly GCF_054050875.1). Lineage (NCBI taxonomy): Bacteria > Bacillati > Actinomycetota > Actinomycetes > Geodermatophilales > Geodermatophilaceae > Blastococcus > Blastococcus sp. SYSU DS0541. The sequence goes on along the minus strand of NZ_JBJHAD010000003.1, from coordinate 90,939 downwards.
GGCACCCGCCCGGTCGTCGTCAACAACCTCAACATCACCCGGGCGCCGACCGGCCGCCCGACGCTGCTGACCCTGGACGAGGTCAACACGCTCTTCCACGAGTTCGGCCACGCCCTGCACGGGTTGAGCTCGGCCGTCACCTACCCGCGCTTCGCCGGCACCGCGGTGCCGCGGGACTTCGTCGAGTTCCCCAGCCAGGTCAACGAGATGTGGGCGCTCTGGCCCGAGGTGCTCGCCCACTACGCCCGGCACGTGGACACCGGCGAGCCGCTGCCGGCGTCGGTCGTCGAGGCGATCGACGCCGCCCGGCTGTGGGGCGAGGGCTTCGCGACCCTCGAATACCTGGCCGCCACACTCCTGGACCAGGCCTGGCACCGCCTCACCCCGGAGACCGAGGTGGGTGATCCGGTCGAGTTCGAGCAGGCCGCCCTGGCGGCGGCCGGCGTCTCATCGGCGCTCGTGCCCCCGCGCTACCGGACCACCTACTTCCAGCACGTCTTCGCCGGCGGTTACTCGGCCGGCTACTACTCCTACATCTGGTCGGAGGTCCTCGACGCCGACACGGTCGAGTGGTTCAAGGAGAACGGTGGCCTGCGCCGGGAGAACGGCGACGCCTTCCGGCAGCGGCTGCTCGCGGTCGGCGGCTCGGTGGACCCGCTGGACGCGTTCCGCGCCGTCCGGGGCCGGGACGCCGACCCGGCGCCGCTGCTGCGCCGGCGCGGGCTGGCCCCGGTGGGCTGATCGCTGTGCGCGGGACGGCCGCGCGCCCGGCGCCGTCGTCCACGACGTCGTGCCGGGCCGTGGTCTGCGCCAGACTGCTGCCGCCGGGGCCCCGGCCCGTCCCTGGAGGTACCCGATGGAGCTCTTCCCGCCGATCCCCTACGCCGGGTGGTCGGACACCCTGGCGACGGTGCACCGGTTCGCCCAGGTGGTCGGCCGGGTCCGGCTGCTGGCGAGCCCGCGGCGCAACCACTGGTGGCACGTCCCTTTCCACCTCGCCGGCCGCGGGATCACGACGCGGCCGATGGGGCTCGACCCGACATTCACCGTCGACCTCGACCTGCTCGACCACCGCGTCGACGTCACCACGGTCGAGGGGCGGCGGGCATCCTTCGGCATGGCCGGGCGCTCGGTGGCGTCCTTCCACCGGGAGCTGCAGGACGCCCTCGCCGCCGTCGGGGTGCGCGGCGTCGACATCGCCGAGGCCCGTCCGTTCGACCTGCCCGACTCCGACCGGCCCTTCGCCCAGGACACCGAGCACGCGAGCTACGACCCGGCCGCGGTGACCCGGTACTGGCAGGTCCTCGGCCAGGTGAACCTCGTCCTCGAGGAGTTCGCCGGCCGGTTCTCCGGCAAGACCAGCCCGGTCCACCACTTCTGGCACACGTTCGACATCGCCGTCACCCGGTTCTCCGACCGCGTCGTCACACCGGCCGACGGCGCCGACCCGGTCACCCGGGAGGCGTACTCCCGCGAGGTGGTCAGCTCCGGGTTCTGGTTCGGCGACCCGACCTTCCCCGAGCCGGCGTTCTACTCCTACACCGCGCCGGAGCCCGCCGGGCTGGCCGAGGCCGAGCTGCCCGGGGGCGCGTACTGGCTCGAGCGCAACGGCAGCCACCTGGCCGTGCTGCCCTACGCCGCCGCGCGCTCGGCCGACGACCCGAAGGCGGCGGTGCTGGCGTTCCTCGAGGCGGCGTACCGGTCCGGCGCGACCCGCGCGGGGTGGGACGTCGAGGGCCTCGCCTGCCGGAACGGGATCACCGACCCCCTCCTCGCCGGCTGAACGCTCACAGCCAGGGCAGCGACAGGACCAGGTCCAGGTCGTCGGGGGCCGCACCGTCGCGCACGAGGCGGTTGGGCTGGCGGTGGCCGCACGCCGTGCAGCGGTGCACCACCTGCCAGCCCTTGCCAGACTTCTCCACCAGCCCGATGGGCTCCATGGGTTGCCGGCACTCGCTCGCGCGGTCGCCGGGCAGGTCGTCGACGTGCAGCGACCACAGGCAGTACGGGCAGTGGTTGCGGTAGTGCCCGTCGGTGTTGGCCGGCACCGGCGCGCTGCAGTGCACGCACGGGAAGCCGGTGTTCTCCGCCCGCCGGGAGCGGGCGCGCGGCGTGCTCACCGGTCGGTCAGGGGACGAACGGCTCGACCGCGACGACCTCGACGGTGATGTCCTTGCCGTTCGGCGTCTGGTACGTCACCGAGGTGCCGGGCGCCGCGCCCATGATCGCCGAGCCGAGCGCCGACTCGGGGGAGTAGACGGTGAGCTCCGTGGTGCCGGCGATCTCCCGCGAGCCCAGCAGGAACTTCTCGGTGTCGTCGTCGCCGGCGAAGCGGATGGTGATGACCGTGCCCAGGGCGGCGTTCGTGGCCGTCTTGGGGGCGTCCCCGACGCGGGCCTTGCGCAGCAGGTCGGTGAGCTGGCGGATCCGGCCCTCCTGCTTGCCCTGCTCCTCCTTGGCGGCGTGGTAGCCGCCGTTCTCCTTGAGGTCGCCCTCCTCGCGGCGGGCGTTGATCTCGGCGGACATCGCCGGGCGGTTCGCCACCAGCTGGTCGAGCTCGGCCTTGAGCCGGTCGTGGGCCTCCTGGGTCAGCCAGATGCCCTGGTCCTGCTCGTCAGTGGGGGTGGACACGTGAGGTACTCCTGAAAAACTCGGGAGGCCGCCCCCGTGTGGGAGCGGCCGCTGGTCGAACGGCCAAGCTAACACCGCGGCGCGGGCCGGTGCACCGCTGCGGCGGTCGTGGCTGGTGCGGAACGGTAACCGACCGGGGCGTGACCGACGACACGTTCCGCCCGGACGGGTGGCTGACCTGCGAGTCGTCGGCCACATCCGGTGGGCGTCCGCCACCACCGCCGCCGGGCGAGGGACACTGTGCGCGTGACCGAACCCGACCAGTTGCGGCTGCTCGCCGTGCACGCCCACCCGGACGACGAGTCGAGCAAGGGCGCCGCCACGATGGCGAAGTACGTCGCCGAGGGCGTCCGCGTGATGGTGGCGACGGCCACCGGTGGCGAACGCGGCTCGGTGCTCAACCCGGCGCTGGACCGGCCCGAGGTGTGGGAGCGGCTCCCGCAGATCCGGGTCGAGGAGATGGCGCGGGCCCGCGAGATCCTCGGGATCGAGCAGGAGTTCCTGGGCTTCGTCGACTCCGGGCTGCCCGAGGGCGACCCGCTGCCCCCGCTGCCCGACGGCTGCTTCGCCCTCGTGCCGGTGGAGGAGGCCGCGGCCCCGCTGGTCGCGCTCATCCGGCGGTTCAAGCCGCAGGTGATGACCACCTACGACGAGCGCGGCGGCTACCCGCACCCCGACCACATCAAGACCCACGAGATCTCGGTGCACGCCTTCGAGGCCGCCGGCGACCCCGACCGCTACCCCGAGCTGGGCGAGCCCTGGCAGGTGAGCAAGCTCTACTACCACATGAGCTTCACCCTGCCGCGCACGAAGGCGCTGCACGAGGCCATCGTGGCGACCGGCTCGGAGTCCCCGTACGCCGAGTGGCTGGCGAAGTGGGACCCGGCGCACGACATCTCCCACCGGGTCACCACCCGCGTCCCGTGCGGTGAGTACTTCCCGGTGCGCGACGCGGCGCTGATCGCGCACGCCACCCAGATCGACCCGCTGGGCCGCTGGTTCGCGTGCCCGGTGGAGACCCAGCAGCAGGTGTGGCCCACCGAGGACTACGAACTGGCCCGCTCGCTGGTCGACACGCCCACCCCGGAGGACGATCTGTTCGCCGGTATCCGCAGCGAGGTGACCGCCCGATGACCGCGATGACCCTGAGCGTGCTCGCCGCCGCCCAGCAGCAGGCTCCCCAGGACGTCGGCAAGGCCGGCCCGTTCGGTCTGTTGCTGCTGGTGCTGCTGCTGATCGCGTCGGCCCTGCTGGTGAAGTCGATGACCGGCCACCTCAAGCGCCTGCCGCGCAGCTTCGACGAGGCCGACCGCGTCGTCGTCCCCGACTCGCCCGCCGGGCTGGACGAGGACCGCGAGCCGGGGCAGGAGCTCCTGGACACGCTGCGCCGCGCGCCGCTGGCGATCGAGCCGCCCCGGCGCGAGGACGGCGACCCGCGCTGACCCGTCGGCCCGTCCGGGGTGGTGGAACGTGCACCCCGGACGGGCCGTTGACGCAGGATGTGACCCCCGCCCTGCGCCGGCTGCTCCTGGCGGCCCTCGCCGTCCTCGTCCTGGCCGGCTGCGGCCCTCCGGCGTCCCCCGGCACCGAGGTGCGCGCGGCGGAGGAGGTGTTCGTCGAGGCGCCGGTCGTGGTTCCCGACCCGTCCGGCACGTCGGCGACCCTGGAGGTGTCGACGACGCTCGACATGGCCTGCGCGGTGGTGTTCGGGCGTGACGAGTCGCTCGGCGACGGGATCGCCACGGACACCGACATGGGCGGTGGCGCCCACGCCGACCACCGGGCGGTCATGCGCGGCCTCGAGCCCGGCACCGAGTACTTCTACCGGGTCCAGGGCTCCGGCGCCGACGGCAACCTCTACCGCAGCGAGCTGATGGGCTTCCGGACGCCGTCCGCGGAGGTCGCCGCCGCGCCCGGCGCGAACGCCGCCCTCGGCGCCGAGGTCGTGGACGTGAGCTCCGAGTTCTCCGAGGCCTTCGCCGCGGCCAACGCCGTCGACGGCGACCTCGGCACCGAGTGGTCCAGCGAGGGCGACGGCGACGACGCCTCCCTCGCTGGACCTGGGACGGCCGGTCGACGTCGTGGGGCTGGCCCTGCGCAGTCGCTCGATGAGCGACGGCACCGCGGTCGTCGAGACGTTCACCGTCACCGTCGACGACGGGCGCACCTACGGGCCCTTCGAGGCAGGCACCGCCGTCGTCGTGAACGAGACCGCCTTCACCGGGCAGGTCCTCCGGATCGACGCCGGGACGACCAGCGGGGGCAACACCGGTGCGGCGGAGATCGAGGTCTACGAGGCTCCCTGACGCGCACGCGCGGACGCCCCGGCCCCCGCGAAGGGGACCGGGGCGTCCGGCGGGGCCGATCAGGCGTGCAGGTCGAAGCGGTCGAGCTCCATGACCTTCACCCACGCGGCGACGAAGTCCTGCACGAACTTCTCCCGCGCGTCGTCGGCCGAGTAGACCTCGACGATCCCCCGCAGGATCGAGTTCGAGTTGAAGACCAGGTCGGCGGCGGTGGCGGTGCGCACCACGTTGCCGTCGGCGTCGAGACCCTCGTAGACGCCCTCGGTGTCGACCGACGTCCGCCACTGGATGCCCAGGTCGAGCAGGTTGCGGAAGAAGTCCTGCGACAGCACGCCCGGCCGGTCGGTGAAGACGCCGTGCCCGACGCCGCCGGTGGTGGCGCCGAGGACCCGGAGGCCACCGACGAGCAGGGTCATCTCCTTGGCGGTCAGCTCGAGCATGTACGCCCGGTCGACCAGGAGCGTCTCCGGCTGCAGCTTGCTGCCCGGTGCGATCCAGTTGCGGAAGCCGTCGGCCCGCGGCTCGAGCCAGCGGAAGTTGTCGACGTCCGTCTGCTCCTGCGAGGCGTCGGTGCGACCCGGGTGGAAGGGCACCGTCACCTGCACGCCGGCGTCCGCGGCCGCCTTCTCCACGGCGGCGCTGCCGCCGAGGACGATGAGGTCGGCGAGCGAGACCTTCCTGCCCGTCTGCTGCTCGAAGTCGGCCTTGACCTGCTCGAGCACCGGGAGGACGTCGCGGACGCCCTCGTTGACCGCCCAGCCGATCTGCGGCTCGAGCCGCAGCCGGGCGCCGTTGGCGCCGCCGCGCTTGTCCGTGCCCCGGTAGGAGGCGGCCGCGGACCAGGCGGTGTGCACCAGCTGCGACACGGTCAGCCCGGAGGAGAGCAGGCGCTGCTTGAGGTCGGCGATCTCGGCCTCACCGACCAGCTCGTGGTCGACCGCGGGCACCGGGTCCTGCCAGATGAGGTCCTCGGCGGGCACGTCAGGGCCGAGGTAGCGGGTCTTGGGGCCCAGGTCGCGGTGCAGCAGCTTGAACCAGGCGCGGGCGTACTGGTCGGCGAAGTACTCGGGGTCGCGGTAGAAGCGCTCCGAGATCTCGCGGAAGGCCTGGTCCTTGATGAGGGCGAGGTCGGTGGTCGCCATCATCGGCGGGTTCTTCTTGCCCTCGATGTGCGCGTCGGGGACGAGCTCCTGCGCCTCGGGGTTCGACGGCTGCCACTGCTTGGCGCCCGCCGGGCTCTCGGTGAGCTCCCAGTCGTAGCTGAAGAGCATCTCGAAGTAGGTGTTGTCCCACGTGGTCGGCGTCGGGGTCCAGGCGCCCTCGAGACCGCTGGTGATGGTGTCGGCGCCCTTGCCGGTGCCGTGCTGGCTGATCCAGCCCAGGCCGTTGCCGTGGACCGGGCAGCCCTCCGGCTCCGGGCCGACGAGCTCGGGGTTGCCGGCACCGTGGGTCTTGCCGAACGTGTGGCCGCCGGCGATGAGGGCGACGGTCTCCTCGTCGGTCATGCCCATGCGGTTGAAGGTCACGCGGATGTCGTGCGCGGAGGCGACCGGGTCGGGCTGGCCCTTCGGCCCCTCCGGGTTGACGTAGATCAGCCCCATGGTGACGGCGGCGAGGTGGCCCTCGTCGAGGTCGAGGGGGGCGTTGTCGGCGTAGCGCTCGTCGCCCAGCCAGGTGTCCTCCGGGCCCCAGAAGACCTCCTGCGGCTGCCAGCTGTCCTCGCGGCCGAAGGCGAAGCCGAAGGTCTTCAGGCCCATGTCGTCGTGGGCCACGTTGCCGGCCAAGACCAGCAGGTCGGCCCAGGAGAGCTTTCGGCCGTACTTCTGCTTGATCGGCAGCAGCAGGCGGCGGGCCTTGTCCAGGTTGGCGTTGTCCGGCCAGCTGTTGAGCGGGGCGAACCGCTGCGCGCCCTGGCCGCCACCACCGCGGCCGTCGGCGATGCGGTAGGTACCGGCCGCGTGCCACGACATGCGGATGAACAGCGGCCCGTAGTGGCCCCAGTCGGCCGGCCACCAGTCCTGCGACGTGCGCATGACCTGGGCGACGTCGCGCTTGAGCTCCTCGACGTCGAGCGTGGCGAAGGCGGCCTGGTAGTCGAAGTCCTCGCCCAGCGGGTCGGAGTCCTTCGAGGGCTTGTTCAGCACCGACAGGTCGACCTGGTTGGGCCACCAGTCCCGGTTGCTCTGCGGACGGCGGTTGGTGACCTGCGTCGGCGAGGGGATCGCCGGGTTCTCGCTCTCGCTGGTGCTGTCGGTGACGACCTTGTTGGTCTCGTCCTTCACGGTGTGCCTTCCTGGGGGTGGGCGGAACGGGGAGCGGGTCGGGCGGTGGTGCAGGCGGGGCAGCGGCCCCAGAAGACGACCTCGGCCTCGTCGACGACGAAACCGGCGTCGTCGGACGGGGCCAGGCACGGGGCGGCGCCGACGGTGCAGTCGACGTCGACGATCGCGCCGCAGTCGCGGCAGACCAGGTGGTGGTGGTTGTCGCCCACGCGGGCCTCGTACCGGGCGAGCGACCCCTGCGGCTGGATCCGCCGCACGAGGCCGCTGTCGGTCAGGGCTCGCAGGACGTCGTAGACCGCCTGGTGCGAGACGGCCCCCAGCCGGGCGCGGGCCGCGGCGATCAGCGCGTCGGTGTCGAGGTGCGGGTGCGCGTGGACGGCGTCCAGCACCGCCAGCCGCGGACGGGTCACCCGCAGACCCACGGCCCGGAGGTCGTGCGCGAGTTCCACCGAGTCGGGCACCGGGTCATCCTGTCGGCTTTCCTTGATCCGATCCAGTCTTCCGGACGTGATCTCGGACGGGTGTCGACGGGGGCGCGCGGTGTCCGCTCACGGCGCAACCCGCGCCCTACCGGCGGACAACGACCCGACTTACCGTGTAACGGTGTAATCAACGCGCACCGGGAGGTCGCCATGCACGGACACCGTTTCGCCGACGCACCGCTGGGTCCCGGCTTCGGTCGCGGCCGGGGTCGCGGGCCCCGCGGGCGGGGCCAGGACGTCCCACCTCCGGTGGACCGGACGGAGGTCGCCGGCTGGTTCGCCGGACGGCTGCCCGACGACTGGTTCACCGGCCCCGTCGAGCTGACCGTGGACCGCGACGAGATCACCGTCGTCGGCACGCTGGAGGAGCCGGCGGCCGGGGAGGGTGACGCCGGTGCCGCCCGCGCAGGACGGATCGAGCGCTTCCGCGAGGAGACGCGGGGCCGCCGGATGGCGATCGCCGACGCCGCGCAGGAGCGCTACGGCCGATCGGTCGCCTGGGGAGCGGTGTGCGGGGACACCCGGCAGCTGTTCACCCACGCGTCCGTGCCGGTCATGACCCGCCTCCGGCAGCCCGAGCGGCTGGTGCTCGACACGCTCGTCGACGCCGGGGTCGCCCGGTCGCGCTCGGAGGCGCTGGCGTGGGCGGTCCGCCTCGTGGGCCGGCACGCCGACGACTGGCTGACCGAGCTCCGCGACGCGATGGCCTCGGTCGAGGAGGTCCGCCGCCGGGGGCCCCAGTAGCTCGGGGACACTGGGCCCCGTGCCCGTCGACGCCCTGCCCGCAGCCACCGACGTCCTCGTGGTGGGAGCGGGCCCGGCCGGCTCCGCGGCCGCCGCCTGGGCGGCGCGGGCCGGTCGTGACGTCGTCCTCGCGGACGCCGCCGTCTTCCCGCGGGACAAGACCTGCGGTGACGGGCTGACCCCGCGGGCGATCGCCGAGCTGGACCACCTGGGCCTGGGGGTCTGGGCGCGGTCGAAGGCGCGCAACCGCGGTCTGCGGGCCGCCGGTTTCGGCCGGGAGTGGGAGCTGCCCTGGCCCGGGGGCGCGTTCCCCGACCACGGCAGCGCCGTGCCCCGCACCGAGCTGGACGCGCGCATCCGCCAGGTCGCGGTCGACGCCGGGGCCCTCCCGGTGGACGACGCCCGGGCCGTGGACGTCGAGCGCGACGGCGACCGGGTGCGCGCGGTGGTGCTCGAGGGCGCCGACGGCGCGACGCGGACGATCGGCTGCCGGCGGCTGGTCGTGGCCGACGGCGTCCGCTCGCCGCTGGGCCGCATGCTGGGCCGGGAGTGGCACCGCGACACCGCGTACGGGGTGGCGGCGCGCAGCTACGTGCGCTCCGGTCGCAGCGACGACGAGTGGATCAGCTCCCACCTGGAGCTGCGCGGCACCGAGGGGGAGCTGCTGTCGGGCTACGGGTGGGTCTTCCCCCTGGGCCGGGAGGCGGGCGAGGTCAACCTGGGCGTGGGCACGCTCGCGACCGCCCGCCGCCCCGCGGGGGTGCAGCTCAAGGCGCTGCTGGAGTTCTACGCCGAGTCGCGGCGCGCGGAGTGGCAGCTGGACGGGCCGGTCCGGGAGGTGACCTCAGCGCTGCTGCCCATGGGTGGTGCCGTGTCGGGTGTGGCCGGGCGGAACTGGGCGCTCGTGGGGGATGCGGCCGGCTGCGTGAACCCGCTCAACGGCGAGGGGATCGACTACGGGCTGGAGACCGGCCGGACGCTGGCGGGGCTGCTGGACGAGGACGACTGGGCGTCGGCGTGGCCGGCGTCCCTGCGCCGGCAGTACGGGGAGGCGTTCTCCATCGCGCGGCGCCTGGCGGGGCTGCTCACCGTGCCGCGGTTCCTGCCCCTGGCGGGCCCGGTCGGCATGCGTTCGCGGCCGCTGATGACGGTGGCGCTGCGGGTCATGGGCAACCTGGTCACCGACGAGGACCGCGACCTCGTCGCCCGGCTCTGGCGAACGGCAGGAAAGCTCTCCGTCCGCCTGGACGACCGCAAGCCCTTCTCCTGATCGCCCGGCCGAGCGGGGCCCGGAGGCTCCCCGAGTGGCGACGGGACGCGCTCGGTGCGACGGGGGAACGGCACGTGGTCGCGGTGCGGTCCGGAGGACCGCGATGTCATGGCCGGGACGGACAGTGGACGCGGTCGTCCGACGGAGTCAGACAAAAGGTGAGTTGAACACCGCGAAGTACACCGCGATGTAGTGGCAGAGCGCCGCGACGACGGTCATCGCGTGGAAGACCTCGTGGTAGCCGAACGTCTCCGGCCACGGGTTGGGCTTCTTGATGCCGTAGGCGATGCCACCCAGGGTGTAGAGCACGCCGCCGACGGCGAGCAGCACCATCGAGGCGACCCCGGCGATGTGCAGGATGTCGGTGAGCACGAACACCGCGACCCAGCCCAGGCCGATGTAGAGCGGCACGCCCACCCAGCGCGGCGCCGTCGGCCAGGTCATCTTGAGCGTGACACCGGCCAGCGCCCCGGCCCACACGAGGCCGAGCACCCAGAAGCCGGTGGGCTGGTCGACGGCCAGCAGCGCGAACGGCGTGTAGGTGCCGGCGATGAAGAGGAAGATCATCGAGTGGTCGAGCCGCTTCATGATCTTCCAGCCGCGCGGTGACCAGCGCCGGCGGTGGTAGAGCGCGCTGATGCCGAACAGCCCGCAGATGGTCAGGCAGTAGACCGCCACCGACCACCCCGCGCGGGCGCCCTGGGCGGAGGCCAGCGGGACGAGCACCGCGCCGGCCACGATGGCACCGAAGAACGAGAACAGGTGGATCCAGCCGCGTGCGCGGGGACGGGTGTCGGGGTGCTCCCAGTCGGCGTCGGCGAAGTGGCTGGCGTCCCAGGTCTGCTGGACCTGTTCGCCCTCGGCGACGACGGTCGCGACCGCCTGCCCGGCGGGGGCCTCGAGCTCCGCACCGTCGGCCTCCACCCGTACTGCTCGTCGATCGGAGGGAGGGACAGTCATGCTCCGAGGCTACGGACGCGCGGCGGTGGCGGCATCCGCTGCGGCTGTGACGTGCACGTCCCCGGCCCGAGGCTCGCCGCGGCCTGCGCGTGGCGAGCAGGACGCGCTCCGTTAACTAGGGTGACCGTCGTGGGGGTGCGCCGGCGGGTCCGTGAGGCGCTCATCCAGGTGTACGAGCGGCGGTTGGCGCGGGCGCTGGTCGGCGCGGACGTGCCGCGGCACGTGGGCGTGATCATGGACGGCAACCGGCGGTGGGCCCGGGCCATCGGGCTCGAGGACGTCGCGCACGGGCACCGCCGGGGCGCCGACAAGATCGCCGACCTGCTCGGCTGGTGCGACGACGCCGGCGTCCAGGTGGTCACCCTGTTCATGCTCTCCACCGACAACCTGCGCCGGCCCGCGTCCGAGCTCGACGCGCTCCTGGCGATCATCGAGGACGTCGCCGTGGACCTGTCGCGGCCGGGCCGGCGTTGGCGCATCCGCAGCATGGGCGCGCGCGAGGTGCTGCCGGCGCGCACCGTCGCCGTCCTCGAGCAGGCCGAAAGCGACACCTGCCACCGCCCGGGGGCGACGGTCAACCTGGCCGTCGGCTACGGCGGGCGGCGGGAGATCGCCGACGCCGTCCGCTCGCTGCTGAGCGAGCACGCCGCTCGCGGCACCTCGCTGGAGGAGCTGGTCGAGGTGCTGGACGTCGAGCACATCGCCGAGCACCTCTACACGCGCGGCCAGCCCGACCCCGACCTGGTGATCCGCACCAGCGGTGAGCAGCGCATGTCGGGGTTCCTGCTGTGGCAGACGGCGAACGCCGAGTTCCACTTCACCGACGTCTACTGGCCGGACTTCCGCCGGGTGGACTTCCTGCGCGCGCTGCGCGACTACTCGGCCCGGCACCGCCGCTTCGGCGGGTGACGGCGGCTGCGAGACTGGCCGCCATGACCGCGGGAGCCCTCGACGTCGCCCTGGAGTACGTGCGGCTCGGGCTGCGCTTCGACCGCCTGGAGGCCGGCTTCGTCGACGCCTACACCGGTGACCCGCGCATCCGGGCGCAGGTCCAGGACGAGCCGGCGCCGACCCCGCGGCAGCTGCGTGACCGCGCCCGGGAGCTGCTGCGCGAGCTCGACGCGGCCGGCCTCCCCGACGAGCGCGCCGCCTTCCTGCGCGGCCAGCTGACCGGCCTGGAGTGCAGCGCGCGGAAGATGAGCGGCGAGCCGGTGGGCTTCGTCGAGGAGGTGCGCGCCTACTTCCAGGTCGACGTCGAGCTGGGTGACGAGGCCACCTACGCCGCCGCCCACGCGGAGCTGGACCGGCTGCTCCCCGGCGACGGCACCCTGGCCGATCGGTACGCCGCCCACCGCCGCCGCGAGGAGTGCCCGCCGGACCGGCTCGAGCGCGCGGTGCAGGCGCTGTCGAGCGCCCTCCGCGACCGGGTGCGCGGGCAGTACGGGCTCCCCGAGGTCGAGACCGTCCGGTACGAGGTGGTCACCGACAAGCCGTGGTCGGGCTTCAACTACTACGAGGGCGGCTACCGCTCCCGGGTCGCCATCAACGCAGACCTGCCGCACCGGCTCTCGCAGCTCGCCCACCTGGTCGCCCACGAGTCCTACCCGGGGCACCACACGGAGCACTGCCGCAAGGAGCAGGGGCTCGTCGAGCGGTCCGGTCACACCGAGCACACCGTGTTCCTGGTCAACACCCCCGAGTGCCTCATGGCCGAGGGGCTGGCCGACCTCGGCGTCCCGGCGGCGATCGGCGAGGGCTGGGGGGTGTGGTCGGAGGAGATCCTCGGGGACCTCGGCCTGCGGTTCGACGGTGCGCTGGCCGAGCGGATCGCCGTCGCGGCCGGGCCGCTCAACCGGGTCCGGCAGGACGCCGCGGTGCTCCTGCACGACCGGGGCGCCGACGCCGACGAGGTGGCGGCCCACCTGCAGCGCTGGGCGCTGGTGAGCCCGGAACGCGCCCGGCAGCAGATCCGCTTCCTCACCGATCCGCTGTGGCGGGCCTACATCTCCACCTACGTCGAGGGCTTCGACCTCCTCACGCGCTGGCTCGACGCCCGCCCGGCCGGGCAGCCGGTCGCCGACCGCTTCGTCCGCCTGCTCGACGAGCCGCTCACCCCGCAGCGGATCGCCGCCGAGATCCCGGTCGCCTGACCCGTGGCCGCCCGCTCGCCGTCGCAGGCCCGGTTCCTCGGGCTGTGGACCGCGGGCTGGCTCGCCCTGCTCCTGGTGCTGGGCATGGTGCGGTTCGGCGACCCCGCGGTGCAGTGGCCGGTGCTGGTCGTCCCGGTCGTCTGGGCGCTGGTGGCGCTGCGGCCCCGCGGCGGGCGGGCCGGGCGGCGGGCGGCGGCCGAGTGGCCGGAGGAGGAGCGGGCCGACGACCGCTGGCCCGAGGACGACAGGTGGGCGGACGACCGCTGGTCCGGGCAGGACGGGTGGCCCGAGGACGACGGCTGGGCGCAGGAGCGGCGGCGCCGGCAGGGCCCGCGGCACCGGCCGCCGCCGGGGGAGCGGACCGACACCGTCGAGCGCCCGGCCCTGCGCCGACGGCCCGAGGGCACCGACCACCGGTGGTGACCGGCCGGCGCTGACGCCCTCGGTGAAACCGGTGGAAGCCGTCGGTGGACCGGTGGATGCTGTCGCGCGTGATCCACGCCCGCGGTCTCGCCCGCACCTTCCGCAAGCGGAAGCAGGAGGTCCACGCCGTCGTCGGTGTCGACCTCGACGTCGCCCCCGGTGAGATCGTCGGCTTCCTCGGTCCCAACGGCGCCGGCAAGACGACGACGCTGCGCATGCTCACCACGCTGCTCGAGCCCACGGCCGGGACGGCTACGGTGGCCGGCTGCGACCTGCGCACCGACCCCGTCGGGGTGCGCCGCCGCATCGGGTACGTCTCGCAGAGCGGCGCCACCGCCCCGGAGGCGCGAGCGGGCGAGGAGGTGGTCGACCACGCCCGGCTCTACGGCATGAGCACCGCCGAGGCCACCGAGCGCGGGCGCCGGCTCTTCGCCGAGCTCGACCTCGACGGCCTGTGGGAGCGGCAGCCCAAGTCGATGTCGGGGGGCCAGCGCCGCCGCCTCGACATCGCGGTGGGGCTCGTCCACGTACCGGAGCTGGTCTTCCTCGACGAGCCGACGACGGGGCTGGACCCGCAGGCGCGGGCGAACCTGTGGGAGCACATCCGGAGCCTGCGCGAGGACCGCGGGACGACCGTTTTCCTCACCACCCACTACCTCGACGAGGCCGACGCGCTGTGCGACCGGATCCTGGTCATCGACCACGGCGCGATCGTCGCCGAGGGCACCCCTGACCAGCTGAAGTCCCAGGTCGGCGGCGACGTGCTCACCGTGACGGCGGAGCGCCCGGACCAGCTGGCCCAGGTGGCCCACCTGGTGGGCGCGCTCCCCGGCGCCGAGCCGCCGCAGCTGCTGCCCGACCGGGTCGTGGGCCGGGTGCCCAACGGGGGCCGCGCGCTGGTCGAGCTGGTGCGCGCGCTGGACGCCGCCGACGTCGTCGTCAGCGGGATCGAGAGCCGCCGGCCCAGCCTGGACGACGTCTTCCTCGGCCTGACCGGCCGGTCCCTGCGCGAGTCCGGCGGCGCACCGGCCGAGGTCCCGGCGGCGGCGCGATGAGGACCCTGCTGCGCGACACCGGCACCGTCTTCGTCCGCGCCATGCGCATGTCGCTGCGCAACCCGACCTGGCTGGTGATCAGCCTGATGCAGCCGATCCTCTACATCGTGCTGTTCGGGCCGCTGCTGGAGCCGCTGGCCGAGCAGCTCGGCCCGGGGGATGCCTACCAGATCTTCGTGCCCGGCATCCTGGTGCAGCTGGGCATGTTCGGGGCGCTGTTCGTCGGCTTCGGGCTGATCGCGGAGTGGCGGGCCGGGGTCATCGAGAGCCAGCGGGTCACCCCGGCCAGCCGCATGGCGCTGCTGCTGGGGCGGGTGCTGCGCGACGTCGTCGTCCTGCTCACGCAGGGGGTGCTGCTGGTGCTGGTCGCGATCCCGCTCGGGCTGCGGGCACCGGTGGCCGGCGTCGCCCTGACCCTCGTGGTGGTGGCGCTGCTCGGCGCCGCGCTCGCCGCGGTGTCCTACGCCCTGGCGCTGACCCTCAAGAGCGAGGACGCGTTCGCGCCGCTCCTGAACGCGGTGGTGTTCCCGGTCGTGCTGCTCTCGGGCATCCTGCTGCCGATGTCGCTGGCCCCGAGCTGGCTGCAGACCCTCAGCGACGTCAACCCGTTCAAGCACATCGTCGAGGCCGCCCGGGAGTTCTTCGTCGGCGGCTACGGCACGGCGACCGCCTGGTGGGGCGTCGTGCTCACCCTGGTGCTGGCGGTCCTCGGCTGGCTGTTCGGGGTGCGCCGGTTCCGCCGCGAGTCCAGCTGAACGTGCGCGCGGGACGGCTGGTGCCGGTGGTACTTCCGGGTGACATCGCCCCCTCCTCGTGGGGTGTACGTCACGCGGATGTCACTGGCCGGGCCTAGCGTCCGCAGTGGAAGGCGAGCTGCCCTCGCCGTCCACGGGAGGCCCGGTTGGCGCGAGAGCGTTCGTCGTCCAGAGGGGCCGGTACCCGGCCTCTGCGCCGGGGCCCGGTCACCTTCGAGCCGGGGTGCGCCTGCCACCGCAGGTGGCGCCCCACGGGAGCCGACTCGTGAACACTCGCCGCACGTTCGTCCTCGACACCTCGGTCCTGCTCTCCGACCCCGCTGCGCTGCTGCGTTTCGGGGACGCCGACGTGGTGCTGCCGCTCGTCGTCATCGGGGAGCTCGAGGACAAGCGCAACCACCCGGAGCTGGGCTGGTTCGCCCGCCAGACGCTGCGCATCCTGGACGACCTCCGGGTCACCCACGGCCGGCTCGACGCTCCCGTTCCCGTGGGGGAGCAGGGCGGCACGCTGCACGTCGAGCTGAACCACAGCGACCCGTCCGCCCTCCCGGCCGGCTTCCGCAACGACAGCAACGACAGCCGAATCATGGTCGTCGCGCTGAACCTGCGGGCCGAGGGCCGGGACGTCTGCCTGGTCACCAAGGACGTCCCGCTGCGGGTCAAGGCCGCGGCGGTCGCGCTGGAGACCGACGAGTACCGCGTGCTCGACGCCGTGGACGCCGGCTGGACCGGCATGACCGAGCTCAGCCTCGATGACGCCGACCTCGACGAGCTCTACGAGACCGGCGAGGCGTTCCTGCCGGCGGCGGCCGAGCTCCCGACCCACACCGGCATGGTGCTGCTGTCCTCCCGCGGGTCGGCGCTGGGCCGGGTGCTGCCCGACAAGAGGGTGCGCCTGGTGCGCGGCGACCGGGAGGCCTTCGGCCTGCACGGCCGCTCGGCCGAGCAGCGGGTCGCGCTGGACCTGCTGCTGGACCCGGAGATCGGCATCGTCTCCCTCGGCGGGCGCGCGGGCACCGGCAAGTCGGCGCTGGCGCTGTGCGCGGGGCTGGAGTCGGTGATGGAGCGGCGGGCGCACAAGAAGGTGGTCATCTTCCGGCCGCTGTACGCCGTGGGCGGGCAGGAGCTCGGGTACCTGCCGGGCAGCGAGGGCGAGAAGATGTCGCCCTGGGCGCAGGCGGTCTACGACACCCTCGGCGCGCTGGTGTCGAAGGAGGTGCTCGAGGAGATCGCCGCGCGCGACCTCATCGAGGTGCTGCCGCTGACCCACATCCGCGGGCGCTCGCTGCACGACTCCTTCGTGATCGTCGACGAGGCCCAGTCGCTGGAGCGGGGCGTGCTCCTGACCGTGCTCTCCCGGCTGGGCAGCAACTCGCGGGTGGTGCTCACCCATGACGTCGCCCAGCGCGACAACCTGCGCGTCGGCCGGCACGACGGCGTCACGGCGGTGATCGAGAAGCTCAAGGGCCACGTGCTCTTCGCGCACGTGACGCTCACCCGCTCCGAGCGCTCGCCGATCGCCGCGCTGGTGACCGAGATGCTGGAGGACCTGCCGCTCTGACCGCGGCGGCCGCTCCGGGGGCTTCGGCCCCCGGAGCGGTCAGCTCGCGTCGGCCGGCTCGTCCACCGGCTGCGGCCGGGCAGCGGGCCGGCGTCGCTCCTTGGGGGCGGGCTTGGGCGGGGCGGCGACGGCGCGCACGAGCACCACGACCACCCAGCCGGCGAGCAGGCACCACGGCAGCCGGCCGATCGTCTCCTCGGTGGTGAAGTCACCACGCAACCCGAGGGCCAGCACGGGGACGGCCAGCACGAACCCGACGAGGAGGACGTCCCAGCGGAACGGGCTCATGCCTGCGGGCTGTCCAGGCGTTCGCAGAGCAGCGAGGCCCAGCGGTGCGGGGTCGCCCGGACGCCGTCGAGGAGGGCCACGGGCACGGTCAGCCGCTGCAGCACCGCGGCGGGGTCGGCGCTGAGGTCGGTGTCCTGGACGACGAGGGCGTCGACGCGGGCGAGGCCGTCGAGCCAGAGCTCGAGGTCCTCGGGCTTGCGGGTCGCCTCCACGACGGCCCACACCGCGACCGGCGACCAGATCGCCAGCATCTGCGACATCCAGTAGACGTCGCTCCGCAGCGGCGCGTCGACGGCGACGACGGTGAGGGTGCCGGCGTCGGCGGCCTCCTGCCGGCGGTCGACGGCGGCGTCGATGGTCGTCATGCGGCTGCCCTTGGGCGCGAGGCCGGCCAGGTCGCCGCGCGTCGCCCACTGCACGCGGTCGGGATCCAGCCGCAGGGAGGCGGCCAGCGCGCGGGCGGCGCGGAGCGTCTCGACGCCCGGGCCGACCACGAAGAGCACCTCACCGGCGCCGGTGGGCAGCCGGGGCGCCTCGGGCAACCGGGCGGCGAGCGCGTGGGTGAGCGCGGCGTAGGTGCCGTCGGCCTCGATCCGGTCGGCGATGTCCCCGCCGAGCAGCTCCGGGGGCACGCCCAGCTCGGTCAGCCGGGCGACGACCTCCTGCGGGCTACCGGGACGCCCGGTCCGGGGCGCGGGGGCGTCGGCGGCCGGCTCGGAGACGCGGTTCCCGAGCTCGGGAATCTCGGTGTGGTCGTCCCCGCCCATCAGCGGGCCGACCGGCAGCCGCGTGACCGTTGCGAGGGCGCGGCCGGCGGGGGTGGCCGGCGCAGCGTCCACCTCGGGAGCCGCGGGGGCGACGTCGTCGCGCGGGCCCGAGGCGTCCGTACGCGACGGCGGGACCGCCGGGCGGCCGGAAGACGGCGGCACGGGCGGCAGCCCGCGGCCCCGCGCGCCCGGCATCGGCGGCAGCAGGGAGATCCGGGGCATGACGGTGGTGGCGTCCAGCGACATGGCGAGCGGGGCGGGGTCGCTGGCGGTGCGGGCCAGCAGCGGAGCGGCCTCGGCCAGCAGGATGCCCGGCTCCTCGACGGGGGCCTCCTCGACGGCGGTTGCCTGGGCCGGCACCTCGTCGGCCGCGGGCTCGTCGGCGACGGTCTCCTCGAGCACGGCCTCCTCGGCCACGGGCTCCTCGGCCACGGGCTCCTCGGCCACGGGCTCCTGCACCGGCGCGGGAGCCGGGCTGAGCACGTCGGCCCAGACGGGGGCGTCGTCAGCGACCGGGGGAGCGGGCACCGGCTCGCCCCACAGCGGGATGTCGGCGGGGGAGCCGCCCCAGACGAGGCCGGCGGAGACCGGCGCGGGAGCAGCGGGGACGTCGAAGAGCGGGAACGACGGGGCGGGGACGACCGGCGCCGGCGCGGCGGCCAGCGTGGTGGCCGGCGCGAAGAGCAGGTCGGCGACCACCGGCTCGTTCGGGTGCACCGCATCGAGGACGGGGACGTCGACGACCGGAGCGGTCGGCTCGGCCGGGATGCCCGGCTCGTCGACCATTGCGATGGGGAGGACCGGCGAGTCGAGCACCGGCAGGGCCGGCTCGTCGGCCACCGCGAGGGGGAGCTCCGGCTCGGCCAGCGCCTCGCGAGGGGAGTCGCCGGCGAGCATCTTGCGCAGGATCCCGGCGAGCGCCTCGTCGGAGTGGCCCTGGGCGAGGGCGTCGCGGAGCGCCTCCGCGATCTCCTCCTGGCGCGCGGACGGGCCTGTCGCGGCCGGCTGGTGCGGCTCGGCCGCCCAGGTGGGCAGCTCCTCGGCGCCGGTCGTCGACGTGGAGGGCGGCGCGGTGGCCTGATCTCTCACCGTGGACTCCTCCTGCTGCACGGCCTGGGACCGCATCGACGGATCTGCTGAACGGATGGCCGCGGCCAACGACGGCCGGGTCGCCGCCGCACCGGCCGGCGCGGCCGAGACGGGGGCGGAGGCCTTCGCGGGCTCGGTCGGCCGGGCAAGCGCCTGGTCGACGGCCTGGCGCACGTCGCGGTCCCCGGAGACCATGCGGGCCAGCGCCGCCGTGAACGGGGACGGGGCGACGGCCGCCTCGTCGCGGGCCGCGGGCGTCTGCTCCACCGGAGCGGACGGGGCCGCGGCGTGCTTCGGGCGCGAGGCAGGCGAGGGCTCGCGGGTCGCCTTCGGGAAGGTGGCGCGGGTCGGGGTGGGCCGCCCGTGGGCAGGCCCGGCCGGGGCGGGAGCGCCTCCCGGGGCGCCCCCCAGCAGGCCGGCCAGCTCGTCGATCCGCTCGTCGTCCTCCGCGGGGCGGGGCGCGGGCGACCGGGAAGGGGCGGTCGGCGCGGCCGTGCCCGGGCGGGCGGCCTCGGCGGCCCAGGCGGCCGCGCCGTTGCGGGCCGGCGCCGTGCTGCGCGCACGGGCCGGAGCAGCCGCGGCCAGCGGGGAGTCGTACGCGGCGGCGGGCGTCGCCTGGACGGGGCCCGTCGACGGCGCGGGGACGCCCGGGCGGGCGAACTGGTCCGGTGCCACCTCGGCGACGTAGCGCTCGGTGGCGAAGAAGCCGAGCACGCCGCCGGACCGGACGCGGCGCACGCCGACGACCCGGGCGTGCGGCCCGAACTGCTCGCGCGCGGCCGCGATCGCGTCGTCGCGCGTGGCGGCCTCAACGGATCGCAACGGCACCGCTCACCACTCCCAGCGACTCGATCTGGGCCGTCCGGGAGACCTCCGAGTAGGAGATGACCGGCAGCCGGGGCAGGATCTGGCGCATCAGCCGCGCGAGGGCCGCGCGGACCTGAGGCGAGCAGACGAGGACGGGGGACAGGCCCTGCCGCTCGGCGTCCTCGAGCATGCCGGTGCAGCCGTGGACGAGGGCGTCCACCGCGCCGGCGTCGAGGGCCAGGACGGCGCCCATCTCGGTCTGGCGGACCGACTCGAGCAGGCGCTGCTCGAATCCCGGCTCCAGCGTGAACACGTGCAGGCGCTCGTCCGGCGTGACGTAGGGCTGGCTGATCGCCGACCCCAGCGCCGACCGCGCCGCCTCGACGAGACCGTCGAGTTCGGTCGAGTGCTTGGCACGCACAGAGAGTGCCTCGAAGATGCGGACCAGGTCCCGGATCGACACGCCCTCGGCGAGCAACGCGTGCAACACGCGCTGCACCTCTCCCAGGGTGAGCAGCGCGGGGGTCAGCTCCTCGACGACGACCGGGTGCGACCGGCGAACCATCTCCACGAGCAGGCGCACGTCCTCGCGCCCGAGCAGGTCCGCGGCGTTCTGCCGGACGACCTCGGCCAGGTGCGTGGTGATGACCGACGAGCGGTCGACGACGGTGGCCCCGGCCATCTCGGCGGCGCGCTGCAGCTCCGCGGGCACCCACTTGGCGGCGAGGCCGAACACCGGCTCGCGGGTGGGCTTGCCGGGCAGCCCGTCCAGGGCGTCGCCGATGGCGAGCACCGTGCCGGCGGGGGAGCTGCCCTTGGCGACCGGGACGCCGTTGAGCCAGATGACGTACTGCGAGGACGGCAGGTCGAGGTTGTCCCGGGTGCGCACCAGCGGGATCACCAGGCCGGTCTCCATGGCGACCTTCCGCCGCAGCGCCTTGACCCGGTCCAGCAGGTCGCCGCCGCGGGAGGCGTCGACGAGGTCGACCAGGTCGAAGGCGACCTCCAGCTCGAGCGGGTCGACCCGCATCTTCTCGGCGATCGCCTCGGGCGAGTCCGGAGCCGGCTCCAGCTCGGCGGCGGCCGCGGCGGCCTCGGCCTCCTCGTCGACCTCCTCCGGCTCGGTCATGCGGCTGGCCATGACGAGGAAGACCACGCCGACGAGCAGGAAGGGCAGCTTGGGCAGGCCCGGGATGAGGCAGAGGGCGAGGGCGGCGCCGCCGGCGATGCGGACCGGCTGGCGGAAGCGGCCGAGCTGGGCGATCAGGTCGGTGCCCATGTCGCCCTCGGTGGCCGACCGGGTCACGATGATGCCGGTCGCGGTGGACATGAGCAGCGCCGGGATCATCGAGACGAGCCCGTCGCCGACCGTCAGCAGGGAGTAGGTGCTGACCGCCTCGGCGGGCGCCATGCCGCGCTGCATCATGCCGATCGCGAACCCGCCGATGAGGTTCACCAGGGTGACGACGATGCCCGCGATGGCATCGCCCTTGACGAACTTCGAGGCGCCGTCCATCGAGCCGTAGAAGTCGGCCTCGGCGGTGACCTCGTGCCGCCGCTTGCGGGCCTGCGCCTCGTTGATGAGGCCGGCGTTGAGGTCGGCGTCGATCGCCATCTGCTTGCCGGGCATGGCGTCGAGGGTGAAGCGGGCGCCGACCTCGGCCACGCGCCCCGCACCGTTCGTGATGACCACGAACTGCACGATCGTGAGGATCAGGAAGATGACCAGGCCGACGATGAGCGAGCCGCCGATGACGATGTGGCCGAAGGCCTCGATCACCTTGCCGGCGTAGCCGTCGGTGAGCACGAGCCGCGTCGAGGAGACGTTGAGCGCGAGGCGGAAGAGCGTCGCGATGAGCAGCAGCGACGGGAAGATGGCGAAGTCCAGCGGCCGCCTGATCTGCATCGCGACCAGCAGCACCAGGAGCGAGATGGTCAGGTTGAGCCCGATCAGCATGTCCATCAGCCCCGCGGGCAGCGGCACCACCAGCATGAGCACGATGGCGACGACGCCGATCGGGACGGCGGCCTTGCCCAGGCCTTTCACTCGCCCGCTCCGGGCTCGCACGAGGGACGCTGGCTCACCCCTCCCTCATCGGCGGGCCGACGGGCACCCGGTACCGCGCCACCGACGCCGTCCTCCCTCGCCGTACCGCGTCCTCCCTCACCGCCCACCGTGAGGGAGGACGCGCCACGATCAGGGAACCTGATCATGGCCCAC
Organism: Blastococcus sp. SYSU DS0541; assembly: GCF_054050875.1. Taxonomy (NCBI): domain Bacteria; kingdom Bacillati; phylum Actinomycetota; class Actinomycetes; order Geodermatophilales; family Geodermatophilaceae; genus Blastococcus; species Blastococcus sp. SYSU DS0541. Next base: position 69,148 of record NZ_JBJHAD010000003.1, on the reverse strand, counting down.
CCGGGGTCCTCTCTCAGGCGGCGGCGACGGGGGGACGGCGGCGACCGGCCTTGGGCAGGTCCGTCACGTCGGGCGCCTCGAAGCCCGGACGGTGGAAGCCGCCGCGCACGCCCCGCGCGCCCAGGTGCATGACGAAGGCGAGCACCCGCGCGACGGCGGTGAACAGCTGCGCCGGCACCTCCTGGCCGAGCTCGCAGGAGGCGTGCAGCGCCCGGGCCAGCGGGATGTCCTGGACCATCGGCACCCGGGCCTCGGCGGCCTTCTCGCGCAGCTTCGCCGCGACCTCGCCGGCGCCCTTGGCCACCACCCGCGGTGCACCCCTGGCGGCGTCGTACTTCAGCGCGACGGCGACGTGGGTCGGGTTGACCAGCAGGACGTCGGCTTCGGCGACCTCGCTCATCATCCGGTTGCGCGACATCGCCATCTGCACCCCGCGGCGGTGGGCCTTCATGTACGGGTCGCCCTCGGCCTGCTTGTGCTCCTGCTGGATCTCGTACTTGCTCATCTTCAGCTCCTTCATCATTTTCTTCCGCACGACGACGTAGTCGGCGACGGCGATGACGAGGCCGGTGACCGCGACGACGCGGAACATCAGCACGGCCGAGTCGGTGAAGGCGGCGGCGACGGCCGACAGGGGCAGGGCACCTGCCGAGGAGACCAGCACCTGGGCCCGCTCGCTGGTGATGATCACGACGGTGCCCAGGGCCGCCGTCTTGATCAGCGCCTTCGACATCTCCCACAGCCCCTGGGTGCCGAACATGCGCTTGAGCCCCGGGAGCGGGTTGAACTTCTTCAGCTTGGGCTGCAGGGGCTTGCTCGTCACGTGCACCCCGCCCTGCGCCGCCGACGAGGCCACGCCCACGAGCATGAGCGCGATCGCGGTCGGCAGCAGCGTCGTCAGGAAGGCGATCAACGCCGTGCCGAGCAGCGCGGTCACCGTGCCGACCTCGGGGTTCTTCACCACCGTCCCGACGTGCACGAACAGCTGGCGCACCGCGTCGTACGCGTCTCCCACGAGCATCGGCAGCAGGAAGCTCGCCGCCGCCACCCCCAGCCAGGTCCCCAGCTCCTGGGTCCTCGGGATCTGCCCGTCCTTGCGCGCCTTCTTGAGGCGCTGGGGAGTCGGCGCCTCGGTCTTCTCACCACCCGGTCCGTCCTTGGCCATGTCCCACCCCCTCAGCCGCCGCGCAGCGAGGTCATGGCGCGGGCGCCGTGCTCGAGCAGCTGGTCGAGGGCCGGCGGCAGCAGGGGGAAGGTCAGCCCCAGCATCGCCAGGGTGAGCATGATCTTCACCGGGAAGCCCAGGGAGAAGACGTTGAGCGCGGGGGCGGCGCGGCTGAGGAGGGCCAGCGCCACGTCGGCGAGCAGGAGCACGGCGACCATCGGGCCGGCGATCTGCAGCGCGGCCAGGAACATCATGGAGAACGCGGTGATCAGCACCGCCGCGATCTGGTCGGTGGGCACGTCCCCGCCCACGGGGAGCCCCTCGTAGGAGGTGGCGAACCCCTTGACCATCAGCAGGTGCCCGCCGCTGGTGAACAGCAGGGTCGTGGCCAGCAGGTAGTGCAGCTTGCCCAGGGAGCTGTTCTGCGTCATCGCCATGGGGTCGTAACCGGGCTGCAGCGAGAAGCCGCCCGCGAGGTCGAGCACGTCGCCGGCCATCTGCACCGCGGTGAACAGCACCTGGACGACGAAGCCCAGCGCCGCGCCGATGACGACCTCGGTGACGGCGGTGACGAGCAGGAACCCCGCCGTCGGCTCGGGCAGCGTGGGCGCGATCTGGGTGGACAGCAGCACCGCCAGGGCGAGGGCGAGGGCGCCCTTGACCGGGCCGGGGATCACCCGGGAGTTGAACGGCGGCGCGAGCAGGATGAAGCCGGCGGCCCGCGCGGTGCCGAGGAGCAGGGCCGCGAGCGTGACCGCCGGGACCGAGAGGTCCATGCCGGCTACGTCCGGTCGAGCAGTGCCGGCAGCTGGTCGAAGAGCGTGTGGGTGAAGGTGACCAGCTCGGAGAGCACCCAGTTGCCGGTGACCAGCATGGCGATCGCGACCGCGATCATCTTCGGGACGAAGGAGAGCGTGGCCTCCTGGATCTGGGTCGCCGCCTGGAACAGCGAGATCAGGAAGCCGACCAGCAGGGCGGTCAGCAGGATCGGGGCGGCGACCTTGGCCGCCACCATCATGGTCTGGGCGGCGATCTCGGTGACGTCGGCGTCGCTCATCGCTACCCCGCCCCCACGTAGGAGCCCACGAGGGCCGTGGTGATCAGCGCCCAGCCGTCGACGACGACGAAGAGCAGCAGCTTGAACGGCAGCGACACGATGGTCGGCGGGACCATCATCATGCCGAGCGCCATGAGCGCGGCGCTGACGAGCATGTCGAGCACCAGGAACGGGATGAAGATGACCAGCCCGATGATGAAGGCGCTCTTCAGCTCCGACAGGACGAACGCCGGGATCAGCGTCGTCATGCTGACCTGCGTCGGATCCGCCGGGGCCTCCTCGCCGGAGAGCCCGATCATCAGCTGCAGCTCGTCCTCGCGGGTGTTCGCGAGCAGGAACTCCCGCAGCGGCACGACGCCGGCGTCGTAGGCCTGGGACACCGACATCGCGCCGTCCATGTACGGCTGGACGGCGATCTCGTTGATGTCGGAGAACACCGGGCCCATGACGAAGAGCGTCAGGAACAGCGCGATGCCGGTGAGCACCTGGTTCGGCGGCGAGGTCGCCATGCCGAGCGCGTTCCGGGTCAGCCCCAGCACCACGATGATCTTGGTGAACGAGGTGGCCAGCAGCAGCACCGACGGCGCGACCGACAGCACCGTGATAGCCAGGATCAGGGTGATCGAGCTGCTGGGGGAGCCGTCGCCGATGGAGATGTCCACGGCCCCGCCGACCTCGGGCGCCGTGGGCGCCGTCGGGGCGGTGGGCGCGGTCGGTGCGGCCGTGGCCGGGCCGGCGAGGACGACCGCCGCCACCGCGGCGACCAGCAGCGCCACCAGGACGACGAGCGCGCGGCCCCGCGTCCGGTGGCCCGGCAGGCGCACGGCGGCCGTCATGACCGGCGGACCGTGCGCTCGCGGAGCTCGTCGACCAGCGTGCCCCAGCCGTTCCGGTCGAGGACCGAGCCGGCGAGCACGCCGTCGGAGGAGCGTGCCGCCTGGGCCGGGATGGCCGGGGTCCCGGCGTCCGGCGCCGCTGCTGCCTTCGGCCGGGCCGGGGCACCGCGCTCGGCCAGGACGGCGTCGACGGCCTCGCCGTCGACCTCCGCGAGCAGGGTGACCTGCTCCTCGGTGGCCCCGATGACCAGGACGACGTCGGCGATGCGGACCACGTTCACCGAGCTGGCGCGGCCCAGCCGCTGGCGGGCGACGACCTGGATGAGGCCGTTCCCCTGGCCCAGGCCCTTCTTCTTCGCCAGCCGGGCGGCGAACCAGAGGACGCCGCCGATGAGGGCGAGGGACAGGAAGAGCCGGATGATCATCCAGGTCATGAGGCCGCGGCCCCCAGCTCGGCGGCGTCGGTGACGATCTCGCTGATCCGCAGCCCGAAGTCCTCGTCGACGACGACGACCTCGCCGCGCGCGATGAGGGTGCCGTTGACGAGCAGGTCGGCGGGGGCGCTGGCGGCGCGGTCGAGCTCGACGACCTCGCCCGGGTGCAGCGAGAGCAGCTCCTGCACCGTCATGCGGGTCCGCCCGATCTCGACGGTGACCTCCATGGCGACGTGCCGCAGGAGCTCCAGGCTGCCGCGCTGCTCGCGGGCCGCGGGCAGCGTCACCTGGAGGGCGAGCGTGGCCTGGTGCTCGCCGTCGCCCATGAGGGGGACGGCGACGAACATGCCCTTGTCGCGCAGCCCGTCCAGGGCGGCGACCGGCTCCTCGGTGCGCTCCGAGGCGACCCGCACCCGGCCGAGCGTGGCCGCGGCGGCCTCGAGGGCCGGGCGGAGCGCCGCGGAGACGTCCATCTGGCCGACGGGGGAGTTCTGCAGCGCGTCGACGACGTCGCCGGAGACGACGAGCACGACGTCGCCGGAGACCTCACCGGACAGGCCGGCGGTGACGGCGAGGGCGGCCGTCGGCGGCAGCGGCACGGTGTCCGGGTCGCTGACGGGGGCGCCCGCGGTCAGCGCCGAGGTCGAGGGGACCAGGGCGGCGGCCGCGCGGGCGGCCGCGGCGACGACCGCCGTGACGGTCTGGGAGTCCTGCGAGTCGGTGCGGGGCGCGGTCATGCGGAGTCCTTCGCGGCGTGCGGGGCGTGCGGGGTGGGGACGATCGAGGCGGCGAGTCGGCGCCGGTGGTTGCTGGCGATCGCGTAGGCGAACGTCACGTCGTTGGTCGTGACCTCCAGCGGGCTGTCCCGCGGGTGGCGGAGCAGCAGCACGTCGTCGACGGCGAGGGAGAGCAGGTCGGAGGAGGAGACGGTGAGCGGCGCGAAGCGGACGCTGACGTCCACCGGCACGAGGTTCAGCCGGTCGATCAGCGCCTCGCGGGCCCGTTGCCGCTTGCGCAGCGCGGACTCCGAGAGCTGCGGGGAGGCGGCGTTGTTGAGGGCCTGGGCGAAGGAGGAGAACGGCAGGACGACGGTCGCCTCGCCCTCGCGGCTGCCGACGGACATCGCGAAGCTCGCCACCATGACGGTGTCGGAGCCGGCGGCGGCCTGGGCGAGCTGCGGGTTGTACTCGCGGCCGGCGAGCACCGGCTGGATCTGGGTGACCGGCGCCAGCGAGACCGCGAACTCGTCGAGCAGCCGCTCCAGCAGGTGATTGGTGATGGTGGTCTCCATCGCCGTCATCGGCCGGTTCGGCTGCGCGGCGGCGCCGGAACCGCCGAGCATGTGGTCGACCATCGCCATGGCCATGTCGAGGGGGAAGGCCAGCAGGCCCTTCCCGGCGAGCGGCTCGAGGGTGAAGGTGGACATGAAGGTCGGGTTGGGCAGCGTCCCGACGTAGTCGTCGTAGGAGAACTGCTCGATCCCCCCGAGCTCCAGGCGCGCACCGGCGCGCAGGAACGTCGTCAGGATCGTCGTCGCCTGCCGGGCGAAGCCCTCCTGCGCGATCTGCATGACCCGCACGTGCTCGCGGGAGAGCTTGGTCGGGCGCCGGAAGTCGTAGGTGCGTGGCTCACCGCGGCGGCTACGGGTGCTCGCGACGGCCGGGGCCGGCGCGGGGGCGGGGGCCGGGGCCGGCGCGGCGGCCGGGGCCGGTCCGGTCTCGGGGGTGGTCACGCATGACCTCATCGGCGGGGACCGGCAGCACCCTGACCGGGTCCCGAGGGGGGTCCGAGCCGGCCGGGGAGCGTGGGACCGGTGGTGCGGGTGGTGCGCGGCAGGGGTGCCCTCCGGACTCGGAGGACACCCCTGCGTGGTCGCGTGTGCGCTGGTCGGGCGGGCGTTACTGCGTCACGTACTCCGTGTAGTAGATGCCCATGACCATCGGGACGCCGTCCTCGGTGTACGCCTCGATGATCTTCTTCTCCAGGGACGCCTTCAGCGCGTCCCGGGCACCGGTCACGTCGGTCGGGTTCGCCTGCGAGAAGGTGGAGATGATCGCGTCGTAGGCCTTGGCGCCGTCGACCCCGCCACCGCCGTGGCCGCCGGCGGCGGCCTCGGCCGTGTAGTCCAGCGTGATGCCGATCTTCAGGTACCCGCCGCCGGCGAGGTTGACCGCGATCGGCTCGAGCGCGGTGTAGCCACCGTGCTCCGGAGCCGCGGCCTCCGCCTCGCCCGATCCGGCGAACAGGAAGAAGTAGGCGGCGCCGGCCCCGGCGAGCAGCACGACGGCCAGCATCAGGACGAGCTTCTTCTTCCCGCCCGCGCCCTGGGTCTCCTCACCGTCGGCGGGGGCGGTCTTGTCCTTCTTGCTCATTCGGTCACTCCTCGGTGGGCGGCGTCGAGGCCGGGCAGGAGGGCGTTGGCCTCCGCCGACGCGGTGGACAGGACGACGACGTCGACCCGTCGGTTGACGGTCAGGGCGGTGGGGTCGGACTCGGGCACCAGCGGCCGGGTCGACGAGTAGCCGGTGGCCTGCAGGCGCGGCTGCGGGACCCCGTCGGCGGCCAGGTACCGGACGACCGTGGTGGCGCGGGTCGCGGACAGCTCCCAGTTGGACGGCCACGGACCGCCGGTGGTGACGGGGAGGTGGTTGGCGTGGCCCTCGACCCCGAGCTGGTTGGGCAGCTCGGCGAGGGTGGGGGCGACCGCGCTCAGGATGGCGCGGCCCTCCGGCCGGAGGACGGCCTCCTCGGCGTCGAAGAGCACCTGGTCGGCCACGATGTGCACCACCAGGCCGCGCTCGTCGATCTCGTAGCGGGCGGCCCCGGCGTAGCCGGCCGCGGCGAGCGCGGCCTCGATCCGGTCGCGCGCGGCGGCGAGCTCGTCGTAGGCGGCCTTCGCCTCGGCGGCGATGCGCTCGGCCCGTTCCGCTGCGGCCTGGGCGGCGGCCTTGTCCACCTGGGCCTGCTGCACGGTGGGGTCGGGCGGGATGGCCGAGGCCAGGTCGACCACCCCGGGCAGCCCGTCGAGCACCGAGCCCTCGGGGGTCGCGCTGGTCTGCACGCTGACAGGGGTGCCGAAGGCGTTCGCCATGCCCTTGGCCAGGGCGGCGAACTTCTGCTCGTCCACCTTGCTCATCGCGAACAGCACCACGAACAGCACGAACAGCAACGTCATCATGTCGAAGCCGGACACCAGCCACCGCTCGTGGTTCTCGTGCTCCTCGTGCTCCTCGTGCTTCTTGCCGCGGCGGCGGCCGTGACCGCTGCTCACGGGGTCACGCCGCTTCCTTGGCGACCGAGCCCGGCGGCACGAGCGAGGTCAGCTTGAGGCGGACGGCGCGCGGGCTGGTGCCGGCCTGGATCTCGGCGATGCCCTCGACCAGCAGCTCCATCTGCGCGGCCTGGAGCTCGCTGACGCGCAGGATCTTGGCGCCCATGGGGAGGAACCAGAAGTTGGCGGCCATGACGCCCCAGAGCGTGGCGATGAACGCCGCGGCGACCATCGGGCCGAGTGTCTCCGGGTTGTTCAGGTTCCCCATGACGTTCATCAGGCCGACGATGCAGCCCAGGATGCCGATGGTCGGCGCGTAGCCGCCCATGTTGTTCATGAACTTGGCGGCGACCTTGTCCTCAGCCTTCTTGGCCGCGATCTCGCTCTCCAGGACGGCACGCAGCTCCTCGGGGTCGGTGCCGTCGATGCCCATCTGCAGGCCGCGCTTGAGGAACGGGTCCTCGATCTGCTTGACCTGCGCCTCGAGCGCGAGCAGGCCCTCCTTGCGGGCCTTCTCGGCGAGGCTGACCAGGGTCTGGATCTGGTCGGTCGGCGGGGGCACCTTCGCCGGCATCACGGCCATCTTGAACCAGCTGCCGACCTTCTTGAGGTCGTCCATCGTCTGGCTGGCCGCCGCCGCGCCGAAGGTGGCGATGACGACCAGGACGATCGCCGGCAGGAAGATCAGCGAGGTGGGGTCGGCGCCTTCGAGGATCATGAAGAAGACCAGGGCGACGATCGAGATGGCGAACCCGATCAGGGTGGCCGGATCCACGGATCAGCGCTCCTCTCGGGTCGGGAAGGGGACGACGGACGAGTCGCCGACCGGCTGCTCGGGGACGTGCGGCCGGTAAGCGCCCCGGTCCATCTCGTAGGAGAGGGCCAGGATCCCGGCGCGGTACTCGCGGATCTCCTGCAGCACCTCGGCCACGCTCTCGCGCACCACGTACTTCGTGCCGTCCACCAGGAAGGCGACCGTGTCGGGGTGGCCCTCGACCTTCTCGATCAGGTCGGGGTTCAGCGCGAACTCGTCGCCGTTCAGGCGCGTCACTCGGATCACGGGTCGGTCCTCTTGCTCGGTGGGGGTCGGTGGGGCGTGAACACGGTCCGGGCGGGAACGGCACTCCTGTCTTCGGCCCCGGACGGGGGCTCCTTGAGCCGAAGGTGCTGGCGGGGGACCTGCGACGGCCCGGTCACCCTTTCGGGGTGACCGGGCCGTCGCAGGTGGTGATGTGCTGGACGGCCCCTCCAGGGGCCCGCCACGAGTGCGCCAGGAGATGTCCGGCCGCTCCGGGGAGGGTCGGGCCGCGTCCGCGCGCGGCTCGACCCTGCCCGGCCCGGCTCGAGCCGGGTGTCACCGACGTGTGGCGGGCCGCAGCACGGCGGCCGCTCGTGGCGATCGGGACGTCACGCCCCGGCAGACACCACGCCGCACACCTCGTCAGCGCTTGAGGTTCACCAGGTCCTGGAGGATCTCGTCGGACGCCGTGATGACCCGGCTGTTGGCCTGGAAGCCGCGCTGGGCGACGATCAGCCCGGTGAACTCCTCGCTGAGGTCCACGTTCGACATCTCCAGCGCGCCCGAGCTGAGCACCCCCCGGCCGCCCTGCCCGGCCTGGCCGATCATCGCCACACCGGAGTTGTCGCCCACGCGGAAGGCGGAGTTGCCGGCCTTCTCCAGCCCGCTGGGGTTGTTGAAGGAGGCCATCGCCAGCTGCCCCAGCGCCTGGCGCAGTCCGTTGGAGTAGACGCCGGTGATGGTCCCGTCGTTGCCGAGGCTGAACGACTGCAGGGAGCCCAGGGCGAAGCCGTCGGGCTTGGGGGCCGCGAGGGTGTTGGCGCCACCGAACTGGGTGAGGTCCGGCAGGGCGATCGTGACGTCGATGTCCCAGCTGGCGTACTTGACGGGGTCCAGCGTCGCCGGGTTGAACGAGGGCAACTCGTACGGGTCGGCTGCCGGGGTCAGCTCTCCCGCCGCGTCGAAGGCGATGTCGGTGGGTGGCAGGAAGACGTCGCCGTTGGCGTGGACGACGCTGACCCGCCAGTTGTTGTCGCTCACCTTCTGGATGTTGTAGGCGACCTTCTGCATGACCCCCTGGCTGTCGTACATGTCGGCGCCGACCTGGAAAGTGGTGCCGTCGACGACGTCGGAAGGCAGGTTGCCCACGATGCTGCCGGCCGTCGTCGGCTTCGGGTCGACGATCTGGCCGTAGGGCACGACCAGGTCCTGGACCGGGCCGTTCGCGTTCACGACGCCGTTCGCGTCGGCCACCCAGCCCTGCAGGATGGAGCCGTCGGGGGTGACCAGCTTGCCGCTGGCGTCGAAGTCGAAGGAGCCCGCCCGGGTGAACAGCTGCTGCCCGCCCGCGCCCTCGACGACGAAGAACCCGTCGCCCTCGATCATGAAGTCGGTCGAGCGCCCGGTGGACTGCGCCGCACCGTTGGTCCAGTTGGTGGTGATCCCGGCGAGCTTCACGCCCAGACCGATCTGCGCCGGGTTCGTGCCACCGCGGTCGGCCGCCGGCTGACCACCGGCCCGCACGACCTGGGAGAGCGTGTCCTGGAAGACGGTCGCGCTGCCCTTGAAGCCGACGGTGTTGACGTTGGCGATGTTGTTGCCGGTGACGTCCATCTTGGTCTGGTGGGCACGAAGGCCGGAGATGGCGGAGAACATGGAGCGGAGCATCGGGGGGTTCCCTCCGGGTGGGGGCTCGGGTGGGGGAGCGCGGTTCGGCGCGGGGTCTGGGTGGGCGTCAGCGCGTGCCGACGTCGGTGATCCGGCCCACGGGCACGGCGACGCCGCCGATGGTGGCCTCGGCCTCGGATTTGTCGGTGGCCAGGCGGACCGAGCTGACGACGCCGGTCTTCGAGGCGCCGGTCGAGTCGGTGTACGTGACCGTCTGGCCGACCATCGCCCCGGCGCTGCTGGAGCGCTGCAGGGCCAGCATCGAGGCGTTCTGCTTGGCGATCTCCTCGAGCTTCTCCACCTGGCTGAACGTGGCCGTCTGGGCCATCAGCTGGTTGGTGTCGGCCGGGTTGCCCGGGTCCTGGTACTTCATCTGGGCGACCAGCAGCTTGAGGAAGGTGTCCTTCCCCATCTGGTCACCGCGGTCGACGGCGGTCGTGGCGGAGTACGTCGCGGTCGCCCCGGTGGTGGCGCTGACTGCGTCCGGCATGGTCGGCTCCTCGCTCTCAGACGCGCACGTCCACGCCGGACGACGTGGATCGGTTCTGGAGGGCGGCACGCCCCTCTCCGGTATCGGCAGGGCGACCACCGGGTCGTGACCACTCGCCGGCCGGGTGCTGCCGTCCGCCCCGGCTCTCTGTGTCCTGCCGGGCCTGCTGCTCGGCGGCGTGCCGGGAGAGCCAGGAGCCGCCCGCGTCGGCGTCCACCTCGACCCGCGACGGGCTGAGCCCGGCGGCCTCCAGGTCACGGCGGAGCTCGGGAAGGGCGTCCAGCAGGGCCGCGCGGCCGAGCTCGTGGGCGCCGCGCAGGGTCAGGTCGAGCACGCCCTCGGCCACGGTGACCTGCAGCTGCACCGGCCCGAGGGTCTCGGGGGTGAGCACGAGGGTCATCGTGTGGGAGCCGGTGCCGGCGCCGCTCAGGACCGCCACCTGGCGGGAGACCTGGCCGGAGACAGGCAGGGCGGCACCGTCGCCGGTGACGGGGGCGCTCACCGGTGCGGTGGCTGCGACGGGCGCGGGGCCGGTGGCTCCGGTGACCGCTGGGAGGCCCTCGGCATCCGGGGCGGGAACCGCGGCGGCGGTCGGCTCCGCCCCGGCCGCGGGGTCGCCGGCACCGGGCTGCTGCCCGGGCGCTCCGGCGACCGGCAGACCGGGGGTGGCGGTCGCGGCGGTCGCCGTCGTGGCAGCGTGGGTGGACGGCGCCGGGGTCGGGTGCTCCGCGGCCGGTCGCGACGGCGCGGGGGAGCCGGCGACGACGGCGAGCCCCGGTGCGCCGGCGTGCCCGGTGGCCCGCCCGCGCGCCGCCCCGTCGCCGACGACGGCGGTGACCTCCACGGCCCGGGCCGAGGCCGTGGCCGGCAAGTCGGGGCCGGGTCGCCCGGTGGGCGGGCTGCCGGGCACCGGTGCGCCGGCAACGACCGGGAGGACGGCACCGGGCACGGGTGCGGCTCCGTCCGGGTCCGTCGCCACGGGCACCGGCAGGGCCTGCGCGGCGGTGGCCCCGGCTGCCCCGGGGGCGGTGGCCGCCGCGGTGTCCGGAGAGCCTGCGGCGACCGCGGGGCCAGCCGGGCCGGCGGCGCCTGCGGCCGTCTGCGTGGCGGCCTCGCCCCGGACCAGCGCCCACACGGCGGCGGCCACGGTCACCGCGGCGGTGTCCACGACCGGCGCGGCGACCGACTCCTCGGCGGGGACGGTCTCCTCGCCCGGGGTCTCGCCGGAGGGCTGCTCCCGGCCCTCGGCGCCGGCGTCGCGCACACCGTCGGCCAGCGCGCCGTCGAGGGCGGAGGCGAACGGTGCCGCGCTCTCGCCCGCCCCGCCGGTGGAAGACGCGGCGGACGCGGCACGCGCAGCCGGAGCGGCAGTGGTCACGGGTGCGGTCATCGGTAGGCCTCCGCCTTGCTCATCACGGACCGGACGTAGTTCTGGGTCTCCGGGTAGGGCGGGATGCCGCCGTAGCGGCTCACCGTCCCCGGCCCGGCGTTGTAGGCCGCCAGCGCGAGCTCCGTGGTGCCGAACTGCCGGGTCAGCGAGCTCAGGCAGCGGGCCGCGCCGTCGATGGCCGAGGACGGGTCCAGCGCGTCGACGCCGAGCCCCTTCGCCGTCGCAGGCATGAACTGCATGAGGCCCTGGGCGCCGGCCGGGGAGACGGCCGAGGTGTCGAAGCCGGACTCCTGCTTGGCGACCGCGGCCAGCAGCGAGGCCTCCACGCCGTGCCTGCTGGCCGCCCGCTGGAACAGGTCCGCGTAGGGGACGCCGGCCAGCGCCCCCGCAGCCGTCGGGACGGAGGGGGAGACGGCGGCCTCCGGCAGCACCCTGCGGATCACCGTCGGGTTGCCGACCGCCTGGACCTTCACCGTCTCCCCGGCCTGGGGCGCGGCGACCATCTGGCCGTTGCCCAGGTAGATGCCCACGTGGTCGATGCCCGCGCGGGAGGAGGAGTGGTCGAAGAAGACCAGGTCGCCGGGGCGCGCGGAGGCGAGCGAGGCGACGGCCTTGCCGGCGGTCGCCTGCTGGGAGGAGGTGCGCGGCAGGTCGATCCCCAGGTTGCCGAACACGAGCTTGGTGAAGCCGGAGCAGTCGAGGCCCGTGCGGGGGTCGGTGCCGCCCCACAGGTAGGGGACGCCGAGGTACTTCTGGGCCTCGGCGACCACCGCGCTCTCCGAGGCGGTGGCGGTGGCGGAGGTCGCCGCGCCGGCCGCGGTGCTGCCGGTGAGGCCGGCGGCGCCGGCGGCGGACGCCCACGCCGCGGACGACGACGTCCGCGGGACCGCCGGCTGGAAGCGGGCCTGGATCTCGGCGATCCGGGACTGCACCGCGCTCACCCCGTCCATGCCGTCCCCCTGTCCGTGTCTGTGTCCGTCTCCGTGTCGTCGGCTGCCTCCGAGGCGGTGTCCGTGGCCGCGACCCGGCCGGCGCGGCCCGTGACCAGGTCGTCCACGGCCCGCACCTCGGCGGCGTCCGCGGCCTGCTGCTCGGCCACCCGGTGCCGCTCGGCCAGCCGCTCGAGCGCCTTCGTCCGGCGCGCGGCGGCGGTCCACTCCGCGCGCACGGCCTCGGCCTGCTCGGCCTGCGCCGTGGCGAGCGAGCGGGCGTCGGCGGCGTCGGTCGCCGCCGTCCGCAGCAGCACCATGGCCGCCACGAAAGAGCCGGCCGGCAGTGAGGGCGGGAGCAGGGCACCGGCCAGCGCCGTCTCCTGCTCGGTGGCCCGCCGGGCGGCCTCGCCGGCGGCGTTCGCCGCGGCGGCTGCGGCGGCGGCCGCGGCTCGCTCCTCGGTGCGACGCAGCTCGAGGACCGGCTGCAGCCGGAACGCCGCGCGCTTCACGCGCCCCTCACGATGCGCTGCAGCCAGGCCCACGCCTCCGGCGCCGGCGTCGACTCCCCGAGCGGCTGCTGCAGGAAGGCGTCGATCTGGGGCGCGAGCAGGCGGGCCCGGTCCACCATCGGGTCGCTGCCGGCCTGGTAGGCGCCGATCTCGATCAGCTCGCGCACGTCCCGGAGGGCACCCATGAGCCGGCGGATCTCGCGGGCGTCGGCCATCTGCGCGGGAGGCACCACGGCGCCTGCGACGCGGGAGATCGACTCCAGGACGTCGATGGCGGGGAAGTGCCCGGCCGTGGCCAGTGTGCGGGTGAGCACGACGTGCCCGTCGAGGATGGAGCGCGCCGTGTCGGCGATCGGCTCGTTGTGGTCGTCACCCTCGACGAGCACCGTGTACAGCCCGGTGATCGACCCGACCGCGCCGGTGCCGGCCTTCTCCAGGAGCTGCGGCATCATCGCGAAGACGCTCGGGGGGTAGCCCCGCGTGGCCGGCGGCTCGCCCGCGGAGAGGCCGACCTCGCGCTGCGCCATGGCTGTGCGGGTGATGGAGTCCATGAGCAGCAGGACGTCGCGGCCCTGGTCGCGGAAGGCCTCCGCGATGCGGGTGGCGACGAAGGCGGCCTTGAGGCGCACGAGCGGCGGCTCGTCGGAGGTGGCCACCACGACGACCGTGCGGGCCAGGCCCTCGGGGCCGAGGTTCTCCTCGATGAACTCGCGCACCTCGCGGCCGCGCTCGCCGATGAGGCCGATGACGCGCACGTCGGCGTCGGTGCCGCGGGTGATCTGGGCGAGCAGGCTGGACTTGCCGACGCCGGAGCCGGCGAAGATGCCCAGGCGCTGGCCCTTGCCGCAGGGGACGAGGGTGTCCAGCGCGCGGACGCCGAAGGTGAGCGGCTCCGCGACGCGGGCGCGCGAGAGGGCGTGCGGCGTCTCGGTCTCCAGGTCGACCCACGACACGCGGCCGTCCAGGGCGGGGCCGCCGTCCACGGGGCGGCCGAGACCGTCGAGGACGCGGCCGAGCAGCGCCTCGCCCACCGGGACCTGCAGGGGGCGGCCGGTGGCGCGCACCGCCGCGCCGGCGTGCACGCCGGACAGCCCGCCCAGCGGCATGCAGGTGAGCCGGTCGCGGCCCACCGCCACCACCTCGGCCAGCAGCGGTCGGCCGGTGGGGTCGACCTCGACCAGGTCGCCCACGGCCGCGGTGACGCCGTCGACGCTCAGGGTCAGCCCCATCGCGCCGGTCACCACCCCGGTCACCTGGGGGCGGGCCGCCGCGCGGGCGCGCTCCAGGACGCTCGACGGGACGGTCATGTCCCGAGCACCGCCTGCACCCGCTGCAGCGCCGTGCCCAGCTGCGCGTCGATCCGCCGGGGGCCGGACTCGGCGATCGCGCCGGCCCGCTCCACCGACGGGTCGGCGACCACCCGGACGCTGCCGGGCAGCCCTTCGAGCGCCTCGGCGGGCACCTCGGCGAGGTCGTCGGGGTGCAGCCGCACGACCGCCGGGGCGTCGGCGGGGCAGAAGGTCAGGGCCCGGCGCACCGCGTCCATGACCGGGTCGCTGGTCAGGGCGAGCTCCCGGCCGAGGAGGTCCTCGACGAGGGTGAGCGCGGTGCCGAGGATCGAGTCGCGGATGTCGTCGGCCACCGGCTGGGCGGTCGCCTCCAGCTGCCGGACGGCGGCGTCGAGCGCGGCGGTCGCCGAGACGAGCCGGCGCTCCCACCGGGCCCGCACCTCGGCCAGGCGCGCCTGGGCGTCCCGCTCGGCCTCGGCGACGACGGCCTCCGCGGCCAGCAGGCCTTCGGCGTGACCGGCGGCGTAACCCTCGGTGCGCGCCTGCGCCCGCAGCCGGGTCAGCTCCTCGGCGTAGACGTCGCCGAGGCGGAAGGAGGGCCGGCTCCCGGCGACCGGCTGGTCCTCGGCCCGGCGCACGGTGCTCCGCCGCTCGACGGGCGAGGGCTGGACCGGGACGGCGGGGGAGGCGGCCGCCGGGGCGGCCGCGACCGGTGCCGTGGGGAGGGGGGCGCCGCCCGTCCGCGCAGCCGGGACGGTGGCCACGCCGGCACGGTGCTCGGCCATGACCTCCCGGTAGGGGCGGGCCTGCGCGGCGGAGCCGCCGCGCAGGACCGCGCCCTCCCGGGGCGGCCGGTGACCGGCCTCGGACCCTGTCCATCGGCGCGACCCCGCGCCGTCGTCACGCGACGAACTCATCGTCCCCGCCGCGGTTGATGGTCAGCACGCCCTGCTCCTCGAGGGTGCGGATGACCGCGACGACCTTGGCCTGGGCCTCCTCGACCGTGCGGGTGCGCACCGGGCCGAGCAGCTCGATCTCCTCGGTGAGGTTCTCGGCGGCGCGTTCGGAGAGGTTCCGCTTGATCTTGTCCTGCACGTCGGGCCGCACACCCTTGAGCGCGGTGGCCAGGTCGTTGGCCTCCACCTCGCGCAGCACCAGCTGCAGGGAGCGGTCGTCGATGGTGACGATGTCCTCGAAGACGAACATCTGCGAGCGGACCTGGTCGGCGAGCTCCGGGTCGGTGTTGTCCAGCCACTCGAGGATCGAGCGCTCGGTCGGCCGCGGGGAGCGGTTGATGATCTCCACGAGGGTCTCGACACCGCCGACGGTGGTCATGTCCTGGTGCGCCAGGATCGAGCCCATCCGGCGGCCGAGCTCCTCCTCGACCAGCCGCACCATCTCCGGCGAGGTGCGGTCCATGGTGGCGATGCGGTGGGCGACCTCGGCCTGCTGCTCCGGGGCGAACCCGGAGAGGACCTCGGCCGATTGCGCGGCCGTGAGGTGGGCCAGGACGAGCGCGATGATCTGCGCGTGCTCGTCCTTGAGGAAGGTGACCAGCTGCCGGACGTCGGCGTTGCGCAGGGAGGCGAAGGGCACCTCGGTGTAGACGACGTTGAGCCGCGACAGGATGCCGTCGGCCTTGTCCTGGCCGAGGCCCGCGGCGAGGATCTCGCGGGCGAACTCGACGCCGCCGCGGCCGACGAACTGCTGCGCGGTCATCAGGCCGTGGAACTCGCGCATGACGCCGTCGACGTCCTCGAGCTCCACCGACCCCAGCTTCATGAGCTCGCGGGTGAGCGCCTCGACCTCGCGGGGGCGCAGCTGGGCGAGCAGGACGCCGGCCTCCTCCTTGCTCATCTGGGCGAGGAAGACCGCGGCCTTGCGCAGCCCGGGCAGCTCCGGCCGCGGCGGTACGACGACGGTGCCCGGCTGGATGCTGGCAAGGGTCATGACTTGGTCTCGCTGAGCCAGCCGCGGAGCATCGCCGCGACCTCGTCGGGTCGTTCGCTGACCATCGCCGAGATCTCCCCCCGCACCTTCGCCCGCTCGACCGCCTCGAGCTCCAGGGCCGCGTTGTCGAGCTGGACCTCCTCGCGAGTGCTGGCCACCCGGAGGCGGTCCAGCTCAGCGAGCATCTCCTCGTCGAGCTCCAGCGGCTCGTAGTCCTCCTCCTCGTCGGCACCGCGGCGGGAGCGGAGCCAGACGATGAGGACGACGAGCGCGATCCCGGCCGCGATGCCGCCGGTGCGGATCATCGACCACATCTGCTCGTTCGCCTCGGCCTCGCGCGCGGCCTCCATCGCCGCGGCGGCGTTCTCGGCGGCGGTGGCGTCGAAGGGCAGCGAGGCGACGGTGATGTCGTCGCCGCGGGCCTCGTCGAGGCCGACGGCGGTGACCATCAGGTCCGTCATCTGCTGCTGGTTGAGGTTGCCGGCGACGGCCTGGTCCATCACGACGGAGACGGTGAGCCGGTTCAGCTCCCCGGGGGCGCCCTGCACGACCTCGGTGGTCTCCCCGACGGCGTTGTTCGCCGTGGTGGACTCCTTGTTGTACGTGGACTCGCCGCCGGCGTCCTCCGCGGCGTCGGGCATGTTCTCCGGGCCCAGGACCCCGCCGACCGGGGCGCCGGCGCCGACGTACTCCTCGGTGGTGGTCTGCTCCGAGATCGGCGGGACGTCCTCGTCGAAGGTGTAGGTCTTCGAGGTGGTGCTGCGCTCGGAGAGGTCGACGTCGGCGCGCACGGAGACCACGGAGCGGCCCGGGCCCACGACCGAGTCGAGGATCTTCTGGGCGCTCGCCGACAGCCGGTTCTCGTACTCCTGCTCCACCTGCGACCGCGCGTCGCCGGCGGCTGCCGTCACGCCGGTGCCGGCGGCGGAGAGCACCTGGCCGGTCGAGTCGGCCACGGTGACCTGGTCGGGGTCCATGCCCTGGATGCTCGAGGACACCAGGTTGGTGACCGCCTGGATCTGCTCGCCGGCGAGCGCCGTGCCGGGGGACAGGTCGAGCAGCACCGACGCCGTCGGCGCGGCCTTGTCGGTCACGAAGACCTCGTCCTCGGGGAGCGCCACGTGGACGACGGCGGAGTTGACGCCGGCCAGCGACTCCAGCGTCTTCGCCAGCTCGCCCTCCAGGGCCCGCTGGTAGGTCACCTGCTGCTGGAACTCGCTGGTGGTGATGCCCTGCTCGTCGAGCAGCGCGTAGCCGGTGTCGTTGCCCGCCGGCAGGCCCTGGCCGCTCATGGCCAGCCGCAGGTCGTAGACGGAGTCCTTGGCGACCATGATCGTGCTGCCGCCGTCGGCGAGCTCGTAGGCCACCCCCTGGGCGTTGAGCTCCTCGACGATGGCCGAGGCGTCGCTCGCGGCGAGGTTGGAGAACAGCGGGGCCTGGGTCGGCGTGGTGATCCAGCTGTAGAAGAAGAACCCGCCGAGGGTCAGCCCGGCGAGCAGCAGGCCGATGACGACCTTCTGCCCGAGGCTGATCGTGTCGAACGTGGAGCGGGTGCGCTCCAGCGTCCCGGCGAGTGCCGACTTCATCAGATCTGCATCCTCATGATCTCGTTGAAGGCCGCGACGGCCTGGTTCTTGATCGTCACGACCATCTCGGTCGCCACGCCGGACTCAGCGCTGGCGATCATGTAGTCGTGCACGTCCTTGAGGTCGCCGGTGGCGGCCTGGACGGCGAGCTCGCTGGAGGCCGACTGCTTGGCGCGGAGTTCGTCGAACGTCGCGGCCAGGACGGCGGCGAAGCCGTCGGTGCCCTCGGCCGCGGGGGTGCCGCGCGTGCTGCCGGCGACACCGGTGACGGCACCGAGCCCGACCGGGGTGATGCCGCCGAGCGGGATTGTCATCAGCGCTTCCCGAGCTGCAGCGCCGCCTGGTAGGCGGTGGTGGCCCGCTCGACGACGGCCAGGTTCGCCTGGTAGCCGCGCTGGGCCATCATCATGTGGGTCATCTGGTCACCCAGGTCGATGTCGGGGTACCGCACGTAGCCCTCCGCGTCGGCCAGCGCGTGGTCCGGCTCGTACACCAGCCGGCCCTCCGCGTCGCCGAACTCGGCGCGGGCCACGCGGACCCCGCCCTCGCCGCTGCCGTAGTCGACCGCCTGGGCGACGACGAGCCGCGCCTGGAAGGCGTCCTCGTCGGTGCGGCGCACCGTGTTGATGTTGGCGATGTTGTCGGCGGCGGCGTCGAGCCACTTCCGGTGGGTCATCAGCCCGGACTGGGAGATGCTCAGGGCCTGGAACATGCTCATCGTCAGGACGTCCTCAGGGCGGTGCGGAGCGAGCTGTACCGGCCGTCCAGCGCGTTGAGCGCCAGTTGGTAGCGCAGCCCGGTCTCGGTGGCGATGACGGTCTCCGCATCCAGGTTGACGTTGTTGCCGTTGGTGTTGGTCGGCTCGAGCGAGCGGGCGGTCGTGCCGCCGGAGATCACCGGCGTGGAACCGCTCCGGACGGCCCCGCGCAGCGACGTCTCGAAGTCGGTCCGACCGGCGAGGAAGCCGGGCGTGTTGACGTTCGCGATGTTGTCGGCGGTGACGCGCTGCCGCTGTGCGAGCCCGGCGAGGGCCGCCTTCAGGACCGTCGAGGTGGCGTCGGGGATCATCGAGCGGATCCTCGGCGGGTGGAGCAGGACACGATCGACCTCCGGGTACGCGGAACACACTCGCGAGCGAGTGCAGGGCCGCCGATCCGTGGCGAAGGTGGTGCTCTCCGTGCACACCTCTCATCGGCACGCGCCGCTACCCGCATGACCGCGCCCCCGGCACGGAAGGGGCGGCAGGAGCCGGGTGGGGCGGCGGTGACGACTGTGACCACCGCCCGAACCCGAACGCTGCCGGAGCGTGCCCGCCCCGGAAGGCGACGGAGCCCCGCTCCCCGAGGCGGGGGAGCGGGGCTCCGGACGTGCGGTGCGGCGGTCAGAGGGCGCGGTCGACGAACGAGGCGACGGGCCGGCTGGGGGCGTAGGACATGCGGGCGGCCAGGTCGCGCTGGCGCTGGGACTGCATGATCCGCTCGACCAGCTCCTCGGCGACGGCGAGCTGGTGCTGCAGCAGCCGGGCGGCGCGCTCGCGCAGGTCGTCGGGCAGCGGGCCCACGGTCGAGGGCGGGACCCAGTCGTCGATGCGCCGGCCCCAGGAGGCGATCTCCTCGGCGCGGCCGTGCGCCATGGTCTGCTCCGCGGCGAGCACCTCCCCCTCGAGGTGGGTGAGCACCGTGGCCCAGTCGGCGGGCTGCGGTGCGCCGTCCCCTGCCCGTCTCCCGGTCACGATGCCGAGGCTGCGCCGGCGAGGGAGGCCGCGGCCTGGCGCCACGCGTCGCGCAGCGGCTCGACCACCTGGCGGCAGGCCGCGATGCGGTTGCCGTCGAGCTTCACGTTGGCCTGCACCAGCTCGCCGATCAGCCAGTTGTAGAGCGAGGCCAGCCGGGGGCCGCCGTCCCAGACGTCGACCCGCAGGCTGGAGAGGAGCTCGTAGACGATCGCCTGGGCGTGCTGCAGCTGCTCGCTGGCCTCCTGGCGGTCACCGGAGGCCACGGCCAGCTGGGCGCGCTCGAGGTCGAGCGCCAGCCGGTCGTAGAGCATGACCAGCACCTGCTGCGGCGACGCGGTCGCGACCGAGTCGCCGAGGTAGCGGGCGCGGAGGGAGGCGGCACTCATCGGGGGGTTCTCCTGGGACGAGGGGGCGAAGCGGGAAGAAGCGGGATCAGCCCATCGCGCTGAGCTGACCGGCCAGCCACGTCGACTGGTTCTTGAGGGAGTTCAGCGCGGTCTCCATGGCGGTGAACTGGCGGGTGAGGGTCTCGCGGCGCTTCTCCAGCCGCAGATCCCAGGCCTCGATGCGCGCCTGGATGTCCTTGGCGTTGGCGTCCTGGCCCTTGGCGAGGGAGACGAGCGATCCCGTCGTGGCGTCGGACGCCGACTTGGAGACCTCGAGCAGCCGAGCGGCGATGCCGGGCACGGCCTTGATGACCGTGCCGTCGGCCCTGGTGCTCTCGGGAGTGCCGAGAACAAGGGCGCTGGCCAGCTCGGGATCGTCCTTCAGCGCGGTGAGGAAGGTGTCCTTCTTGAAGGTCACCGTTCCCTCCCGGGTCAACGAGAAGCCCGCCTGGGCGGGGGAGCCACTGGCCCCGACGGCGCTCGAGACAGCGTCGAGCAGCCGGCCGGCCAGCTGGCTGACCGAGAAATCCCCGCCCAGCGCTGCGGTGCTGCCCTTGGTGTTGTTGGTGTAGTCCTTGACCGTCCTGATGGCAGCGTTCACCGCGTCGACCATCGTCTGCACCTTGCTGGCGACCGCGTCAGGGTCGCTGGCGACCGAGACCGTCACCGGCGAGGTCTCGACCTTGGCGACCGTGATCGTCGTGCCCGGCATGACCTTGTCGAAGACGTTGGTCGAGGAGTACACGGAGTAGCTGCTGGCGCCGCCCTGGCCGCCGATCTTCAGTTCTGCGTTCGCGCCCAGTGCCGTCGTCTCGAACGTGCCTGCCCCACCCAGTGAGAACCGGCTGTCCGCGCCGGTCTTCTTGCTGGTCACCTGGAGGACGTACTCGGGCGTTGCACCGTCGCTCACCTGCACGACGGCGGCGCTGAGCCCGAAGGTCTTGTCGGCGTTGATGGCGGCCGCGGCGTCGGCCAACGTCTGGCTGCCCCCGACTGCGATCGATCCCTTGACGGCGCCGCCGGCGTCGCGGACCTCGATGCTCGAGGCGCCATAGTCCGCGGACGGCGCGGTCCACGCGGTGGTGCCCCGGTTCAGGACGCCGTGGCTGCTGGCGACGCCCACGACCGTGAATGTGAGAGAGCCCGTCGGAGCGCCGGTGGTGGCGGTGGCGGCGACGCTCGACGACGAGCTGGAGGCCTTGGTCGGCGTCCAGGCGTCGGGCTTGAGTGCGGCTTCGGCCGCGGCGGTGATCGCCAGGAACGTGGTGTTCACGGTCCGGTATCCGGATGCGGCGTTCTCGGTCGCCTTGAGCCGGGTCTTCAGCGCGGTCTGCGACGCCCCTTCGGCGGCGACCAGCTGGTTGATCAGGTTCGTCGTGTCCAGCCCGGAGACGAGGCCGTCGACGCTCATGCCTGCCATGCGGTTCCTCCTGGTTCCGGTGCTGGTGCGAATGAGGGGGGAGGCCGCAGGGCCTCCCCCCTCACCCGGGTGGTGCTGAGGAGCTCCCTCAGCTACTCAGGCTGGGATCAGCGGAGCAGCGAGAGGACGCCCTGCGAGGCCTGGTTGGCCTGCGCGAGCATCGAGGTACCGGCCTGCGACAGGATCTGGTTCCGGGTGAACTGGACCATCTCCTGGGCCATGTCGGCGTCGCGGATGCGGCTCTCCGACGCGGTCAGGTTCTCGACCGTGACGTTGAGGTTGTTGATGGTGTGGTCGAACCGGTTCTGCAGGGCACCCAGGTCGGCGCGCGTGGTCGAGACCGTCTTGATGGCTTCGTCCAGCTTGGTGATGGCCAGGTCGGCACCCGACGCCGCGGTGAAGACGACGTCAGCCTGCTCGATCTCCTCCGCCGTGGCACCAGCCACGTTCGGGTCGACGTTGGCCGGGTCCTGACCGGTGAAGATCAGGCCGGTGGCGCCGGTGGTGGCGGCCGCCTTGACACCGGCAGCAGTCAGCGCGGAGTTGACCGCGGCCAGTCGGTCAGCAGCGTCGGACCCCGGCTCGAACTTCACCGTCGACAGGTCGAGGCTCTTGCCGCCGACCGTGACGGTGCCGTTGAGCTTGTCGAAGCTCTCCACCAGCGTGTAATCCCGACCACCGACGCCGCCGTCGATGGTCACAGAACCGGGCGTACCGGACGCTGCAGCCACGCTGCCGGTCTCGAGCAGGCCATCCGCCGCCGCCGCCAGGGTGACGTCCAGGCCGTCGATCTTGAGACCGGCGGCGCTCATGTCGGTGCCGACCTTGACGCTGATCTTCTCGCCGGTGTTGGCGCCGACCTGGAACTTGCCGTCGTAGCTACCGTCCAGCAGCTTGGTGCCGTTGAACGTGGTGGTGTCGGCGATCCGGGTCAGCTCGCTCTTGAGCTGGCTGATCTCGGACTGGATGTTGCCCTTGGCGTCGTCGTTCAGACCACCGGCGTTGCTGGCCTGGACCGACAGGTCGCGCATGCGCTGCAGGATGCTGTGCGTCTCGGTGAGCGCACCTTCAGCGGTCTGCACGACCGACACGCCGTCCTGGGTGTTGCGGACGGCGACCTTCAGGCCACCGATCTGCGAGCGCAGGCCCTCCGAGATGGCGAGCCCGGCCGCGTCGTCGGCGGCGCGGTTGATGCGGAAACCGGAGGAGAGCTTCTCCAGCGACTTCGACATCTGGTTGTCCGTGACGGACAGGTTGCGGTACGCGTTGAGCGCCGCGATGTTGTTGTTGACGCGCAGACCCATGGTGATCCTCCTTGGACGGGGCCGTACTGGGGTCCCGCTGCATCCGTGCTGCGGGCCGTGCTGGTGTCGCAGAGTGGGTTTCGGCCTGGGGCGGCTGGGACTTGAGGCGAACGAAACTTTTTCTCCGCCGTGTCTCCCTCAGGCGGGTCGGGCCGCGGCGCGCTCCGGGGTGATCCAGGCGCCCGCGGGGGCACGGGGCGCGGGCGGCGCCGGGACCGGTGACGGGAGCCTGCTGCCGGTCTGGCCGGTGAGCCGCTCGAGGTAGTTGCGCTGCTGGTTGCGCGCCCGGACCCCGCCGGTGGCCGGCACCGGGGTGCCGTCCCAGATCTGGCCCATGGCCGCGTGCAGCAGGGTCAGCGCCCGCGCGCGCATCTGGGAGACGCGGGAGAGCGTCACGCCCAGGTCTTCCGCGATGTCGGTCAGTGATTCATCACCGAAGAAATTGCGCTCGATGACCTCGTCGAGCCGGTCGGGGAGTGCGCGGATGGCTTCGTGCAGGTGCCGTGCCCGCTCGCTGCGCACGACCGCGCGTTCGGGGGACTCGCCGGTGTCGGGCAGGTCCAGCGAGCTGCCGTCGGGGCCGGACTCCGCGTCGATGCTCACCATCACCGCGCGGTGGACGTCGACCTGCAGGTGATCGAGCTCGCTGCGGGCGATCCCCAGGCTCGTGGCCAGCTCCTCGCGCGTGGGCGGCCGGCCCAGGCTGATGGTCAACGCGTCGGCGGCGGCGTCGGTGCGCCGGGCCGCGGCCCGCACCGACCGGCTCGCCCAGTCGCCGGAGCGCAGCTCGTCGAGCACCGCGCCCTGCAGCCGGGCCAGCGCGTAGGTCGCGAAGGAGGCGCCGGCCGACGGGTCGAACCGGCGGGCCACCTCGACGAGGGCCACGTGAGCGCAGGAGAGCAGGTCCTCACGGCTGACGTGGCTCGGCAGCGAGATGCGCGAGGCGACGGCGTTGACGGCGAAGGCGGCGAGCGGCAGGTGCTCGGTCACCAGGGCGTCGACCTCCTGGGGGGACCGCCCCTTGACCGGGTGCGGCGCCCGGCCGTTCTGCGGGCGTTCGCGCGACGGCCGGTCATGCGCGGCCCGCTCACGCAGGGATCGCTCGGTCGCGAGGGCACGGACTGGGGTCACGTCCGTATCTCTCGGCGGGCGGGGGGCGGGTCGGCACCCCCTCTCGGCACAAATCCGCACGAACTTGAGCGCCAGTTCCGTGCTTCGGCTCAACCCCCTCCGAGCGGGTGCCGATGGCTGCTGCGACGGCGGTGCCCGGCTCTGCGGCCGGGGCGACCGCGAGCACGAGCGAGACGACGGAAGGCGGTGGACACGTGGACTACCAGCACCTGTCGACATTGCTGTGGCGGGAGCAGGAGCTCCTGGACCTGCTCCTGTTCAAGGCCGAGGAGAAGCAGTACCTGATCCTCACGGGCAAGACCCGCTGGCTCCAGCGCATCGCGCACGAGATCGAGGTGGTCCTCGACCAGCTCCGCACGCTGGAGGTGGAGCGCGCCGCGGCCACCGAGGCGCTGGCCCAGCGCCTCGGCATCGAGACCAACCCCTCGCTGCGGCAGGTGGCCGAGGTGGCCCCCGCCCCGTGGAACGACCTCTACGCCAAGCACCACGAGGCGCTGCTGGTGCTGGTCACCGAGCTGCGCAGCCTCTCCGACGCCAATCGCGAGCTGATCGAGGGCGGGCTGGCCGCCATCGGGGACGCCCTGCTGCAGGTGCGCGCCCCCTCGGCCGGCACCTACGGCGCGAGCGGCCGGCACTCCGACGGCAGCCACCGCGCGGTCACCCTGGACGGTGCCCTGTGAGCACGTTCAGCGGGCTGAACACGGCGACCACCGCCTTGTGGGCGCACCGCCGCGGCCTCGACGTCACCGGCCAGAACATCGCGAACGTCAACACCGAGGGCTACTCGCGCCAGCGGGTGGACCTGACGGCGGTCAGCGGGAGCACCGTGCCGGCGTTCTTCTCCACCAGCTCCGGCATCGGTCAGGGTGTCAGCGCCGACGAGGTCATGCGCATCCGCGACTCCTTCCTGGAGGGTCGCGGGCACACCGAGCACGCCAACAACGCGCAGCTCGTGGCCGAGACCGACGCCCTGCAACTGGTCGAGCACGCCTTCCGCGAGCCCGGGGACACCGGGATCCAGAAGATGCTGGCCGAGATGTGGAGCGGCTGGCAGGACGTCGCCAACAAGCCCGACGACGACGCCGCCCGCGGGCAGGTGCTCAAGCGGCTGGAGACCGTCGTCGGCGGCCTGCACTTCAGCCAGCAGCAGCTCGGCGGGCAGTGGGACCAGACCCGCGAGAACCTCGCGGTCCTGGTCGACGACGTCAACGCCGCCGCGGGCAACGTCGCCGAGCTCAACGTGGCGATCCAGCGGGCGACCCAGAGCGGCCTGCCCAGCAACGACCTCGCCGACCAGCGCGACCTGCTCATCATGAAGCTGGCCGACCAGGTGGGCGCCACGGTCCGGCACGGGAAGGACGGCGTCCTCGACGTGGCCGTCGGCGGGATGTCCCTCGTGTCGGGCGGCTCGGCGACGCCGATCGTCCTCACCGGGGCCCTCGACCCGGAGGCCGCCGGCACCGATCCGCTGCGCCTCGCGACCGCGGCGGGGGACTTCACCGTGCGCGCCGGCGGCACGGCGGCCGGGCAGCTCGCCGCCCTGAACACGATCATCCCCGGCTACCGCGCACAGCTCGACGGCGTCGCCGCGAACCTCGCGACGGCGCTCAACGACGCGCACACCGCGGGCTTCGACCTCTACGGCGCGGCCGGGACGGCGATCCTCGGATCCTCGGGCGGCGGCCCGGTCACCGCTACGTCGATCCAGGTGGTCATCACCGACCCCAAGCGGCTCGCCGCCTCGTCGGTCGGCCCGGGGGCGCCGAACCTCGACCACGGGAACGCCGACGCCATCGCGCAGCTCGCGACGTCGGTGACCGGCGTCGACGCCGGCTACCGCAAGATGATCGTCGAGCTCGGCGTCCAGTCGGCGGTGTCCCAGCGCAACCTCGCCATCCAGGGCAGCATCACGACCACGGTGGACGCGGCGCGCGACTCCGTCGCCGGCGTCAACCTCGACGAGGAGCTCACCAACATGCTCTCGTACCAGCACGCCTACTCGGCCGCCGGGCGCATGATCACCGCGATCGACGAGGCGCTCGACGTCCTCATCAACCGCACCGGCCTGGTCGGGCGCTGACCGGGATGCGGATCACCCAGCGCGCCGTCGCGCTCACCAGCCTCCAGGGCCTCAATGCCAACCTCGACGCCCTCGGCAAGCTCCAGCAGCAGCTCACCTCCGGCCGGATGGTCAGCGCACCGTCCGACTCGCCCACCGGGACCAACCGCGCGATGCAGACGCGCTCGGACCAGGACGCGGTGGCGCAGTACGCGCGCAACATCTCCGACGGGCAGAGTTGGCTCAACCAGACCGACTCGACCCTGCAGCAGATGATGGACGTGACCCGCAAGGTCCGGGACATCACCGTGCAGGGCTCCAACACCGGCGCGATGTCCGGCACCGCGAGGCAGGCCCTCGCCACGGAGGCCTCAGCACTGCGGGAGAGCCTGCTCGGCCTGGCGAACACCACGGTCGCCGGCCGCCCCCTCTTCGGCGGCATCAGCACCGGGCCGCGAGCCTACGACCCCGACACCGGGGCCTTCATCGGCCTCGACACCGCCCAGGTGTCGCGCCGCGTGTCGGCGACCGAGAGCGTGCGCATCGACGTCAGCGGCCCCGAGGCCTTCGGACCGGTCGGTGCCGACCTGTTCGCCGTCGTCGACCGGATCGCCGCCAATCTCACCGGTGACCCGGCGGCGCTGGAGACCGACCTCGCCGAGCTGGACGGGCTGATGAACCGCATGCAGTCGGCGATCGCCGACGTCGGTGCGCGGTCGGCCCGCGTCGAGCGGGAGGGGCAGATCAACGTCGACCAGGGCATCAGCCTGCAGACCCGGCTCGCCGAGGTCGAGAACATCGACCTGCCCAACACGATCATGAAGTTGCAGATGCAGCAGACGGCGTACGAGGCGGCGCTCGCCGCGACGGCGAAGACCATCACCCCCACGCTGCTGGACTACCTCCGCTGATGACCACCCTCGCCGACCACCCCGCAGCGGCTCCGACGACGGCTCCGGCTCCGCCCCCGGTCCAGGTGCTGTCGTTCGCCGAGCCGCTGCCGGGCTTCCCGCGACACCGGGACTACGTCCTGGTCGCCGCGGACACCGCCGGGTTGCTCTTCTGGCTCCAGGCGGTCGCCCCGGACGGGCCCCGGTTCCTCGCAGTGCCGGCGCGGGAGTTCTTCCCCGGGTACGCGCCGGTGCTGCCCGGGGCGGTGCAGGCGGAGCTCGGGATCGCCGACCCGGCGCAGGCGCGGGTCTTCTGCCTGGTCGCCGTGCCCGACGGCGACGTGGCCCGGGCGACGGCGAACCTGCGGGCCCCGGTGGTCGTCGCCCCCGCGACCCACCGGGCCCGCCAGGTCGTGCTGGATGACGGCGGCTTTCCCCTTCGGCGGCGCCTGCGCCGATAACCTCGGTGGCCGCGTCACGACGCGGCTTCACGCCTGCCCCGGCGGGCGACGCCACGGACGGCCATCACACACCCATGGAGGGGTACTCGTGCTCACACTCACCCGCAGCGTCGGCGAGACGATCCGCATCGGCGACGACATCGAGGTCCACGTCGTCGAGGTGCGGGGCGGCACCGTCCGCCTCGGCTTCAAGGCGCCGCGCGAGATCGCGATCCACCGCGAGGAGGTCTACCGGCAGATCGCCGAGGCCAACCTCCTGGCGGCCCAGGTCACCGCGGACACGCTCGGCGCCCTGGCGGCGTTCGCGCCGACCGCGGTCGCCGACGCGCCGGAGCTCGAGGCGGCCGTGCCGGCCGACGCCGGTCCCGCGGAGGCTGCACGCGGCGCTGAGTGACAGATGTTCACGGTCGCCGGGGGGTCCACCTCGGCAGACCGTGCCAATCTGACGGGGCAACGAGCTGACCTGACCGCGACACGGGCAACTATTGCCGAAGCTTCGCCCTCATAATGCGTGGGACACAGCGAGTTGTGTGCCGTGTCCGCTGCGTGCATGCGGCAGATTCCTCCCCAAGCAAGTGACAGGGGGCGATCAAGATGGCACGCAACGCATTCACCGCTTCGGTGGCGGGGGACCAGACCGGCGACCAGGAGTCCGTGGTGGTCCACGTGCAGCTGCGACCTCGCCGGGGCGCCACCCGCAAGTGCCTGGCGGCGCTCGCCGCGCTGGCCGCCGAGCACGAGGACGTGGCCGTCGCCGTCACCGGCCTGAGCAAGGACGACCGCGTCGTCCGGGTGACCGTCGGCGTCGACCTCGGCCCGCGAGCCGCCGTGGCGAAGTTCTCGCCGCAGGCGCAGGCGGCCTACGCCTTCGTGTCGGCGGTCTTCACCTCGTTGTACGACCACATGCCGGTCTACGCGGCCGAGCCCAGCAGCGCCGAGCGCGCCGCCGCCGCGACCCTCCTCGAGCACGCCGCCGCCGGTGCGGCCCGCGCCGACGCCCTGCCGGTCGAGGTGCTCGAGGCGCTGCCCGCCGCCCCGGTGCCCGTCCCGCTCGTCCCGTCGCCGCGCCGCCCCGGTCCGGGGGAGCGCATCCCGGCCTGACCGCCTCCCGTGCAGTGCGGGGTGCCGGCCGCCCGGCGCCCCCTTCTTCCCCGTAGTGCCAGGAGCTCCGATGCCCGACCGCATCCCCTTCCCGACCTCCGCCGACGACGACCGGTCCCGCGCCCGGCAGCCTCTGGTGTTCGGGGGCATCCCCGAGTCCGACGGGTGGGCCCTGGCGCCGATCACGCCCCGCGACCGGGTGCACTTCCGCGTGGACCGCGAACTCCCGCTCGACGAGTTCCGCCAGGCCCTGCCCGACGGCGTGACCGTGAGCTACGACCAGGGCGACGGGCTCTACCGCGTGGACGGGGCCTGCGGCTCGGCCGCCGTGCTGGCCGACTGGGTCAAGGCCTGGTGCGCCGGTCGGGGTACCACCACGATCGGCCTCCGCGCGGAGACCGACGTCCGCCGTCGCGCGCCCCGCGACCTCCCGCCGGCGTTCCTGGACGACCTGTGCCGGCACTACGGGCCGATCAGCCTCAAGCGCCTGCAGCGCAACATGAGCACGATCCGGCTGCACCTGCCCGACCCCGACGACCTGGGGCAGCAGGTGTTCGAGTGGATCCTCAAGGCGGTCGCGCAGTACGACGAGACGAAGTCGGTTCCCTTCGGGGCCTTCCTGGCGACGCAGCTGTCCAAGTGGGTGCACGACCTCGGGCGCAACGCGCACGGGCGCACCGCGGCCGACACGGAGCACAAGCAGCAGAAGGCGATCGCCGCCTTCATGGCCGAGCACCAGCGCCGGCCGAGTGAGAAGGAGCTCGCCACCTACATGGGGCAGAGCGTCGCCACGCTGCGCCGCAACTCCCAGACCGTCGCCACGCTCAACGGGCTGCGGAACCTGCAGTCGCTGGACGGCACCCCCGACGCCACCGAGATCCTGCTGCCCGACTCCTCCGAGGCGCCCGACGAGATCATGGGCGAGGCCGAGCAGACCCTGCTCTCGCACGCCCTGACCGCCGCCTGCGCGCCGGACCCGGAGGCGCGCCGCGACCAGCGCGCCGGCCAGCCCAACGTGCTCGGCTGGGCGACCTGGTACCTGACGACGTGGGGGGGACGCACCAAGACCCAGCTGTCGGCGGACCTCAACACCTCGGTGCGGAACATGAACGTCTACGCCGACCGCGTCGAGAAGGCGCTCAAGGACCGGCTGGCCGAGCTCGCCGACTGAAAAGGGCCTCCCTGCCCCCCGCACCTCGCGCGCTCGGCGCGGGGCCCTGCAGGGAGGCCGTTCCAGCCCGTCACCTGCTCGCGGCGGGTCCCTGAAGGGGGCCGTTCCAGCACGTCACCGGGGTCCCTGAAGGGGGCCGTTCCGGCACGTCGCGGGATCTCGTCGTCCGGGGCCGGATGGCGTCGACGGGTGACGCCCGGGACGGGACGGACACGCCCGGAGATCCGATACGGAAAAGGCTCAGTCGCAGGGTCGAACAGGCCATGAACCTGCCGATATCCACTCCGTGACACCCCGCCCGAGGACCCGCCGCCCGGCCCGCACGCCCTGCGCGGCGACCGGGGCGTGGTACCGGGGTGGGGCCCGGTGAGCGCGCTGCCCGCGGACGACCCCGGCTCCGCCGCGCTCGTCCCGCACTGGCTGGACGCCACCGCCCGCGAGCTCCTGGCCGCCTCGGTGCGCACCGCCCTCGACGGCCCGGCGCACCCGGTGTCCACGATCCTCCTGCAGGACGTGCTGACCGAGCTCCACGTGGCCGCCGCCCGCGAGGCGGTGTGGCCGGCCTCCACCGCGCGCGTGCGCCTGGCCACCGGGTGGGACGACGACGTCCTGCCGATCCGGCTCAGCCCGGCCGAGCTCGGCGCGGTGCTGGGGCTGCCCGCCCTGCCCGCCCGGCTGCGCGGGCTCCTCGGCGCCCGGAGCCGCTCGTGACGCCCGGCCCCTTCGGCACCAGCACCGTTCCGCGGGGGTTGCTGCAGCGGTTCCGCGCCGCGCCGGTGGACGTCGCGGACCTGCACGACGTCGCCACGCAGCTTCTGCCGCACCTGGCCTCGTCCCACCTGCACCTCCGGCTGGTCCGGCGCCCGGGCGCGGGGACCGTCCTGCACCTCGAGGAGGACGAGCGGGTGCAGCGCGTGCCCCTCACCGACCTGGCCGACGACATGAGCCGCGCGGGCATCCCGGGCACCGCCGCGGGCATCGCCGCTGCCCTGCGCACGTGGGTCGACCGGCGGCCGGTGACCGACGCGGCCGCCGCCGCGGCGGGCATCGCCGCCCTCGACTGGGCGGACCGGTCGGAGACCGCGGTGGGCTGGACCGTCGTCGTCGTGCGCGGGGAGCTCGCCGTCGCCTGGGCGCCCTCGCCGGGGGCGCGGGCGGCCGAGCTGCACCGGGTCCGCTCCGCGGCGACCGGCCGGGCGCACGAGGTGCCCCTGCAGCTGCGGGTCGAGGGCCCGCTGGCGCTCTGGTCGCACCGGGCGGTGCCCGTGCTCGCCTCGGCGGCCCTGGTCGCCCCCGAGCTGATGATGCAGCGGATCGCGGACCGCGGCCTGACGCTGCCGGACATGCACGTGGTCGTGACGCCGCACCGGCCGGTGGCCTGCGCGGACCCCGGTGTCGCGCGGCGGCTCGCCGGTCAGGCCAGCGAGGCGAGCGTGACGCTGCCCTGGCGCTCGGTCGTCGACCTGCCCTGGATCTGACGGCCCCGTCCGGAGCCTCCCCGCGAGCCCGCGAGCGGTGAGGAGGACGGGGTCCCTGCTCAGGAGATGGAGCCGAACTCCCAGTGCCAGGGCTCGGGCTTCTCGCTCCCGGGCCGGGCCCAGTCGGGCTGCACGAAGCCGAAGCGTGCGGCGTTGGCCGTCATCCAGTTCCACTCCGGCGTGCGGGCCACGTTGACGCCGCCCCCGAGGTCGATGGCCAGGGCCCAGCCGTGGTTGGAGGTCCCCGGCACGGCCGCCAGCGCCGGCTTGGCGTGGAACGCCGCCACCTGCGCGCCGAAGGACCGGTAGGAGTCGGTGATCTGCAGGGGGGTGCCGAACTCGGCCTCGTAGGCCGCGTCCAGCTGTGCGTAGGCGGCGGCCGCGTCGCAGCGCAGCGCGTGGCGGGCGACGCCGAGCCGGCACAGCGCCTCGGCGGGGATCCGGCCGTTGGACCAGCCGCCCCACTGCGGGTCGACCCTCCCCGGCGCGGGCAGGGGGGCGCCGCACGCGCCCGTGCCGACGCCGACGGGCAACGCCGGGTTCGGCTCGGCCGGGCGCGGCAGGGTCACCCGCACCGCCGACGACCCGGCCGCCATGGAGCTGACGGCGACCTGGTACGAGGCGGCGGAGGCGCCGACGACCTCGCCCTCGCCGAGGTAGATGCCGACGTCCCGCCCGCCGGGTGCGAACACGAGGTCGCCGATCTGCACGTCCCGGGGCGGGACCGACGCGCCGGAGGCCCACTGGGCGCCGGGGTCGCCGGGCAGGGCGTACCCGGCCAGCAGCCAGGACGCGGCCGTGAAGCCGCCGCAGTCGTAGGTCTCCGGGCCGGCGCTCCCCGCGAGGAAGGGCTTGCCGAGTTGGGAGAGCGCGTTGCTCACCGCGGCGACGGTCTCCGCCGCCGGCACCGCGACCGGTTCGCTGCCGATCACGGCCCAGGCCACCCCGGGGACGGGCTGCCCGTCGGCGTCCAGGGCCGGGGAGAGGCCGGGCGGGAAGGCGGCGGGATCGGTGAGCGCGGACGCCGGTGGCGGGGCGATGCCGGCCGCGGCCAGCCGACCGAGGTAGTCCTGCCAGCGCCGCGTCGCGGCCTCGTTGCGCTCCTGCTGCGCGCCGGCCGCGGGGACGGCGCCCAGCCCGGCGAGCCGGCCGGTGACCTCCGCGGGGAGCTCGCCCGCCTCCGCGCGCACGGCGGCGAGGACCTCGGCGGCGCGCTGCTCGATGGCGGCCAGGGCGGCCCGTGCGTCGGCCACGCGGGTGCCGGCGGCCTGCAGGAGGACGGCGGTGCGCTCGGCGCTGATCACGTCGCCGACGAGTGCGCGTTCGGCCCGGTCGGCGAGCGCCTGACGCATCATCGAGCCGGTGGTGCTGCGCGGCTGGTCCAGGTCGAGCCCGAGCACCGGGTAGCGGCTGGTGCCGTCGGCCCGGTAGAGCCGCGCCGCCCCGGTCCCCACGGTCTGCCGCCGGGCAGCGAGCTCGGCGCGGGCGGCCTCCTCGGCGGCCAGCGCCTCCTCGAGGCGGCTGCGCCGTTGGTCCGCCTCGTCGGCGAGCTGGGAGTACAGATCGGCCTGCTCCAGCAACGAGCTGCGCGCAGTGAGCGCGAGCGTGGTGGGGTCGGGCGCGGAGCCGCCGCTGTCGGGCGACTGCGCGCCGGGCAGCAGCACCGCGAGGGCCGCGGGGACGAGCAGGGCGCTCGTCGCGACGACGCCCAGGCGCGTCGGCCAGCGGGAACCGGTCCGCGGGGCGCGGCGGTGCGGAGCCTCTGCCCGGGCGCGCCGGCCGCGGGCGGGCGTGCGCCGGACGGCGGCGCGACCGCCGGCCGGGCGGCCGCGGGTGCCGGAGGACCCCGCCGGGCGCCGGGTGCCGGCCCCGCCGGAGCGGGCGGCGAGCGCCGCACGGGCAGCGGCCAGCTGCTCGGGGGTGGTGCCGGGGCGCGCCGCGGCGGCCTGGCGCAGGGCCAGCGCCTCGCGCAGTGCCCGGGCCTCCGCCGGGGTCAGGGGCGGTCGGGCCGTGGCGCGCTTCCCGCCGGCCGGGGTGCGGCCGGAGGCCGAGGACGCGGTGCGGGGTGCGGTCGCGCGGCCGGGCGTCCGCGATGCAGGCACTGCGTCCCCCGGGCGATCTCGTCGTGACGGATGCGGCTCCTCGGACCGCTGGGGTCAGGAGCTCTCCGCCATCCATCGACGCGCCGGGGGAGGTGCTTGAAAGGCGACGAGAAGAGGTCACCCGTCCGGGGTGGGGTGAACCTCGGGGGACCAGCCGGGCACTGGTGCGCCGGGCCGGTGGGTCAGGGCGCCCACCAGGCGCCGTGCCGGTGTTCCAGGGGGATCCGCAGCTCGCCGCCGTCCTCGGTGGAGACGACGAACTCCAGCTTGGTGATGCGGACGGGGGGGCCCTCGCCGTCGGGCTCCAGCAACCGGCCGGTGGCGAGCGGCATGGGCGGCAGGACGAGGAGGTCCTCGTCGTGGAGCTCGGCCATGCACGGTCCTCTCGAGATGGGGGCGCACCCACCGTAGGGAACCCGGCCGCCGATGCAACGGGCCGGGTGACCCCGGAGGGTCACCCGGCCCGGGCGGTCCCCGTCACCAGAGGGCGGGGGGCGTGGCTCAGCGCGCGTCGACGGGCAGGTAGTCCCGAGCCGTCTCGCCGGTGTAGACCTGCCGCGGGCGACCGATCTTCGTGGCGGGATCGGCGATCATCTCGCGCCACTGCGCGATCCAGCCGGGCAGCCGGCCCAGCGCGAACAGCACGGTGAACATCCGCGTCGGGAAGCCCATCGCCTGGTAGATCAGCCCGGTGTAGAAGTCGACGTTCGGGTAGAGCTTGCGCTGGATGAAGAACTCGTCGTTGAGCGCGATCTCCTCGAGCTGACGGGCCAGGTCGAGCAGCTCGTTGTTGCCGCCGAGCTTGTCGAGCACGGTGTCCGCGGTCGACTTCACGATGGCGGCCCGGGGGTCGTAGTTCTTGTAGACCCGGTGCCCGAAACCCATGAGCTTGACGCCGGGCTCCCTGTTCTTCACCCGCTCGACGAACCGCGGGATGTCACCGCCGTCGGCCCGGATGGCCTCGAGCATCTCCAGCACCGACTGGTTGGCGCCACCGTGCAGCGGGCCGAACAGCGCGTTGATGCCGGCGGAGACGGAGGCGAACAGGTTGGCGTGCGAGGAGCCCACCAGCCGGACCGTCGACGTCGAGCAGTTCTGCTCGTGGTCGGCGTGCAGGACGAAGAGCTGGTCCAGCGCCTTGACCAGCTCGGGGTCCTGCTCGTAGGGCTCGGCCGGGAAGCCGAACGTCATCCGCAGGAAGTTCTCCACCAGCCCGCAGGAGTTGTCCGGGTAGAGGAACGGCTGGCCGACCGACTTCTTGTACGCGTAGGCCGCGATCGTCGGCAGCTTCGCGAGCAGACGGAGCGTGGTGATCTCCACCTGCTCCTCGTCGAAGGGGTCCAGCGAGTCCTGGTAGAAGGTCGACAGGGCGCTGACCGCCGACGAGAGCACCGGCATCGGGTGGGCGTCGCGCGGGAAGCCGTTGAAGAACTGCTTGAGGTCCTCGTGCAGCAGCGTGTGCCGCCGGATCCGCTGGTCGAACCCGCCGAGCTGGTCGGCCGTGGGCAGCTCGCCGTAGATCAGCAGGTAGGTGACCTCGAGGAAGCTGGACTTCTCCGCCAGCTGCTCGATCGGGTACCCGCGGTAGCGCAGGATGCCGGCGTCGCCGTCGATGTAGGTGATCGCCGACGTGCAGGAGGCGGTGTTGACGAAGCCGATGTCCAGCGCGACCTTGCCGGTCGTGGCCAGCAGCTTGCTCGTGTCGATGCCGTCGGAACCCTCGGTCCCTTGCTTGACGGCCATGGGCAGTTCGCCACCGGGGTAGCGCAGGGATACGTCAGTCTCGGTCATCGGGGACGACGCTAACCCCTCGGAGGCCCGCTCGCGGCACGACCCGTCGCGGCGCGGGGCGGGAGCGGCACCGATCCGTGCGCTCCCGCCCCGCGCCGGTTCACGGGTGGGTCATCGAGAGGACGTCCAGGGCCTCGTCGAGCTGGGCCTCGGTGAGCTTGCCCTGTTCGACGTACCCGCGCTCCACGACGACCTGGCGGATCGTCTTCTGCTCGGCCAGCGACTGCTTGGCCACCTTGGCCGCCTCCTCGTAGCCGATGTACTTGTTCAGGGGGGTGACGATCGAGGGGGAGGACTCGGCGTAGGTGCGGCACTGCTCGACGTTGGCGACGATGCCGTCCACGCAGCGGTCGGCGAGCAGCCGGCTGACGTTGGCCAGCAGCCGGATCGACTCCAGCACGTTGCGCGCCATGAGCGGCAGCGTCACGTTCAGCTCGAAGACGCCCGTGGTGCCGGCGTAGGTCACCGCGGCGTCGTTGCCGATCACCTGGGCGCCGACCTGGATGACCGCTTCGGGGATGACCGGGTTCACCTTGCCCGGCATGATGGAGCTGCCCGGCTGCAGGTCGGGCAGCTGGATCTCGCCCAGGCCGGTGCGCGGGCCCGAGCCCATCCAGCGCAGGTCGTTGGCGATCTTGATCAGGCCGACGGCGATCGTCTTCAGCTGGCCCGAGCCCTCGACCAGGGCGTCACGGGAGCTCTGCGCCTCGAAGTGGTCGCGGGCCTCGCTCAGCGGGAGGTCGAGCTCGGCGGCGAGCTTCTCGATGATCGCGGCGGCGAACCCGGGCGGGGTGTTGATGCCGGTGCCCACGGCCGTGCCACCGAGGGGCAGCTCGCCGATGCGGGGGAGCGAGGCCTCCAGCCGCTCGACGCCGTAGCGGACGGCCGCGGCGTACCCGCCGAACTCCTGGCCCAGGGTCACCGGGGTGGCGTCCATCAGGTGGGTGCGGCCGCTCTTGACCACCTCGGCGAACTCCTCGGCCTTGCGCTGCAGCGAGGCCTCGAGGTGCCGCAGGGCCGGGATGAGCGTGACGACGATGGCGCGGGTCGCGGCGATGTGGATCGCCGACGGGAAGACGTCGTTGGACGACTGCGAGGCGTTGACGTGGTCGTTCGGGTGCACCGGGGCGCCGAGCGACTCGGTGGCCAGGGTGGCGATGACCTCGTTGGTGTTCATGTTGCTCGACGTGCCGGAGCCGGTCTGGAAGACGTCGATGGGGAAGTGGTCGTCCCAGTCACCGCGGGCCACCGTGCCGGCGGCCGCGGTGATGGCGTCGGCGATCCCGCGGTCGAGGACCCCGAGGTCGGCGTTGACCGTGGCGGCTGCGCCCTTGATGGCGGCCAGCGCGCCGATCAGCTCCCGCTCGATGGGGGTGCCGGAGATGGGGAAGTTCTCGACGGCGCGCTGGGTCTGCGCCCGCCACTTGGCCCAGGAGGGGACGCGGACCTCTCCCATGGAGTCGTGCTCGATGCGGAAGTCGGCGGTGTCCTGACCGCTGCCGTCCTGCGCTGCGCCGTTCTTCTGGGCCACGCTGTGCTCCCGGGGGTGTGGATGGTGACAGGGCTCCGCACGGGACCCTAGACACCCGTGGGCGAGGGTGCCGGTCCCGCCCTCGCCCGGGCAGTCGCGGAGGGGCGTGCGCCGTCGTCGCCGGTGGTCACCGTCGCTGTCGGCCTACGAGGAAGTGCGCCGGCACCTGCGGGGGCCGGGTCATGGCCTGCACCGTCATGGTCGGCACCGAGCCGGCGTGACGATGGGCACCTGCGCACGGCTCCTGCTCGGCTAGCCTCCGGGTGCGTGAGCGCCCCCCAGGACCCCTCCCGCCCGCCGGCCGTGCGGGTCTCCGACGCCGAGCGGGAGTTGGTGGTGGCGCAGCTGCAGACGGCCGTCGGCGAGGGACGGATCGACCTCGACGAGTTCGGCCAGCGCGCGGAGGCGGCCTACGCGGCGGTGACCCGGGCCGAGCTCGACGAGCTGGTGGCCGACCTGCCCCTCGACGCGGCACCCCGCGTGCAGATCGTGGGGCAGCGCCCGGTCGAGGAGCTGTCGAGCGTCTTCGGCGACGTCACCCTGACGGTCACCACGACCCCGCCGCGGCGCGTCAGCACCGTCTTCGGCGACATCCGCATCGATCTGCGCGGCCTGCGGACCGGCGCCGACCGGATCGACCTGACGGCCACCACCGTCTTCGGCGACATCGACGTCATCCTCGCCGAGGGGGTGGACGGGGAGCTGCACGGCCGGACCGTCTTCGGCGACCGGAAGGTGCAGCTCGCCCCCGTGCCGAGGCTGGCGGGCACCCCCCTGGTCGTCGTCCAGGGGAAGGCGACCTTCGGCGACCTCCGCCTGCGCAGCCTCGCGCCGGGTGACTCGCCCAGCCGCTGGAAGGCGCTGATGGACCGGCTCGCCGCCCGCCGCCTGCCGTGACACCGCGATCCGGAGGACCGCGATGGCTCAGTCCCGGTCGAAGGGGACTGCGGAGTAGGCGCGCAGCTTCTCCAGCGAGTGCAGGCTGTCGATCGAGCGGATCGTCCCCGACCGGGACCGCATGACCAGCGACTGGGTGGTGCACCCGCCGGCGCTGTAGCGGACCCCGCGCAGGAGCTCCCCGTCGGTGATCCCGGTGGCGACGAAGAAGACGTCGCCGCGCACCAGGTCGTCGATGTGCAGCACCCGGTCGAGGTCGTGGCCGGCGTCGAGGGCCTTCTGCCGCTCGTCGTCGTCCTTGGGCCAGAGCCGGCCCTGCAGCGCGCCGCCCATGCACTTCAGCGCGCACGCGGTGATGATCCCCTCCGGGGTGCCTCCGATGCCCAGGAGCAGGTCGACCCCGGTGCCCTCGCGGGCGGCGGCGATCGCGCCGGCGACGTCGCCGTCGGTGATGAACTTGATCCGGGCGCCGGCCTCGCGCACCTCCTGGACCAGCTGCTCGTGGCGCGGCCGGTCGAGGATGCAGACGGTCACGTCGCCGACCGAGCTGTGCTTGGCCTTCGCGATGCGGCGGATGTTCTCGGCCACCGGGGCGGTGATGTCGACGACGTCGGCCGCTGCCGGGCCGGTGGCGAGCTTCTCCATGTAGAAGACGGCGGACGGGTCGTACATGGCGCCGCGCTCGGCGACGGCCATGACGGCGATGGCGTTGGGCATGCCCTTGGCCATCAGGGTGGTGCCGTCGACCGGGTCGACGGCGACGTCGCACTCCGGGCCCTGGCCGTCACCGACCTGCTCGCCGTTGTAGAGCATGGGCGCCTCGTCCTTCTCGCCCTCGCCGATGACCACGACGCCCTTCATGCGCACCGTGCCGATGAGCGCGCGCATGGCATCGACCGCCGCGCCGTCGCCGCCGTTCTTGTCGCCGCGCCCCACCCAGCGGCCGGCCGCCATGGCACCGGCCTCGGTGACCCGCACCAGCTCGAGGGCCAGGTTGCGGTCGGGCGCCGGGCGGTCGGCGCTGAACGGGCGTCCGGAGGCCGGGGGCAGCGGGCCGTCGGGAAGGGGCAGCGACACAGGACCTCCAGGAGTTGGACCCTGTCCTCCCCACCCGGGACGCGGGGGGCGCGCACCGGGAGGCGGCGAGGCGGGGAGAGCTCGCCTGCGATCCTAGGGGAATGACCGGATCCGGCCCGACGAGCCAGCGTCCCCCGCACCCCGACGACGCGGCCGCTCCCGGGGCCGAGGCCGTGCCGCCACCGGTGTCCGCCGTCGAGCGGGCCAACCGGTTGAGCGCCGGGAACATGCTCCGCTCCCTGCTGCCCCTGGTCGTCGTCTGCCTGCTCGTCGTGG
Organism: Blastococcus sp. SYSU DS0541; assembly: GCF_054050875.1. Classification (NCBI taxonomy): domain Bacteria; kingdom Bacillati; phylum Actinomycetota; class Actinomycetes; order Geodermatophilales; family Geodermatophilaceae; genus Blastococcus; species Blastococcus sp. SYSU DS0541. The sequence continues at coordinate 30,743 of NZ_JBJHAD010000003.1, read as the reverse complement.
GCTGGCAGGCGTTCCGCAACAACCCCGACGACCCGATCCGCGAGGTCGACCCGACCAGCACGCTGCGGCTGGCCGAGGCGCGGGCGGTCTACCCCCTGCTGATCCCCGCGCTCGATGAGGGCTACCGGCCCACGAGCATCCGCACCGACGCCGGCACCGCCCCCGAGGGCTCCCCGGTCACCGTGCAGCTGGGCTACGTGACGCCGGCCGGCGCCTACGCCGGCTACGTGGTGACCGACGACGCCGACGCCGAGGCCGTCGACGCGGTGCTGAGCGGCGCGACGGAGGACGGCGCGGTGCAGATCGACGGCGAGGAGTGGGTCCGGTCCACGACGCAGCGGGGGGAGACGGCCCTCTCGCGGGTCGCCGACGGCGTCACCCTCGTCGTGACCGGCTCGGCCGCGGACGACGAGCTGCGCGAGGTCGCCGAGGCCGTGGAGCCCTTCTCGGGGTGAGCCGCGTCCGCCCGCGCCCAGGTCACGAGACGGGAACGCCTCGGTGCGTCCGGCCGCGGGGGGAGCGCTCCGGCGGCAGTGTGGGGTCGACGCCCGTGGAACCCACCGCAGCGAGGAGAACCCGGATGCCCGAGCACGAGGACTACTGCCCCAGCGGCGACCACCGGCCTCCGGCCGAGGGCGGGTCCTGCGACTGCGGGATGGTGACCCGGATCCCGGTGGACGTCCCGCTCGCCGGGCCGGTGGACGTGCGCACGGTGCTGGCGCGCTACCTCGACGAGGACGCCGGCAGCGCTTCCGCTCCGGGTGCGCCCGCGGTGGAGCAGCGGGTGGACCGGCTGCTGGCGGCCCTGGCCCACGCCGGGTTCGTGCTCACGCAGGAGCCTCGCCTGAGCCGATCCGCCTGAGCCGCCGCCGGCCCGGGGCGCTCAGCCCTCGTCGGCGGGCGCGGCGGCCGCCAGGCGCTCCCGGGCCCGGTCCAGCCAGTGCTGGCAGAGCCCGGCCAGCTGCTCGCCGCGCTCCCAGAGGTTGAGCGACTCCTCGAGCGTCAGCCCGCCGGCCTCCAGCCGCCGCACGACGTCGGCCAGCTCCTCCCGCGCCTGCTCGTAGGTCGTCGTCGGCTCGGGGGTGCGCTCGTCGGCGCTCATGCGGGCTCCTCCTGGGCGGTGGTGGGGTCGGTGGCCGCGTCGCGGTCGACGCGGACGGGGAGGCGGCCACCGGCCACCCGCACCCGCAGCAGCTCGCCGTCGGCGACCTCGGCGGGGTCGCGCACCAGCGCGCCGTCCGCCCGCTGCACCACGGCGTAGCCGCGCTCCAGCGTCGCGGCGGGGGAGAGCGCCGCCACCCGTGCGCGGGCGTGCTCGAGGTCCCGCTCGGCGCCCTCGACGCGGTGGGTGAGCGTTCGGCGGGCACGGGTGCGCAGGGCGAGGACGTCGTCCTCCCGGCCGTGCAGCAGGCGGTCGGGGGAGGCGAGCACCGGCCGGGTGCGGACGGAGTCCAGCCAGCGCTCCTGCTGCTCCAGCCGGACGGCGACCAGGTGCCGGGCGCGGGCGCGCAGCCCGTCGACCAGCCGGCGCTGCTCGCCGATCTCCGGGACGATCCGGTGCGCCGCGTCGGTCGGGGTGGCGGCCCGCACGTCGGCGGCGTGGTCGACCAGCGTGGTGTCCGTCTCGTGCCCGACGGCGGTGACCACGGGGGTGCGGCAGCCGGCGATCGCCCGGACCAGCCCCTCGTCGGAGAAGGGCAGCAGGTCCTCCACCGAGCCGCCGCCGCGGGCGACGACGATGACCTCCACCGCTGGGTCGGCGTCGAGCTTCAGCAACCCCTCGATGACGTTCGCCGCCGCCTGCGGCCCCTGCACGACGCAGTGGTGCAACGCGAAGCGCACCGCCGGCCACCGTCGGCGCGCGGTGACCAGCACGTCGCGCTCGGCGGCGCTGTCCCGGCCGGTGACCAGGCCGACGACGCCGGGCGCGAAGGGCAGCGGCCGCTTCCGGGCCGGCTCGAACAGGCCCTCGGCGGCGAGCAGCCGGCGGATCCGCTCGATGCGGGCCAGCAGCTCGCCGAGCCCGACGGCGCGGATCTCGGTGGCCCGCAGCGAGAAGGAGCCGCGCGCGACGTAGTAGTCGGGGCGGGCCCGCACGATCACCCGGGCGCCCTCGGTGAGCTCCAAACCGGGGCGCTCGGCGACGTCGCGGTGGCAGGTGACCGGGACCGAGAGGTCGGCCGCCGGGTCGCGCAGGGTGAGGAAGACGGTGGCCGCGCCGCCGCGCCGCGACAGCTGTGCGACCTGACCCTCGACCCAGACCTCGCCGAGCCGGCCGATCCAGTCGGCCACCTTGCGGGCCACCGTGCGGACCGGCCACGGCGACTCCGGGGACGACGGAGCCGTCATGCCGTCAGCCTGTCGTGGCCCCTCTGCAGGGGCCCACGCCGAGCGTGCGAGGCGTGGGGAGCAGAGGGGTCCTCTTCCATGCCCCGAGGGTGTCAGACGGCACCGACACGGCCCTCGACGCCCCCGACGGCCCCTCGGCAGGGGCCACGCCGAGCCTGCGAGGCCGTGGGGGCAGAGGGGCCTTTCTCAGGTTCCGCGCGGCGCCAGCGGGCTGGACTCGACGGCCTGCTCCTCGAGCTTCTCCAGCCGGTTGCGCAGCATCCGCAGGTACGGGTCGCGAGCCCGCGTGGCCTGCTCGTAGGCCAGCAGGTCGGAGACGGTCGACAGCTGGTAGCCGCGGAGGCGGCCGCGCAGCTGGGCGATGGAGAAGTCGTCGTAGCCGTCGACGGGCGGGTCACCGACGGGCGCACCGTCGGTGCCGGCGTCGCCTCCGTCGGTCGGCGCACCGGTGGCGGCGGCGACCGGGCTGCCGCTCTCGTCCACGGCGACGTCCGGACCGGCGTCCGTGGCGGTGGCGGCCGTGGCCGTGCCGTCGGTGGCGGCGACCGTCTCGTCGGTGCCGGTGTCCTCCTGCGGCTCCTCCACGGCGGCGATGCCCTCGTCGGTGACCGCCGCGTCGACGGTCGCCACCTCGCCGTCGGGGGTGAGCACGTCGACGGTCTCCGCGCCGTCGGCCTGCACGTCGGCCTGCTCGTCGGTCGTGGCGGCGGCGGGGGCGGGCTCGGACTCCAGGAGCGCACGCTCCAGGGCGCCGGCGTCCTCGGTGACCACCGCGTCGTCGGCGGCCGTCTCACCACCGGAGGTCTCGTCGAGCGGGTCGGTCTCGGCGACCTCGGGCACGACCTCGTCGATCGCCAGCTCCTCGAGCACCTCCTCGGTGCTGATCGCATCCTCCGGCACGTCGGCCAGGACGCCCTGAGCGCGGTCGGCCCCGTCGGCCAGGGCCTCGGCGCCGTCGGCCAGGTCCTCGACCAGCTCGCGGCTGAGGTCGTCGACGGCCGCCACCACCGCGTCGGCGGCGGGGTCGTCGGGGAGGTCGGCCACCTCGTCGTCGGTGATGCCGTCGGCGCGGTCGAAGGCGGAGCCGCGGAAGCCGGTCACCGGCTCGTCGTCGTCGTCGAAGGTCGCCAGCCCCGGTTCGCCCTCACCGCGCAACCCGACGAGGAGCTCGTCGCCGCGGGCGACCAGCCCGGCGTAGGTCTGCTGGACCTTCATGGCGTGCTGCATGGCCACGCCGATGACGCGCACCGGCAGGCCGGGCAGCGTCTCGGGCAGCTTGCGCGCCTCGTCGAGCACGGTCGCCGCCAGACCGGCAGCGGCGCGGACAACCTCGGGGATCTCACGGGACATGCCGCACAGCGTGCCCCAGAACCTCCGCACCGACACCCGGTGTGGCCGAATCCACCCGTTCTGGCGGCCACGTGCAGGGCCCGTCGCGAGCGTGCGAGTGACGGGGGGCACAGGGGCCTTCAACTACCATGGCTGGCATGGCTGAACAGCGCGGACGTGTCCTGCTGGCCGATCCCCGGGGGTACTGCGCCGGCGTGGACCGGGCGGTGGTCGCCGTCGAGCGGGCGCTGGAGATCCACGGCGCCCCGGTCTACGTCCGCAAGCAGATCGTCCACAACAAGCACGTCGTCGCCACCCTGGAGCGGCGCGGCGCGATCTTCGTGGACGAGACCGACGAGGTGCCCGAGGGCTCGGTCGTCGTGTTCAGCGCGCACGGGGTCAGCCCCGCGGTGCACGAGGAGGCCGCCACCCGGCAGCTGCGCACCATCGATGCCACCTGCCCCCTGGTCACGAAGGTGCACCAGGAAGCGAAGCGCTTCGCCCGCGACGACTACGACATCCTGCTGATCGGCCACCGTGGGCACGAGGAGGTCGAGGGCACCTCCGGTGAGGCCCCCGCCCACATCCAGCTCGTCGACGGGCCCGAGGACGTCGCGAACGTGCAGGTGCGCGACCCGGAGAAGGTCGTGTGGCTGTCGCAGACCACGCTCTCGGTCGACGAGACGCTGGCGACGGTGGACCAGCTCAAGACCCGCTTCCCCGGCCTGCAGTCCCCGCCGAGCGACGACATCTGCTACGCCACGCAGAACCGGCAGCAGGCGGTCAAGCAGATGGCGGGCGAGTGCGACCTGGTGCTCGTCGTGGGGTCCACCAACTCGTCGAACTCAGTGCGGCTGGTCGAGGTGGCGCTGGAGGCCGGGGCCCGCGACTCGCACCTGGTCGACTTCGCCTCCGAGATCGACGAGGCATGGCTCGAGGGCGTGGGCACCGTCGGCGTCACCAGCGGGGCGTCGGTGCCGGAGATCCTCGTCAGCGAGGTGCTCGACTTCCTCGCCGCGCGCGGCTACCCCGACGTCGAGACGGTGAAGGCCGCCGAGGAGCGGCTGGTCTTCGCGCTCCCGCACGAACTCCGCCGGGCGGAGAAGGCCAAGCAGAACACCGGCGACTGAGCACCGGCGACCAGCCGCCGCTACGACGAAGCCCCGGTCCGCAGCAGCGGACCGGGGCTTCGTCGTCGGAGGCGTCAGCGGCGGGTGACCAGCCGAACGATGCCCAGCAGGACGGCGATGGCGGTCGCGACGGCCATGGTCGGGAAGCCACGCACCAGCAGCGTGGCCAGCGTGGGCAGGTTCAGCGTCGCCGAGGGCGCCAGGGCGATGTTGACCACCGCGACCAGCGTGAAGACCAGTGGCGGGGCGACGACGACGGTGAGCAGGTCGCGGCGGCGGACCAGCAGGGTGCCCGCCGAGACGCCCACCGAGAGGGCGATCAGGGTGACCAGCCCCAGGCCGACGCCGATGAAGGAGTCGAGCGCGCCACCGGCGAGGGTCAGCAGGAAGATCCCGAGCACGGCCAGCGAGCCGCGCAGGCGGCTCTCGGGTGCCGACGACGGGGACGCGGTCCGTGCCCGGCCACGCTCCTGCGCGGGCCGTCCCGCCGACCGCGGCGGGACGGGCTCCCGCCTCGGCGGGACGGGCTCGCGTCGGCGGGACCGGGGTGGCTCCGGCCCGTCGAACCGGTCGTCGGAGTACTCCCGTTCGGCGGCGCGCAGGCGCTCGCCGGCGCCTCCGGGCACGGGTGCCCCGGGACGGGCCGGGCGCACGGGACGGGATGGGCGCTCGTTGCCCACGGGAGGACGCGGTGCGCGCGCGGGGTACGGCCGCTCGGGCGGACCTCCGCCCTGCCATGCGCCCGCCGTGCTCGCCGTGGCCATGGCGCACCTCCGTCCCGCTCCGCTGGACGACCCGACTGGCCGCCCGACGCAGCCACGGTAGCGACCCGAGCTGGCAGTTCGTGGGAGGACGCCCTCGCGTCGTGGGGGACCGTTGGGGGCCCAGCAACCCAGGGTGATGGCTGTGACGCGCGGGGTGGAGGAAGTCCGGTCACCGGGTCGTCCCGGCGTCAGCCGGAGGTGCCGTCCCGCTCCTCTGCCGGTGCCGCATCGAGTCGCCCGAGGTCGCCCGTCGGCCGGAGCGCGCGGATGGTCGCCTCGACGGGCTCGGGCTCCGGAACGGGGGACTCCGCAACCCCCAGGTCGTCGAACCGGCGTGCGGCGGTCAGCACCGAGCGCTCGTAGGAGCCGACCGTCTCGTTGTAGCGGGTGAGCGTGGTGGAGAGCGCCGAGCCCAGACGGGTCAGGTGCCCCGACAGCGTGTTCAAGCGGGCGTGCAGCCGCCGGCCGACCTCGAGCACCTGGTCGGCGTCGCGGGCCAGCCGCTCCTGCCGCCACGAGTAGGCGACCGTGCGCAGCAGCGCCAGCAGGGTGCTCGGGGTCGCGAGCACCACGTCCCGGGCGAAGCCGTACTCCAGCAGCCCGGGTTCGGCCTCCAGCGCCGTCGTCAGGAACCCGTCGGAGGGCACGAACAGCACGGTGAAGGGGGCGGCGGGCCGGAAGGCGGTGGGGTAGCGGCGGGCGGCCAGCTGGTCGACGTGGGTGCGTAGCTGCCGGGCGTGCGCCGCGATCCGCTGGGCGCGGACGTCGCGGTCCTCGGCCTGCACCGCCTCGATGTAACCGGTGAACGGCACCTTGGCGTCGACCACCACCTGCCGGCCGTCGGCGAGGGTGACCACGAGGTCGGGGCGGACCCCGGCGCCCTCGTCGTTGGTGCCGCCCGGCTGCTCGACGAAGTCGCAGTGCTCGAGCAGGCCGGCGACCTCGACCACCCGCCGCAGCTGCACCTCGCCCCAGCGCCCGCGCACGTGCGGCGTGCGCAGCGCGGTGACCAGCGCGGCCGTCTCGTGCTTCAGCTGGGCCGAGGCGTGGCCGACGGTGCCCATCTGCTCCCGCAGCTCTCCGTGCGCGGTGGCCCGGGCCCGCTCCATGCCCGCGAGCAGCCGGTGCAGGTGGTCCAGCGACTCGTGCACCGGCTCCAGGCCCGCCTCCTCCGGGCGGCGCCGGGCGAGCAGGGTGACGACGCCCAGCGCGATGGCGGCACCGAGCAGCGCGCCGAGGAGGAGCCCGAGGAAGAGGGAAGCGGCGTCCATGGGCAGGACCCTGCCGGAGAGGTCCGACAGTTCGCGCGAGGTGGCGGAAGGGCCGCCCGCCAGGGGCCCGCGCGGGGCGTGCGAGGCGGGGGAAGGTGGTCCTTCAGTCGGCGGGCACCCCGGAGTGCGTCGCCTCGTGGTCGAGCAGCCAGCGCTTGACCGGCGTCCCCCAGCGGAAGCCGCCCAGGCCGCCGTCGGAGCCGAGCACCCGGTGGCAGGGCACGAACAGGGCCGCCGCGTTGCGCGCGCACGCGTTGGCCGCCGCGCGCACCGCGGCGGGGCGGCCGCAGCGCGCGGCGAAGGCCGCGTAGGTGTCCGGTCGCCCGGGGGGCACGGTCCGCAGCACGTCCCACGCCTCCTGCAGGAAGGGGCCGGAGCGCTGCCGGACGGCGACGCCGTCGATCGCGCCGACCCGGCCGGCGTGGAACTCCTCGACCGCGTCGAGCACCGGCAGGTGGGCGGCGGCCTCGCTGCGCGCGGGGCGCAGGGAGGGGTGCACGACGGCGAGGAGGTCGGCGACCTCGGCGGTCCACCCGCTGGCGAGCACGACGTCCCGCCCGTCGGGGTCGGTCTCGACGACGACGGTGAACGGGCCGGGCGGGGTGCTCACGGTGGCGTGGCGGGTGGGCGTGGTCATCAGGCGCTCCTCACGAGGGCGGGGGTGCGGGTGAACAGCGACGGCGCGGCGAGCGCCCAGAGGTGCATCACGGCGTAGGACCGCCACGGCCGCCAGCGGGTGGCGGCCTCGGCGTCGGAGCTGCCGAGCGAGGCCAGCGACCGGCGCAGCGCGAGGTCGCCGGGGAGCCAGACGTCGGGGTCGCCCATGCCGCGCAGCGCGACCAGCGCCGCCGTCCAGGGGCCGATGCCCGGGACGGCGAGCAGCGCGCGGCCGGCCTCCTCCCGGTCGGCGCCCGGGTCGAGGGCGATGCCGCCCTGGTCCAGCGCGGTGGCGAGGGCCGACACCGTGCGCCGGCGCGCCCCCGTGAGCCCCACCTCGGTGAGGTCGGCGCCGGCGAGCGCGGCGGGGCGGGGGAAGGCGTGGGTCAGCGAGCCGACCGGCTCGGCCAGCGGGGTGCCGGCCGCCAGGAGCCGGGCGGTGAGCGTCCGCGCCCCGGCGATCGACACCTGCTGGCCGAGCACCGCGCGGACGGCCAGCTCCGCGGCGTCGGGCGAGGCCGGCACCCGGCGCCCGGGCGCGCCGCCGACGAGCGCGGCGAGGGCCGGGTCGGCGCCGAGGACGTCGTCGACGGCGGCCGGGTCGGCGTCGAGGTCGAGCATCCGGCGGCAGCGGCTCACCGCCGCCCCGAGGTCGCGCAGCTCCGTCAGCCGCAACCGCGCCGTCACCGACGGGCCGCCGTCGGCCGCCGGGGAGAGCCGGACCACCGCGGGGCCGTGCGGGAGGTCGAGGACGCGGGAGAACGTCGTGCCGTCCCACTCCTCCAGGCCGGGCACGGCGTGGGCGCCCAGGAACAGCAGCACCTCCTCGGCGGCGTAGGGCGCCCGGGCGGCCAACCGCAGCGTGAGCCAGCCGGGCTGCCCGGTGGGGGTGCTCCGGCGGGCGCGGCGGAGCTCGGTCGGGGTGGTGGCGAACACCTCGCGCACCGTGTCGTTGAACTGGCGCACGCTGGCGAACCCCGCGGCGAAGGCGATGTCGGCCACCGGCAGCGCGGTGGTCTCCAGCAGCACCCGGGCGGTCTGCGCGCGTCGCGCCCGGGCCAGGGCGAGCGCCCCGACGCCGAGCTCGCCCACGAGCAGCCGGTGCAGCTGGCGCTCGGAGTAGCCGAGCCGGGAGGCCAGGCCCGGGACCCCCGACCGCTCGACCTCCCCGTCGGCGATCAGCCGCATGGCGCGGGCGACGACGTCGGCGCGCACGTCCCACTCGGGCGACCCGGGGACGGCGTCCGGGCGGCAGCGCCGGCAGGCGCGGTAGCCCGCTCCCTGCGCGGCGGCGGCCGTCGAGAAGAAGGAGACGTTGCGGGCCAGTGGCGTGCGGGCCGGGCAGGAGGGGCGGCAGTAGATGCCGGTGGTGCGCACCGCGGTGACGAACCAGCCGTCGAAGCGCGCGTCCCGGCCGGCGACGGCGCGGTAGCAGCGCTCGTGGTCCAGCGACTGCGTCATGGGACGAGCATGGCAGCCCGCCCGAGGTGGTCACCGGCGGTTTTCGGACGTCGCCGTGATGAGCGCCGGGATCCGGTCCAGCACCCGGTCTCGGGTGGGCTCCCCGCCTCCGCTCGTCCACCGGTCGGTGGACGACCGACCAGCGCATCGGGGGTCCCGGCGGGAGGGGTGCGGCAGGAGCCTGTGCCCATGACGACGACGGAGGTGGCGCCGCTCCCGCTGGGGACCGGCGTCGTGGAGCCGGCCGTGACCGTGCGCGGTCTGGCCAAGCGGTACGACGGTCGGGCGGTGCTCGACGGGCTTGACCTCGACGTGCAGCGGGGGGAGTGCTTCGCCCTCCTGGGGCCCAACGGTGCCGGGAAGACGACGACGATCGAGATCCTCGAGGGGGTTCGCCGCCGCGACGCCGGCGACGTCCGGGTGCTGGGCGAGGACCCCGCCACCGGGCGCCGGGAGTGGCGGGCGCGCATGGGCGTCGTCAGCCAGGGGGAGCCGGCGGGCCAGGCGCTGTCGGTGCGCGAGGCGCTCGACCACTTCGCGCGGTACCACGCCCGGCCCCGCCCGACCGACGAACTGCTCGCCGCCACCGGGCTCGAGGTGAAGGCCGGCACCCGGGTAGCGGCGCTCTCCGGCGGGCAGCGGCGGCGGCTCGCCGTGGCCCTCGGGGTGCAGGGTCGGCCGGAGCTCGTCTTCCTCGACGAACCGACGACCGGCATGGACCCGGTCGCGCGACGGCAGTTCTGGGGGCTCGTCCGCGGCCTGCGGGCCGACGGCACCACGGTGCTGCTCACCACGCACTACCTGGACGAGGCGGCCGAACTCGCCGACCGGGTGGGCGTGATCGCCGAGGGACGGCTCGTGGACGTCGCCCCTCCGGCGGAGCTGGGCGCCGAGCTGCGCCGGAGCGCCACCGTCAGCTGGCTCGAGGCGGGGACCCGCCGGCGGGTGGTCACCGAGCGCCCGGCCGACGTCCTGCGCGACCTGCTGGCCACCACGACCCGGGGCGAGGTCCCCGGTCTCACCGTCACCCGGCCCGGCCTGGAGGACGTCTACCTCCAGCTCGTCGGCGCCGCCCCCGCGAGCTCCGGAGGAGACCCGGCATGACCGCCGTCCTGACCCCGCCGACCACCCGCCCCGCCCCGCCGTCCGCGCTGTCGATCGCCCGGGCGCGGGTCGGGCTGGAGCTGCGGCTGTTCTTCCGCGAACGCCAGCAGGTGGTGTTCTCGTTCGCCTACCCGGTCGTCATGATGGTGATCTTCGGGGCGGTGCTCGGCGGCGACGTGCTGCCCGGGAACGTGCCCTTCCCGCAGTACTTCCTGGCCGGCATCGCGGCCACCGGCATCATGCTGACCAGCTTCCAGGCGGTCGGCACCGGCATCGCCGCCGAGCGGGAGACCGGCCAGCTGGAGCGGCTGCAGCTGCTGGGCGCGCCCCCGGTGGCCTACTTCGCCGGCAAGGCCGGGCAGGTGCTGGTCACCACGGCCGCGCAGCTCGCGCTGCTGCTGCCGGTGGCCCGGTACGGCTACGACGTGCCGATGCCGGTCGACCTGGCCCACTGGCTGACCTTCGCCTGGGTCGCGGTGCTCGGTGCCCTGGCCGGCACGGTGCTGGGCATCGCGGTGTCGGCGATGCGGGGCAGCGCGCAGTCGGTGACCACGAGCGTCTCGGCGTTCGCGATCGTGCTGCAGTTCTTCTCCGGCGTCTTCTTCGCCTTCGGGGAGCTGCCCGGCTGGATGCAGCAGGTGGCCGCGCTCTTCCCGCTCAAGTGGATGACCCAGGGCATGCGCTCGGCGTTCCTCCCCGAGCAGGCGGCGGCCGCCGAGGCGGCGGGCAGCTGGGAGCACGGCCGGATCGCCCTGGTGCTGGTCGCGTGGGTGATCATCGGTGCCGTGGTGTGCGTGCGCACGTTCCGCTGGCGCCGGGTCGACGGGTGACCGACCGCCCGACCCGGGCCGCCGTCGTCCCTCCCGACGAGGAGGACGACGGCGGCCCGCCGCTGTCCGAGCGCGGCTGGCGGCTCACCGTCCTCGGCCTGCACGCGGTCTTCGCGCTGCTCGTGACGATCGCCGTGGTGACGATCGCGCTCTCGCCGTTCGAGGCGCCGAAGGCGGTGCTGCTCTTCTCGCTGGGTGTGCTGGCCGTGGCCTACACCCTGCTCGGCGCCCCGGCGCTGGTCACCCGCGACCAGCGCCGCGCGAACGCCTACCTCGCGGTGTTGGTGCTGGTCTTCGGCGTCCTGGCCTGGTTCGAGCCCTCGCTGCTTTTCCTGCTCTTCCTCGGCTACGCGCAGGTGTGGTTCCTCTCCGAGACCGTAGCGCGCGGCGTGCTCTGGACCCTCGCGCTCGCCACCGCGAGCACGGTGGGGCCCTTCGTGTCGTGGACCCGCGGCGACGAGCCGCTGTCCGGCCCCGCCCAGACGCTGGTCGGCCTGACGTTCAGCCTCGCGATGGGGTTCTGGATCTTCCAGGTGCTCGAGCAGAGCCGGCAGCGCGCCCTGCTGATCCGCGCGCTGGAGCGCACCCGGGCCGAGCTGGCCACCGCCGAGCGCGAACGCGGGGTGCTGGCCGAGCGGGAGCGCCTGGCCCGCGAGGTCCACGACACCCTCGCGCAGGGCTACACGAGCATCGTCGTCCTCGCGCAGACCGCCGCGGCGCAGTTGCCGGAGGGCGCCGAGGCCGTGCGGGACCGGCTCGCCCTCATCGAGGAGGTGGCGCGGGACAACCTGCAGGAGGCGCGGGCCGTGGTGGCCGCCTTCGCGCCGGTCGCGCTCGAGGGCTCGACGCTGGTCGAGGCGCTGGAGCGGCTGGCCGAGCGGTTCGGCCGGGAGACCGGGCTGGCGGTGCGGGTGGACACCGCGGCGCTGGACGGCGGCGTCGCGCTGCGCCGCGACGAGGAGGTCGTGCTGCTGCGGGGCGCGCAGGAGGCCCTGACCAACGTGCGCCGGCACGCCGACGCCACGAGGGTGGCGATCCGGATCTTCGCCGTGGGGGAGGGGGGCGCTCGCCACGTGTCGGTGCACGTGGAGGACGACGGCGTGGGCTTCGACCCCGCGCACGCCCGGGGGTCGGGGCTGGACGGGTTGCGCGGGCGGGTCGCCTCCGTCGGCGGCGAGGTGGACGTCGAGTCCTCGCCGGGTGCCGGCACCCGCGTGACCGTTCGGGTGCCGGGCTCGTGATCCGCGTCGTCGTGGTGGACGACCACCCCGTGGTCCGCGGAGGCCTGGTCGGGTGGCTGGACGCGCAGGACGACCTGTCGGTGGTGGGGGAGGCGGGCGACGGTCTGGAGGCGCTCGCCGTGGTGGCGGGGTCGACGCCGGACGTCGTCCTCATGGACCTGCGCATGCCGCGGATGGACGGCGCCACGGCGACGGAGAGGCTGGCCGCGTCGCACCCCGGCGTCCGCGTGCTCGTGCTGACCACCTACGACACCGACGCCGACATCGTGCGGGCGGTGGAGGCGGGCGCGACGGGCTACCTGCTCAAGGACGTCCCGCTGCCCCAGCTCGCGGACGCCGTCCGCGCGGCCGCCCGGGGCGAGACGGTGCTGGCGCCGCCGGTCGCGGCGCGACTGGTGTCGCGGATGCGGGCACCGGCGGCCGAGGCGCCCACCGCGCGGGAGCTCGAGGTCCTGCGCGGGGTGGCGCGCGGGCTGACCAACGCCGAGATCGGCCGTGAGCTGTTCATCGGCGAGGCGACGGTGAAGACCCACCTGCTGCGCGTGTTCGCGAAGCTCGGCGTGGACGACCGGACGAGGGCGGTGCTGGTGGCCGTCGAGCGCGGCCTGCTGCCGTCACCGGGGCGGTGAGCGGACCGTCGTCAAGGCCGTCGCGAAGTCTGTGGACAAGCCCTTGACCTGCACTTTCGGGTCGCGGGCGCCAGTGACTCGCGGTAGCATTCGTACATGTGTTCGACAGGTGCGGAGGGCGCGGTGACCCGGCTGGGCGCCGCGCTGGACGACCTGGCCGCCGAACGGCTCGACGGCGCGTTCGGCCCGCAGCTGATCGAGCAGCTGGGTGCGCTGCTCACCGCGTCCAACCGGCTGGCCGCGCAGGTGGCCCGCCGGGTGCGGGAGTGCGAGGTCACCGGGGCCGCCGAGCACGACGGGAAGGTCTCGATGGCCTCCTGGCTGCGCGGGCACGCGCTGCTCTCGGCCGGCGCGGCGTCGCGGCTGGTGCGCTCGGGCCGGGCGCTGCCGGAGCTGCCGGCGGTGGCCGCGGCCTTCGCCGCGGGGGCGATCACCGCCGAGGCGGTGGTGGTGATCGCCGCGGTGGCCACCCCGGCCAACCTGGCCGCCGCCGCGGCCCAGGACGTCGACCTCGCCGGGGTCGATGCCGCGCTGGCCGAGGTGGCCGCGACCCGCCCGCACGCCGAGCTGCGCCAGGTCGTGGCCCACTACCTGGCCCGGCTCGATCCTGGTGGGCTCGAACCCGATCCCACCGAGGGACGCTCCCTCACCTTCGTCGAGCACGCCGACGGGTCGGTCTCCTTCCGCGGCGAACTGGATGCCGTGGGCGGGGAGAAGGTCCAGGCCGCGGTCGAGTCCCTGCTGCAGGCCGCCCGGCCCGCCGGGGACACCCGGACCCGCGCCCAGCAGCAGGGCGACGCCCTCGTGCAGCTCGCCGACAACGCCCTGGCCGCGGGCGCCCTGTCGGTGCTGCGCACCCACAAACCCCAGGTGGTGGTCCGGGTGGACCTGGAGGACCTCATCGACCCGGACACCGGCCCCGGCGCGGCGAAGTTGGGCTTCAGCGCGACGATCTCCGCCGCCCGGGCCCGCTGGCTGGCCTGCGACGGCACCGTCACCCGCATCGTCATCGGCCCCGAAGGCCAACCCCTCGACGTCGGCCGCGTTCGGCCCCTTCGCAGGGGCCCGCCGCGAGCTTGCGAGTGGCGGGGGGCGGAGGGGTCCTTTCGTTCACCGGCTGCCACGCCCCCACCCACTGGTGCGACGTCCACCACCTCGTGCACTGGGCCGACGGCGGGGACACCTCGCTGGAGAACTCAGCCCTGCTCTGCGAACGGCACCACACCAAGATCCACCACGGGTTCCGCGTCGAACGACGACCCGACGGCCGATGGCGCACCTACCGGCCCGACGGCACCGAGATCCTCGTCCTCCCCCCGCATCACCGCAGAACCCGAACGATCACGGACGGGGCGAGCGGTCAGACGCGGTCGGCCGCCACCTGAGGGTGCTCCGACCGGGGTCGCGGAACGCCGCCTGCCCGCGCCGGGTCGCCGCCGTCCGGCCGACCGCCGTCCGGTGGCTGCGGCTCTGGCACGGCCGGGCGCCCGAAGTGCCAGCCCTGGCCGTAGTCGACCCCGAGCGACCGCAGCACGTCCGCCTCCGCCGCCGTCTCGACGCCCTCGGCCACGACGCCGGCGTGCAGCCCCCGGGCGAAGTCGACCAGCGAGCGCACCAGCACGGTGCGCACGGGGTCGGTGTCCAGGCCGCTGACGATGCTGCGGTCGATCTTGATGACGTCGGGCGAGGTGACGACGATGTGCCGGAGCGAGGAGAACCCGGCGCCGACGTCGTCGATCGCCAGGCGCAGGCCGGCCGCCCGGAACGGGGCGAGCATCGCGGCGAGGGCGTCGTAGTCCTCGACCGGGTCGTGCTCGGAGAGCTCCAGCAGGATGCGGTCCAGGGGCAGCTCCCCGAGGAGTGCGGCGCACCCCGGCGTCAGGAGCGTGCCGGGGGAGACGTTCATCGCGACGTAGCCCTCGCTGCCGTGCAGGTGGTCGGCGGCGCGGCGCAGGGCGAGGAGCTCCAGTTCGTCACCCAGGCCGACGCTGTGCGCCTCCTCGAACACGACGTCGGGGGCCTTCTGCCACTCGCCGGGGAAACGGCTCAGGGATTCCGCGCCCACCCGCGCCCCGGTGGCGAGGTCGACGATCGGCTGCAGCGCGACGACCGGCCCACCCGCGGCCACCAGCGGGTGGAGCCGTCGCTCGATCTCCGTGCGCCGGTGCTCCTCCTTGACCTGCGGCTCGATGATCACCGAGGCGGCGGACGCGAGGACGTCCATGAGCGCCTTGTCGCGCTTGGTGAGGTCCTTGTCGGAGGTCAGCCCGGCAGCGCAGAAGGTGCCGTAGAGGGTGCCGTCGGACAGCGTCACCGGCACCGAGACGTAGCTGCGGATCCGTGGCATGCGCGCGGCCGGCAGCCTCATCGCCTCGGGGAAGTCCTTGAGGTCGGGGATCACCGCGGGGAGCTTGCGGTCCAGGATCGCCTGGCACAGCGTCGTCTCCTGGACCTGGGTGGCGCCCTCCTGGAACAGGAAGGGCACCGACGACTCGACCACCTCCAGGTGCTGGGTGGTGCCGTCCAGCCGTGACAGGAACGCCACGGAGAGCCGCAGCGACTTCTTGGCCGTCCGTAGCAGGTCGGCGATCTGCTGCTCGGTGTCCGTGCGGTTCTTGCCCACACCCCCGTCGTCGGCCGGTGCGGCCGGCTGCTGGAGCGGGCGCCTCACCCGGAAGGGGGGAGGCGCCCGCGGGGGCGTCAGCCGAGGGAGGCGGTGAAGGTCACGCTGTCGGTGGAGACCGTGGTGCACTCCATCGACAGGGGTCCGGCTTCGACGGTCTGGCCCTCGGTGCAGGTGACCTCCCGGTCGCCCACGCTGAAGGTCGCCTCGCCGTCCTGGACCCCGCCGAAGGACACCGTGGTGCCGAGGACGTCGACCGACTCGGCGTCCGCGCCGAGGGTCACGGAGCACGAGGTCCCGGAGCAGTCGACGGCATTGCCCACGGCGCCCGCCGCCGAACTCGCCGACGAGGCGACGGCGCCGGTGTCCTCGAGGACGGACGTGCCGGTGTTCGGCTCGGTGCCCGAGCATGCGGCGAGAGGGAACAGCAGCACGGCACCCGCGGCGAGCGCCCCGCGGGAGAGCCTGCGCGTGTATGAGGTGGCCATGATCCGAGGCTAGGTCGGCCACTTCGGCGCCGCGCCCGCTCGGACCGATCGTCACGGGACTGTGACATGGGTCACCAAACCGACATCAAGGGGTCACGAGGACGCCGGATCCGCCGGCCTCGACGGTGACGCGCGCCTCGCCGGTCGCGACGCCGGTCAGCTCCTGCCCGAACGGCAGCGGGTCCATGGGGATGGTGACGGTGAACCGCTGCCGGAGCAGCGCCCTGCTCGCGTCGTCCAGGAACGTGGCGGTGTCGATCTGGGTGGGTTGCACGGCGAGGTCCCCGCCCTCCGGCTCGATCACCGCCCGCGCCGAGGCGGAGAGCCGGCGCCCGAGCACCTCGACCGACCCGGTCAGCCGCAGCTCACCGTCGGGTGCGCCGTCGAGACGCAGGGAGCGGCCGGTGGCCTCCAGGTAGGTGTTGAGGTCCTCGTAGGTCAGCGTCGCCACCTCGCGGGTCCGCTCGAGGTAGACGGTGTCGATGTCCTGCGTGAGCAGGTCGTGGAACGGGACGTGGACGCCGGACAGCTCCGCCTGCACGCGCTCGATGCGCAGCGGGCCGGCGCGCAGGTCCTCGACGACGATCTCGACGCGCTCGTACCGCCCGGCGATCAACTGGGGCAGGAAGAAGGCGCCGTGCACCTCGACCTCCGGCCGCTCCAGGACGCCGGTGGTCAGCTGGACGTTGCGCGCCAGGAGCCCCTCCGCAGCCCAGCGGGCCAGCCGGTCGGCCCCCCACAGCACGAGGAGGACGCCGATGGCCACGCTCCCGGCCAGGAGGAGCGTCGACCGGCGCGGCCGCCGCACCGTCCACCTCTGCGTCGCGGTGCTCATCGGCCGGCGGTCTCCAGGGTCGGCTCGCCGACCCGCCGGCCGGTGGGGGAGCGGGCCGCGGTCTCGGCGGTGTCGCGCAGCTCCTCGCGGGAGACCGCCTCGGTCCGGATGCGGCGGCTGGGCCAGCTGGACCACCGGCCCAGGAGCGTGAGCAGCGCGGGGGTGAGCACCGGGCGGACGAGGAAGGTGTCGATCAGCAGGCCGACGCTCATGGTGAAGGCGACCTGCCGGAAGGTGTCGAGGGGGATGATCGCCACCATCGCGAACGTCGTCGCGAGGATCACGCCGGCGGCGCTGATCGCGCGCGCGGTGGCCGGCATGGCGAAGGCGATCGCCTTGCTCAGCGGCAACCGGTTCGCGGCCTCCCAGATGGAGCCCACCGCGAAGACGTTGTAGTCCGAGCCGAGCGCCAGCAGCAGGACCGCGGTGGCGAACGGCACGTAGAAGGTCAGCCCCGGGTCGTCGAGCCACCCCTGGAACACGAGCACGGTCAGGCCCATGGCCGCGGCGACGCTCAGGGCGCTGGTGAAGAGCAGAGCGATGGGGGCCACCAGCGCCCGCAGGTAGAAGACCAGCACGAGCAGTTCCACGGCCAGGGCCGCCAGCAGCGTGTACCGGAGGTTGTCCCGCGTGATCTGGGCCAGCTCGGCGGCGATCGCGGTCTGGCCGGTGACCAGCACGTCGGCGTCCCCGAGGCCGGCGTCGGCCAGCAGGGGCGCCAGCCGGTCCTCCAGCCGCCGCAGGTCGGCGATGGCCCCGGCGGCCAGCGGGTCGCTGTCCAGGACGACGACGAATCGTGCGGCGTCGCCGTCCTGGGAGAACACGACCCCGTAGTTGTCCGGGAGCGGGTTCTGGGCCGGCCCGAGCACCGTGGCCACGCCCGGCTGGGCGGTGAGCGCGCGCTGCACCGATTCGAGCGCGGCGCGGTCGTCGGCGATCCCCGGACGCTCCAGGATGATCTCGGTGGGCGCCACGACGCCCCGGACGCCGGCCTCCTCGAGCACGGCGGCGCCGCGGCTGACGGGGTCGTCGCTGGGCAGCCCGCCGGTGAACGACAGGTCCAGGCGCAGCGAGGTCAGGGGGAGCGCGGCCACGACGAGGACGGCGGTCCCGAGCGCGGCGGCGACCGCCGCGCCCCGGCGGCTGACGACGATCCGGACCAGCGGGCCGGCACCCCGGGTGGAGGGCTCCCGACGGGGGCGCGCGGCGGCGGGCAGGAAGAGCCACCGCCCGAGGATCGCGAGCATCGCCGGCACGAGCGTGAGCGAGACGAGGACCCCGATGACCACGGTCAGCGACAGCGCGGGACCGAAGGCGCGGAAGAGCTCGTAGTCGGCGGCCAGCAGCGCGGCCGTCCCCGCCGCGACCGTGATGCCGGCGACGGCGATGATCGGGCCTTCGACGGCGACGGCGGCGCGGGCCGCCTCGAGGCGTGGCAGGCCCCGGTCGAGCTCGCGGCGCAGCCCGGAGAAGAACAGCACGCAGTAGTCGGTGATCACGCCGATGAGCAGGGCCGCGATCAGCGGCTGGACCTGGTCGGGCAGGGAGAACCCGAACGCCGCCGCCAGCACCCCCAGGCTGCGGATGGCGACCAGGTAGCCGAGCCCGGCGGTGAAGAGCACCACGAAGGGCGCGACGAGCGACCGGAAGACCAGCCCCACGACGACGGCGATGAGGACGAGCGTGGCGACCTCGAACACGTGGATCCGGGACTGCAGGTAGGACACCTGCTGGATCTGTGCCGGGACGACGCCGGTCACGTAGGTCTGCACGCCGGGCTGGTTCTCGAAGTGCGCGGCGTACTGGCGGGCGAGCGCGGCCGTCTGCGCCAGGGACGTGAACGGCGTGACGTAGAGGTAGGTGACGGCGGTGTCGGAGGTGCCGGTCGGGATCGGGACGGCGGCGGCGATGTTCCCGCGGCCCTCGGGCACCGTGCCGTCCAGGTAGTTCTGGGTGAACGACAGCGCCCACAGCGCCACGTCGGCGCGGGTCAGCACGCTGAGGCCGCCCGGGTCGTGCACCACGACCGAGGTGTCGGACAGCACGGGGAGCCGGAACAGCTGCAGGCTGCGCTCCTGCGCCTGGACGACGGGGCTGTCGGAGGGAACCAGCGAGCCGATGCCGCCGCCACCGCCGCTCGCCGTGGGCAGGGACATCGAGACCCACACGGTGATCAGGATCCAGGCCAGCACGACGAACCAGCGGGCCTTGACGACGGTGGCGCGGTAGGCGGCCGCGAGCAGGCGAAACGGTCCCCCCGCGCGCGCGGGCTGCCGACCGCCGGTCGTCATGCCGGCGGTGGGGGAGACGTCATCCGACCGTGCACCTGGCCTCCACCCCTGGCCGATCCCCGGTTGGCACCGCAGGCGGAGGGTAACCGGGGGCGGACGCGCCTGCCCGGCGAGCGGAGGTCCCACCATGGCCGAGACCGGCACGAGGTCACCGGTGCCCCAGGAGGGGTGGCGGCGAGTGCTGCGGTGGTGGGGGCGGACAGGCGCCTTCCTGGGCGGCCTCGTCGTCGGAGTGGTCATCGCCGGTTTGCTGAGCCAGGGCAGCGTGCTCGTGGCGGCCCCGGTGCCGACGAACCCGGACGCCGCCCTGCCGGGCGCCGATCTCGGCGAGGAGAGCGGGGCGACGGGGCAGCTGACGGTGGACGACGACTGCCTGCAGGCGGTCAACGCCGCCGAGGACATCGCCCAGCTCGTCGACGAGCTGGGCGAGGCGATCGCCGAGTTCAACGCCGCCCGGCTCGACGAGATCGTCCGCCGGCTGCAGCCCCTGCAGCGACAGCTGCAGAACAGCATCGACACCTGCGAGGTGGGCGCCGGCGTCCCGGACGGCCCGTCCGTCGCCGTGCCGACGGGCGTGGCACCGCCGACCGGCTCGGCCGCACCCGAGAGCCCCGACACGACCGACTGACCGGCGCCGCCCGCGGCGGTCAGGGGTCCGGGCCCCGGGCGCCGTAGGCTGGTGCCCCGTGAGTCTCACCATCGGGATCGTCGGCCTGCCCAACGTCGGCAAGTCGACGCTCTTCAACGCCCTGACCAAGAACGACGTCCTCGCGGCGAACTACCCGTTCGCGACGATCGAGCCCAACGTCGGCGTGGTGGGGGTGCCCGACCCGCGGCTGGAGAAGCTCGCGGAGATCTTCGGCTCGCAGAAGATCATCCCGGCGACGGTCTCGTTCGTCGACATCGCCGGCATCGTGCGCGGCGCCAGCGAGGGCCAGGGCCTGGGCAACAAGTTCCTCGCCAACATCCGCGAGAGCGACGCGATCTGCCAGGTCATCCGCGTCTTCACCGACCCCGACGTCGTGCACGTCGAGGGCAAGGTCAGCCCGGCTGACGACATCGAGACGATCAACACCGAGCTCGTGCTGGCCGACATGCAGACGCTGGAGAAGGCGATCCCGCGGCTGGAGAAGGAGTCGCGCAAGGACAAGGACCGCAAGGCCCTGCACGACGCCGCCGTCGCCGCGCAGGAGGTGCTGGACAGCGGCAAGACGCTCTTCTCCGCCGGGGTCGACCCCGAGCCGCTGCGCGAGCTGACGCTGCTGACGACCAAGCCGTTCCTCTACGTCTTCAACGTCGACGCCGACGAGCTGGGCAACGCCGAGGTGCTCGACGAGCTGCGCGCGCTGGTCGCCCCGGCCGAGGCCATCTTCCTCGACGCGCAGACCGAGTCGGAGCTGATCGAGCTGCCCGCCGAGGAGGCCGCCGAGCTGCTGGAGTCGATCGGGCAGAACGAGCCCGGGCTCGACCAGCTCGCCAAGGTCGGGTTCCGCACCCTCGGGCTGCAGACGTACCTGACGGCCGGGCCGAAGGAGGCCCGCGCCTGGACGATCCCGGTCGGCGCCACCGCCCCGCAGGCCGCCGGCGTCATCCACACCGACTTCCAGCGCGGCTTCATCAAGGCCGAGATCGTCAGCTACGACCAGCTGGTCGAGGCGGGGTCCATGGCCGAGGCCAAGTCCAAGGGCTGGGTGCGCATGGAGGGCAAGGACTACGTCATGGCCGACGGCGACGTCGTGGAGTTCCGCTTCAACGTCTGATGGGACACGATGCCCCGGCTCCATCGCTCGTCGACGCCAGCGGTCGGGGCCGAGGCGTGGAAGAGCCTCGGTCGCCCTCCACCGGCCTCCTCGTGTCCGAGGTCCAGCGGCATACCCGGACCGGGCAGACCACGGTGGTCGCCCCGTCAGTCCTGCCCGGGGGGATCGGTGAGCCAGTCACCCCTGTAGACGGAGATCCTCCGGACACCCAGTTCCGTGCGCAGTTCCTGGTTCGTCTCCGTCCCGCACAGAGGAGCCCCCTCGTAGCTGAGATAGAACTCCTCGCGGTCGAAGGTCAGGAGTCGCGTGGGCTGGACGACGCCCTTGAACCGCGTGTCGGGTTGTAGGCGGAAGACGGTCACGTTCCCGAGGCATCCCGGCGCGCTGTCCCGCTCGAGCGCCTCCTCGACCAAGCGCATCCGGTCTTCCCGCACGTATTCGGAGATCATCCACACGATGGCGAACGACTTGGAGGCCGGAGCTCGCCACGGTATGGAATAGGTCTGCGTCGTCTGTGCGTCCAGGTCAGCATTCCGGCTGACCACCTGGGCGTAGGCGCAGTCCTCGTCAGCGCGTAATTGCGCCATGGTGAGCTCGTGGAACTTCCTCCAGTCGTTCTCCGCGGAGAAGCAGAAGACGACTTGTGACGTGAACAGGGACGCTCGGACATCCCCACTGTTGTCGAGAGTGACCTCGACGGTTCCGAGACGCTCCTCGGGGTCGAGCCTCTGCACCACGACGCGGACTTCGGGCGTCACCGAGGTGATCAGCTGAGAAGGCGTGTAAGAGGTCGCCTGCCAGAACTGGACAGCCGGCAAGAGAGCGGGCAGCAGAGCCAGTGGAGCCAGGAGCGACAGACGCCATCGTCGGCCCTTGAAGGATCTGAACAGCAGGATCGACACGAGTGCTGCACCGCAGATGACCGATGCGACTGCGAGTGCGGTCGGCAGCGGCTCTCGAGGTGGGTCGATCGCCGCGAGCAAGGTCGGCAGCCCGACGATGGCGGACACAGCCCCGCCGACGACAGCCGCTGCACGCGCGCCCGGCAGCGGGAGTACCAGCAGCAGGAGGACTGTGGCCGGCAGCACCACCACGGAGCTCACCACGATCACGCGGTCCAGGAACAGAGCGGGCACGGTCAGCGCACTTCCCGCGGGAACGCGCACCAGGAGGATCGACAGCCACAGGACCGGCAACAGCAGCAGCATGCAGCCGAGACGCCCCCTCCATGTGCGGTGGTATTCGCGCCTGTAGGCCCTCCACCACGTGCCACCCCGCATGGCGCACGTTCTAGTACCGGCAGCGCCGGAGCGGCAAGCGAAGGTCGCCTGCTGTCTCCACGTCTCCTGCCCGAGGGGGGTCGGCCGGTGAGGTCGTCGATCCGGCCGCCGTTGACCCTCGTCCTCGGTCCGCCCGGAACGGTCCCGCGGCTGGGTGCGCATGGAGCGGGAGGACCACGTCATGGCCGACGGCGACGTGGTGGACTGCCGCTTCGACGTCCTACCTCGCACCCGGACGGCGGGGTAGGGCGGAACAGGAGCTACAGCACCGGCGTTCTGGTGACGATGTCTCCTCTGGCCGGCCATGCCGGGGCGGCAGCTGGAACCCACGACGGAGGAGACCTGATGGACTACCTGCGACAGCTGCAGGCGGAGCGGCCGCTGCTCTTCGGCATCGTGCTCCTGGTGGGTTTCATCGTCGCCTTCCAGCTGGCGATCTTCGTGATCCAGCTGGTCGTCGGGCCCTTCGGCCTGCCGGGCTGGGCGCCGCTCGTGATCCTGGTGGGTGGCCTCGTCCTCATCGCCCGGCGACAGCAGCGCTAGGCGCTCAGCCGAGGAGCGCGTTGAGCCGGGCCGCCTGCCGCGTGAGGTGGTCGCGCTCCCGCAGGTCCGGGGCCGACCGGGCGGCCTCGGCGTAGAGCCGCGCCGCGGTGGCGAGGTCGCCGTCCTTCTCGTGCAGGTACGCGGCGACGGCGGTGTAGCGGGGGAGCGAGGGGTCGAGGTCGGCCAGCGCGGCCAGCCCGGCCCGCGCGCCGTCGGCCTCCCCGACCGCGACGGCCCGGTTGAGGCGGGCGATCGGGCTGCCGGTCAGCCGCACCAGCTCGTCGTACCACTCGACGATCTGCACCCAGTCGGTCTCCTCGGTGCTGCGCGCGTCGGCGTGCAGCGCGGCGGTCGCGGCCTGCGCCTGGAACTCGCCCAGCCGGTCGCGTGCCAGCGCGGCCTGGAGCACGTCGACCCCCTCGGCGATCAGCCGGGTGTCCCACGCGGCGCGGTCCTGCTCGGCCAGCGGCACGAGGCCGCCGTCGGGGCGGGTCCGCGCCCGGCGCCGCGCGTGGTGCAGCAGCATGAGCGCGAGCAACCCCGACACCTCCGGGTGGTCGCTGACGGCCGCCAGCTGCCGGGTGAGGCGGATCGCCTCCGCGGCGAGGTCGACGTCGCCCGAGTAGCCCTCGTTGAAGACCAGGTAGAGCACCCGCAGCACGGTGGCGATGTCGCCGGGGCGGTCGAAGCGGACGCCCGAGACCGTCCGCTTGGCCCGGCTGATGCGCTGCGCCATGGTCGCCTCCGGCACGAGGTAGGCCTGGGCGATCTGCCGCGTGGTCAGCCCGCCGACGGCGCGCAGCGTCAGCGCGACCGCGGACGCCGGGGTCAGCGACGGGTGGGCGCACAGGAAGTAGAGCCGCAGCGAATCGTCCCGGGCCTCCGCCGCGCCGGGCTCCGGCTCCGCGCCCACCCGCTCCTCGCGCCGCTGCCGGGCGGTCTCGGCCCGCGTGGCGTCGAGGAACTTGCGCCAGGCCACCGTGACCAGCCAGCCCTGCGGGTCGCGCGGTGGGTCGTCCGGCCACACCCGCACGGCTTCGACAAGGGCTTCCTGGACGGCGTCCTCGGCCGCCGCGAAGTCTGCTCCGCGGCGGCCGAGGGTCCCGATCACGGTGGGGACGATCGCCCGGAGGAGGGCCTCGTCCACCGGTGCGGTCACTCCGTGATGGTGGGCGGCGCCGTCAGGAAGGGACGCAGCTCCAGCCACTCGTGGATCGGCTCGCCACCAGCACCGGGGGCCGCG
The DNA here is from genome assembly GCF_054050875.1 of Blastococcus sp. SYSU DS0541. Lineage (NCBI taxonomy): Bacteria > Bacillati > Actinomycetota > Actinomycetes > Geodermatophilales > Geodermatophilaceae > Blastococcus > Blastococcus sp. SYSU DS0541. Next base: position 6,915 of record NZ_JBJHAD010000003.1, on the reverse strand, counting down.
GACAGCTCGCCGGCCAGCTCGACCGCCCGTTCGTGGCTGTCGACGTCGATCACCATCCAGCCGGCGATCAGATCCTTGGTCTCCGCGAACGGGCCGTCGGTGACCGGCGGCCGCCCCTCGCCGTCCGAGCGGACCCAGATGCCCTCGGGCGCGAGCGCCTGCCCGTCGACGAACTCGCCGGTGCGCTCCAGTCGCGTCGCGAAGTCCTGCATGTACTGCATGTGCGCCGAGATCTCCTCCGGCGTCCACTTCTCCATCGGGACGTCGTTCACCGCCGCCGGCGCGCCGCGGTAGTGCTTGAGCAGCAGGTACTTGGCCATGGTGTTCTCCCTGGTGAGGTACGGCCCATCGTGGCCGTTCGCACCCTGGGACGGAACCGCCTGGAGTTTCTCGACATGCCCCCCGGGCCCGGTCGTGAAAAACTCCAGACGGCGTCAGACCCGGCCGCGGAGGATCTGGTGCCAGTAGACCTGCGGCAGCCCGTAGCGGTCGAAGAGCCACTGCCAGCGGCGCGGCACGAACGGGTCGAGGAAGGGCACCGACGGCTGCGACCGGTTGTCGCGGTCGACCTCGTTGAGCATCAGCTTCCGGCGGCTCACGGTGATCGGCATGACCGTGTAGCCGTCGTACCGCTGCATCGGCTTGCCGTTCGCGACGGCCGACAGGTTGCTGCTCAACACCTTCACCTGCTTGCGCAGCGCGCCCCCCGACGGGCGGGTGACGAGGTCGGCGGCGTCGCCGAGACCCCAGATCGAGTCGTGGCGGCGGTGCCGCATCGTCTCCGGGTCGACGTCGACCAGGCCGGGGGAGGGGTCGACGGCGAGGCCTGCGTCGGCGATCCAGCGCGGTGCCCGGTAGTGCGGGACGGCGTGCGCGAAGGCGACGTCCTCCAGCACCCGCCGGCCGCCGGGGGAGGTGACCGTCACCGAGTGCAGGTCGCCGTCCACCCGCTTGAGCCGGGATTCGCGCAGCACCTCGACGCCGTAGCCGGCGAACGCCTCCTCCAGGCGCCGGTCCGCCTCCGGGACACCCGTCCCGGTCGCCGCCGGCAGCACGAGGCGGATCTGCAGGTCACCGAGCACCCCGGAGCGCCGCCAGTGGTCGCACGCCATCAGCAGCGGCTTGAGCGCGGTCGGCGCGCACGACGCCGGCTCCGGCGGCACGGTGAAGACGACCGAGCCCGAGCGCAGCGACGTCACGCCCGGCCAGACCACCGGCGTGCTGCCGGGCACGTAGGACGACGCGGCCCACCCCTCGGCGTAGGCCTGCTGCAACCCCGGCGTGGCGTCCCAGTCCTCGACCAGGCCCGGGCAGAGCACGAGGGTGGAGCAGTGCAGGGTCCGCCCACCGCGGGTGCGCACCGTCATGACGGCGGGGTCCACGGCGTCGACGGCGTCGCGGATCCAGGTGCACCCGTCGGGCACGACGTCGGCCATCGGGCGCTCGAGGTCGGCCATCTCCGCCTCGCCGGCGGCCACGTAGTTCAGCAGCGGCTTGTACCGGTGCACCGGGGACGGCGCCACGAGGGTGACGTCCTCCACCCCGTCGCGGAGCAACCGCGCCGCCAGCGAGATGCCGGCGTTGCCGCCGCCCACGATGAGTACCTCGGTGTGCTCCACGTCCGCTCCCGCCCTCACGCTGCGGACTCCCGGTCACCGCCGCAGCTCGGCCACGGGGGCGAGCCTGCCCACTTCGAGCGGGTTCCGCACCGCGGACGCCCGGTGGATCGGGGTCGTCACAGAGGGGCGGCGAGGCTCGCCGTGGTCGCGACCAGCGCGAAGCCGCCCAACCAGGCCGCGCGGATCCCGACCCGCCGGCTGCCGTCGCCGGCTCGTGCCAGCAGCAGGCCCGCCAGGAGTGCGGCGGCACCGGTCCCCACCGCCGCGACCTCCATCACCAGCCACGGTGACGCCGTGGCGCTGAGCCACCGGGTGGGCGGGGTCAGCCCGAGCATCCAGCTGTAGGACGCCGCCCAGAACGCGACCGCGAGGGCCGCCAGGGCGAGCACCGGCGACCGCCACCGGTCGGCGCGGGCACTTCGGGAGCGTTCGCGGGGGTCGAGCACGCGGCGGAGATTAGGGGAGCGGCGCGCCGCGCGGTGGCGTCAGGAGCGCGCCGGACCGCGCGCGGCCGTGGCGGGCCGTGTGGACCGGTGGGCCGCCGGTGCCCGCCGACCGCCGCGGCGGATGCCGGCGGGTCAACCGGCGAGGCGGGCGCACTCCTCGCAGCGGGCGGCGTCGTGCTGCGCCGGCCAGTCCTGCGCGGCGGTCGCGCGCACGAGTTGACCGCAGAGCGACGCCTCCAGCCCGTCGACCACGGGCTTGGCCACGGCGTGGACGACGTCGTCGGCACCCCCGCGACCGGCAGCGTCGACATCACGCCCGATCCACCCGACCCGGATACCGATCACGAAAAGGCTCGCCGTCATGGCGCCAGGGTGGGCACGCGAGATGTCCGGCGGGTGACGCCCTCCCGAACTCCGGACGGCGACGCGGCGTCTCAGCCCTCCGCGGCCGGCCGGTAGACCACGTGCAGCACCCCGGTCGGCAGCGCCTCGGAGGACACCAGCTCCAGCGGCGTGCGGCCCAGCTCGTCGGTCCAGCGCCGCTCGCCCGAGACGACCACCGGGTCGACGAGCAGCACCAACTCGTCGAGCAGGCCGGCGGCCAGCAGCGACCGCACGGTGGTGAGGCTCCCCGACATGCCGATGGTGCCGTCGGTGCGGTCCTTGAGCGCCCGCACATCGTCGAGGCTGCGCAGAACCGTCGTCCCGGCCCAGTCGGAGCCCTCCAGCGTCGTCGACAGCACGTACTTCTGGACGGGGTTGATGAACTCGGCGAACTCGTCGCTGTCGTTGCCCGGCCAGTACTGCGCCCACTGGTCGTGCAGCACGCGGCCCATGAGGTAGGCCTCGCAGCGGCCCAGGTGCCGGTCCATCGCCTGCCCCATCGCCTCGTCGAAGTAGGGGCCGTGCCACAGGTCGGGGCGCTCGGCCGAGCCGTCGACGGTGGTGAACAGAGCAGCGGCGATGCGTCCCACGGGATCTCCTTCGGTGATGCGGTCGACGAGAACCTAGACGGGGCAGGTCCGCCGATCTCATCGGCCGGCGTGCGCGTTCCCGGCTCCGACCGGCAGGCTGGCACCCGGTGGCCGGCCGGCGGCCACCGCTGCGCCGAGGAGGTACCACGTGCCCCGCCCCCCGTTCCCGCCGTTCACCCTGGAGACCGCCCGGCAGAAGGTCCGCGCCGCGGAGGACGCGTGGAACACCCGCGACCCCGAGCGGGTGGCGCAGGCCTACACCGAGGACACGGTGTGGCGGAACCGCGCCGAGTTCCTGCACGGCCGTGACGAGGTCGTGCAGTTCCTGACCCGCAAGTGGCAGCGCGAGCTGGACTACGCGCTCCGCAAGGAGCTGTGGGCGTTCAGCGACGACCGCATCGCGGTGCGGTTCCAGTACGAGTGGCAGGACGCCGAGGGCGGCACCTGGCGCTCGTACGGCAACGAGAACTGGGAGTTCGCCGAGGACGGCCTCATGCGCCGGCGGGAGGCCAGCATCAACGACGTCCCCATCGCCCTCGAGGAGCGCTGGATCCTCGGACCGAGGGAGGACGGCGACACGACCCCGCTGCCGCTGCGCTGAGGCCGGGGATCCCACCAGGGCGACCCTGAGCGCGGAACCAGGGGTGGTTCCGGGTGTCACCGGATGTCCGCCGGGCGGCGCGGGCGGCACGCTCGTGGCATGACGAACTCAGCCCCCCTCCCTCCCCCCGCGGACATCCCCGCCACGGACCGGCAGCCGCCCCCGTCGCGGCCGGAGCTCCGACGCAGCAGCACCGACAAGATGGCCGGTGGCGTGTGCGGCGGCCTGGCCGACTACACCGGCATCGACGCCGTCCTCTGGCGGGTGGGCTTCGTGGGCCTCACCGTCGCCGGGGGCGCCGGCATCCTGGTCTACCTGCTGCTGTGGGTGCTCATGCCGTCGGGCCCGGCCCGCAGCGACGAGACGCCCAGCCCTCTGGAGCGACTGGTCCAGCGGCTGCACCACGCGCTCACCGGGCGGCGCGAGGAGTCCCCGCGCTGACGACGCGAGGGTCGGCGCCGGCCCGCGACCGGCGCCGATCCGCCAGGATGGCGCCCACACCCCTCGAGCAGCGACGGAGCACCGAGTGACCGTTCCTTCCGGACACCAGCCCGCCCCGATGGTCGTCCCGCGCTTCTTCATCCGGCAGCGGGTCACGATGATGGTCAACCGCTACGAGGTTCGGGCGGCCGCGCCCGACGGCAGCGAAGGGCACCTCCTCGCGCTCGCCGAGCAGAAGCGGATGAAGCTCCGCGAGGAGGTCGTCTTCTTCGCCGATGAGTCCAGGAGCCGGCGGGTCTTCTCCTTCAGGGCCCGCCAGCGCCTCGACGTCGGCGCCGAGCACGACGTCGTCGACGAGTACGGCCAGCCCATCGGCTACTTCAGGAAGGACTTCGGGGCCAGCCTGCTGCGCTCGACCTGGCACCTCTCCGCGCCCGGCCTCGAGGCGGTCGGCCAGGAGCGCAACCAGTTCATCGCGGTGCTGCGCCGGGTGTGGAACTTCATCCCGTTCCTCAACAACATCCCGGTGCCCTTTCTGTTCCACTTCGACTTCACCGACAGCCGCACCGGTGCGGTCGTGCTGAGCAGCGAGAAGCGGATCGGGCTGCGCGACCACTACACGGTCACCGTCCCCGACCCCCGCGTGGACTTCCGGGTGGCGGCGGCGATGGCGGTGGCCCTGGACGCCTTGCAGAGCCGCTGACCGCAGCGGGCGGCGCAGCGGGGGAAGGTGCGGCGGGCCGACGGCGTTGCCAGGTGCAACCGACGTGAAAGGCCCGCACCACTCATGAGCATCACCCTGTCCGTCCTCGACCTGGCCCCCATCCCACGCGGGGAGACCGCGAGCAGCGCCATCGCCGCGAGCGTCGCGCTCGCCCAGCGCGCGGAGGAGCACGGCTACGCGCGCGTCTGGTACGCCGAGCACCACAACATGCCCTCGATCGCCTCGTCGGCCACCAGCGTGCTGATCTCCCACGTCGGCGCGCACACCCGCACCATCCGGCTCGGGGCCGGCGGCGTCATGCTGCCCAACCACTCGCCGCTGACGATCGCCGAGCAGTTCGGCACGCTCGACGCGATGTACCCCGGCCGCATCGACCTGGGCCTGGGCCGTGCCCCCGGCAGCGACCAGAACACCATGTACGCCCTGCGCCGCGATCCGCGCTCGGCCGACACGTTCCCGCAGGACGTCCTCGAGCTGCAGGCCTACCTCGCCGGCGAGAGCCGGGTGCCCGGAGTCGACGCCATTCCGGGCAAGGGCTCGCGGGTGCCGCTGTACGTCCTGGGCTCCTCGATGTTCGGCGCCACGCTCGCGGCCGCGCTCGGGCTGCCCTACGCCTTCGCCTCGCACTTCGCGCCCGCCATGCTCGAGCCCGCCGTCGCGGCCTACCGGCGGGAGTTCAAGCCCTCCGAGCAGCTCGCCGAGCCCCACGTGATCGCCGGCGTCAACGTCGTCGCGGCCGACAGCACCGCGGCCGCGCAGGAGCAGCTGCAGGCGGTCCGCCGGAACCTGGCCATCGGCCTGTTCGGCCGGGGCCGCGCGCTCACCGACGAGCAGGCCGACCAGCTCCTCGCCCAGGGGGCCGGCCAGCACGTGGAGACGATGCTCACCCACACCGCCGTCGGCACCCCGGCCGAGGTGCGGGAGCACATCGAGGGGTTCGCCGAGTTCGCCGACGCCGACGAGCTGATCGTCGCCCACCAGTCGGGCTCCCTCGAGGGGCGGCTGCGGTCGGTGGAGCTGCTGGCCGGGGCCATGGCGGCCCACGCACTGTGATGCAGGCGTGTTTCGGGCCCCCGGGAGCGACGGGTAGGCGGCGGCGGTGACGTACTCGATCGTGGCCCGTGACCCGGAGACAGGGGAGATGGGCGTCGCCACGCAGTCCCAGGCCTTCGCGGTCGGGAACAGCGTCCCCTTCGCCCTCCCCGGGCACGGCGTCATCGCGACGCAGTCGATGGCCGAGCCCATGTACGGCGCCGTCGGCCTGGACCTGCTCCGCGGCGGCTTCACCGCGCAGGAGGTGCTGACGGCGCTCAGCAGCGTCGACCCGCAGCCCGAGCGCCGGCAGGTCGCCGTCCTCGGCCTCGCCGGCGACTTCGCCGTGTACACCGGCGCCAACTGCGTCGACGCCGCCGGCCACCTCGTCGGCGACACCTCCGTGGCGCTGGCCAACATGGCCAGCTCGCCGGCGGTGTGGGAGGCGATGGTCGAGCGTTTCGAGGGCTCCATCGGCCCCCTCGCGCAGCGGCTGCTCAACGCGCTCGTGGCGGGGGAGGAGGCCGGGGGCGACTTCCGGGGACGCCGGTCGGCCGCGATCATGGTCGTCCGCGCCACCACGACCGGCCGGCCCTGGCACGACATGGTGGTCGACCTGCGGGTCGACGACTCCCCGGACCCGCTCGGCGTCCTCGCCGAGCTCACCGTCACCCGCGCGCGCTACCAGGACGTCGTCCGCGCCTTCCAGCAGGCCATCGACGGCGACCCGGTCACCGCCGACCGGGAGCTGGAGCTGCTGCGGCCGATGGACCCGGTCAGCGAGCCCGACCAGCTGATGTGGCGGGCCGTGGTCGCGGCGCTCGCCGGTCGCGAGGACGACGCCCGCGCGATGCTCGTCGACCTCGCCGCCTCGGCACCTCAGTTCATCGAGGCGGCCAGCCGATTCGGCAAGGCCGGGCTCATGCCGGCCGACGTCGTCGACCGGATCATCCCGCCCGTGCCCCCCAGCTGACCCGCGGCGCGGGGACCTCGCCGGCCTGGGTGGGCAGCACGGGGGCGGTGCGGCAGCCCGCGGAGACCCGGGAGACGCGGCGGGCGGGCACCCGGAGTGGGTGCC